>CAMZEO010000011.1 GCA_947305735.1 uncultured Planctomycetales bacterium | reverse complement strand
TTTCCCGAGAAGGGCAGGCTGTATAAAGGGAATTTGATTGGCGACGCTGAGAAAATTGACGCCCGCGACTTCCGCGTAGCGCGCTTGCTTTTGGGCGTCGACGCGTTTAGACTCGGGCGCGAATCGCGCCGCCTGGTCGAGTTTTTCCGCGCCCGTTAGGAATCCTTGGCCGCATTTTTGCATTTGATCGGCGAAAACAGGAGCGGGATAGGGAGAACGCCAGGCGTCAAGATCGTCGTAGGGAATCCCGACCATCGTCGCGCGCATGCCGGTCGCTTGTTCGCGCAGGAGGTTTGCGGGACCGATTTGCGTCGGCGCGCAATACATGACGCTGCCGCCGTACGGGAACTCTTCAAAAGCGGTCGAAATCTCTTTCCAGCCCTCTCTTGCCAGACTCGCGCCTTGTTTGCCGTAGTAGTCCTCGGCGAGTCGGTTCAACACGCCGTCGACCGTCGCCTCGGGATCGGTCGCGAACGCATGAACGATTTCCAAATTGATCGTCGGATAGCCGCCGAGCGACCAGCCCGCCATAACCCCGTCGACGCCCGCGCGCGAAAGGTTGCGCGCGTGCCGCGCGACGAGTTCGAGCGCCGGAATCGAAGGAATCGACGCGATTTCCCAAGTGGAGTTAAACTGGCATTTGGCGATCGTTTTAAGCCCCGCCTTTTTTGCCGCCGCCCAGTGCGCGGTCGCTCGCGGACCGGGACCGACGACGGAGATCGAGTATTCTCCAACCGACGTCGACACGCCGCCCCGATTAACGGGGATCGACCATTCGCTGACCGACTGCAGCCAGACGTTTTTCGGCAGGCGTTCGACAATATCGGTCGAGATCGCGTGCCCGCGCCATCCCCAATCCCAAACGATAACTTTCGCGTCGGGCGCCGCTTTGTGAACGCCCTCTTCAATCGCCGCGTTGAGATCGACGATCAGATCGGCGTCGCCGAATTGCGAACAGCGCGGACAATCCGCAAAACGACCATGAGAGACGCAGGTCGTGAGGTTTTCCGAACCGGAAATAGTAAAGACGCCGCCCAAACCGGGCACGTCGCGGAAAAGGCGTTCAAGCGAGTCGACGAGCCATTTTCTGACCTTCGGCGCCGACGCGCACATCGCGCAATACGCGCCCTCCGCCACGCCTTTTTCATCCGGATGATTCTCAAAAAAAGCCGTCGGCATGGAGCGAGGCTCGTTCATGTACAGATAAACGTCAATTCCGTATTTTTTGCCGCGTTCGACTAAATTGCGAAGATTGGCGCGACGAACGTCCGACTTCTCTCCGAATTCGGGGAAGTCTTCCGTTCCCGGCGTCAAATCGCGTAGGAGCGAGTGCAGCCAGACGCCGTTGACTCCGCGCGCGCGGAGCTTTGCAAAGAGTTTGTCCGGATAGAGCAGGGAACTGTCTTGAAGAAGCGGATCGCCAAAGACTGCGAAATATGAATGCAGGTAGCAAATCTCAAATTGGGACGGCGTTTCGCGCTCTTCAATCTCGACGCTTCGTTCCGAAACGTCCGAATCGCCTTCAAACTCTTGCAGAAAAGCAAATCGATCAACTTCCGGAAGATCCAGTTCGTCTCCGAGAATTCGGCGGACGTTTTGCGCGATTTTGCGCGTTCGCGCCAATTCTTCTTCGGTCGGCTTCGCGTAAAACAACGGCTCGCAAGTCGGCTTGACGCCAAGTTTCACCGAAAGAAAATCGTCCTCGCGCAACTTTTCCGCGAATTCTTTCGGTTCAAAACGCAGAAGGGTCAAGAGCTGTTCGTAAGGAAGCAGCGACCAGTTTCTCCGGACGATCGTTATGTAGGAACGCGCCGGATCCCACGAAGGCGAGCGATACTCCGGAAGCCCAAGCGCTCGAGCGATCTCTTTGAGCTCGTCCGGCGAAGCGGCTACGGTTTCGGCCATGCGTTCGATTTCGATCAAGTTCCAGTTGCGCCATACGAACGCGGCGAGCCGACTTGGAAAATGGGGAATCGGCTCCGCCGAGACGGCGCCGACGGCGGGAAGCGCCGAAAGATCCTTCGCTTCTTGAGCCCGCGTTGCGGAATAGAAACAAAGGCACGCCGCGATCGTCGCGGCGAACAACGTTTTGAGGTTTGTCATCGGAATAATCTTTTGAGGGAAAGAGCCTTGGAAAACTGCCGAGAAAAAACAAAAAACGCGCGGTCGACGTCGGCGTCCGACCGCGCGTTTAACGTCAGCGTCTCGCCCTAACGCGAGCGCTTTGTTTAAAAATCGCCCCCGAAGGGATCGTCGTCGGACGAATCGCCGAAGGGATTGTCGTCGTTGGAATCTTGCGCTTTGACGGAGTCGTTGGAATCGCCGGAGTCGTCGGAGTCGCTGAAAGGATCGTCGTCGGAATCGTCCGCTTCGGTCGATTCTTCCTCTTCCGCTTCCTCTTCTTCTCCTTCTTCCTCGTCGTCAACGACGGCGACGGGTCTTCTCTCTTCAACTTGCGGGGCTTCTTCAGCCGATTCGTTCATGATCCGCGCAAAGACTTCCCGACAGGATTCGCGGTGCTTGACCGGTTGTTCGCAACGGATTTCATGGAGGCATTGAACGACGCCGTTTCTGGAAACGATGTAAATACGGTCGTTATCCTGATTGAAGACTTTAAATTCGACCAGTCCGATATCCAGGACCTTTTCGCGTTCGCCGTTCGCTCGGTTGATCGAGACGATTCTTCCCAACGCGTCGACGACGTAAAGACGCTTGTCGGACGCCGAGATCGTCTGAACGACCCCCCCCGTATTCCAGTTTTCAATCCCCGTTTCGACGTTGACGCTGTAGAATTCGCCGGATTCGGTCGGGATGTAGGCGCTCTTGTCGAACGCGGCGATTCTGTTCGAGACGCCGGTTCTTGTCAGGTAAGTCCACCGAAGTTCGCCGCTCGCGTCGTTGAGGGCGTAAACGTGTCCGGACTGAGAACCGACGACGAACAATCCGCCGCGACGATGCTCGGGTTTGAGAGCCATGTTTTGAACGCTCAAATCCTCGGGCATAAAGAACGGCGCGCTTTCGACGTCGTCGCGCGGAATCAGCGCTTTGTTGCCTATTCGCGATTCGTTGACGTAGGAGAAGTTTGGACGCACCTGGAACTTAACGTAAAGTTTGAAAGGGTTGTCGGAGGAATTGCGTTCCAGTCTGCCGAAAACAAGCCATCCCTTGTTGGTCGACCAACCGACGTAGTCGTTCGCGTAAGTTTGCGTTCCCACGATGGGAGCGGTCATCGAAATTCCGAAAGAAGCGCAGGGATAAGGACGACGATCGTCAAGACTCTTAATAGCGTAAGCGGATTTGGCGACGGTTTCGCGGTAATCCTGAAATTTCTTCGCCCAGTACTCGGTCGCTTTGCCAAGCCCGTCGGACTGTTCGTTCATCGCGCCGACCGTTTTCGTAACCATATCGGTCTCGATCGTCTCGGGCTGGATTTGATAGGCGAGAATACGTTCGGAGAAGCATGGCACGAAAATCTCGCGCTCGCTCATCGCCGGCGCCGAAGACGGATTGCCGTAAAGGCGCGTTTCCTGGAGTTTCTTTCCCGTGAAACGGTCGTAGACGAGAAGATTGGTTCCGCAGATCGCCGCGACCAACCTGCTGTTGACCGCCGGTTGGAGAAGAAGCCCCGAACCGCAGTCGACGGACCAAAGAGAGTTGCCGGTTTCGCCGTCAAACGCCTGAAGCTTGCCGCCGTCGGTCGTGACAAACAAGGTTCCGTCCTGGAACGTCGCGCTCGTAACCCACTCGCGCCCTTGAACCAAAGTCGTTTGAGCGAACCAGGCGCGGGTCAGACCCGCGGCGTTGGCGTCCGTTTCGGGAACAAGTTTGCCGGGCGCGTCCGCAAAGGCCGACGCGCATAACGCGCAGATACATAGGATAGCGGAACTAATCGCGAAATGTCGTTTCATTCGGAAAAACCTCGTTTAAACATGCCTGGACGCCAAACGCCGCGACGCCAAGGCTTTCAAAGATCGGCGCGCGTCCCGCGTATTTGGGTAAGTCAATCGTCGCGACGCCGAATCGAGCGCCTTGCGTCGACGCGTTTGAAAGCCGCCCCCTGGAGAGCCGCGCGCCTTTCGACGCGCCAAGCGCAAAGAGACCGGGACTCTACCGTCATATCATAATATCAACGCGCCTAAATTGGAACTCTTCCGCCCCTTTTTTTTTAGTTTTTTTTTCGCTCTTGGGTAATTGAGAGGATTCTAACGGTTGAGACGATTTGTCCGAGGGGTTCTTTTTCAAGATTGCGCGGGTCGGTTTGTTTTTATAATTTACGCCTCTTTATCGAAAAAAGATTAAACTCGTCGATTGTTTTTCGTCGGTCTTTTTCGATTCAAGCTATAAACCTCACAAACGAATGCAACCGAAATATCGGAAAAAAAGCGCCGGTTAAGTTTTTATTCGAATTACCGAAAACGTAGGACGATTCCTTAAAGGCGTTTCCCAGACGAGCGCCTTGGCAAGCAAACGGCAAGACTTTATAACGGACAAACAGCTTATGTATTCCAACCCCGTCGGCGACGAAAACATGTTCAACTTTCCTTTGGTCAAGTCTGCGTTTGACCCTAACGAGATTCCTTTCTTAGGAAGCGTGCCCGAGACGCTTCGCGAATTCCGGGAAGCTCTCGGTTATGAATTTCGTTTTGTTCGAGCCGGCTCTTCCGAACTTTCGACGCTTCTCGACGATCGCGACTCGACGAATCGCGCCGCGTTTCCGATCGTCGCGGGGGGAAGCAAGGCGTGCGGTTTTTTGGTTCTTGAACGCGTTCCGGACGCGCTTCCGCAACTTGATTGGGACGCCGCCTGCCGCCTCGCCTCGTCTTTCGCGTCGAACCTGGCCGAAAATTACCGCTGGCGCTTTGAAGTCGAGACTTGCGAGGGAGAACTCGCGGTCGCCGCGATTAAGCGCATAAATCCCCGTTCCTGTTCGCGCTCGTCGTTTTCGATACGTCTTCGCGACGTTTTACGCGTCGGCGCTTCCGCGCTCGGCGACTTTGACGCCGCCGCTCTTTATCTTCTCGACGACGCGACGACGAATCTTTCTCCGCGCGCCCTTTGGGGGTTGCCCGACGAGCGTTTTTTGGACGCGCCGCGTCCGCTCCGAACCGCCAGGGCTGAAGTTGAAGCTCTTCTGGGAAACGCCGTCGTCGTCAACGAAGATTGTCTGGCGGAGGCTTGGAACGTGCCCGAAGATTTTACCTGTTCCGTCTGCGTTCCGGTAATGTCGGACACGACAATTTTAGGGGTGGCGTGGTTTTTCGCGAATAAGCGTCGAAGTATTGGTCTTCGGGAATTGGAAACGCTCAATTTGATTTCGGGCAGGATCGTCGACGTCCTGGAGAAAGAGGCTCTCGTTCAACGAGGTCCGAGACTCGTCAGAGACGAAGAACCCGGAGACGACGTTCCGACGGAGAATACCGACGAAAAACTCAACGAATTAATAGATTCTATTCTTTCGAATGCAAAGTCTTGAAACGAACGCGGCGAGGCCGGTTCTCGATCTTTCGCCTCGCCCGCGCTCGACGATCTTCGCGACGACGACTCCTTTGGGACGCTTCGCGCTTTCGCGTCCTCGTCCGCGTTTCTTATCAGGAAACTTGGTAAAAAAGAGTCGCGCCCCCTTGCGGAGCCGACATTTTCGATTATACTTGACGACGTATATCCAACCCGGCGAATACTCCGTCGACTTGCGTCGACGCGCTCAAGCAAAGCGATCCGTTTGAGCTTGGTTTAAGGAGAGGTCGGGCGCCTAATAGCGTTCGCTCGCAAAGTAGGCGTATATGTTCAACATATCGTTAGAGATTTTTTGGTAGAATTATGTCCAAACCTCCGGCATTTAAGAAGAATCGTATTAACCGCAAACGTTCGAAGACCAAGACTCACGGTAAGAAACGCGATCCGTTGACGATAGACGGGAAGCGCCCTCGGCCGATGTTTGTCGACTATAAAGACGTCGAACTTCTCAAAAAGCTTACCAGCCGTCAAGGTAAAATCATCAGTCGTCGTAAGACCGGTTGCTCCGCCGTTAGCCAGCACGCAGTTGCCGCAGCCGTTAAACGCGCGCGTTTTATGGCGTTGATGCCGTACGTCGGCGACTGAGCCGGTTAAGTCGGGTCTTGCGTCGCGCGGAGCGGTCGTCGTTCCGTAGCGCGGCGCGGTTGTTGCAGGTATCGCAGGTTTTGCGCATTATCGCGTTTTGTAACGACGCGTTAAGACGCAAAACCTTCGTTTGTTTTTATTGCCGGAAGTTTCCGGGTTTGCAGGAGTTCCGTTTTGTCTTCGCGCCGGTGGATCTTGCGCGTCGTCCCTGACGGAACGCTATGGCGTCGCAATGAAGAATGAACATAGTAAGGCCAGCGAGAAAGCGGACGTTCTCATTGAAGCAATGAAATGGATTCGCGAGCATCGCGGCAAGATTACCGTCGTTAAACTGGGCGGAAGTCTCATGGAAGACGAGAACGCGATGATGCATCTTGTCACCGATCTGGTGTTTATGGAGACGGTCGGCAAGAAGCCCGTGGTCGTTCACGGGGGAGGTCCCGCGATTAGTCAGGCGATGACCGAAGCCGGCGTGGCTCCTCGTTTCGTCCAAGGACGACGTTATACCGACGACGCGACGCTTAACGTGGTGCGCGAAGTTCTGGCAAAACGGATTTCAGGGAACCTTGTCGAGGAAATTAAGTTTTACGGAGGGGCGGCGGCGGCTCTTTCGGATCCTTACGACGCGAACGTTTTGTACGGCAAAAAGACGACGGTCAAAGACGACTCCGGCGCGGATGTTGATTTGGGCTGGGTCGGCGAAGTGACGCGCGTCGACGTTCCCAGGATTCTCGATTGTTGCGAACGGGGAATGATTCCGATCATACCGTCGTACACGCTCCTTGACGACGGTTCCGGGCATGGGTTGAACGTTAACGCCGACGTCGCGGCCACGCAGGTTGCGAAAGAACTTCATGCCAATAAGCTGGTCTTCGTGAGCGAAGTCAACGGCGTTCGCACCAATCCGGACGATCCGGACTCGATGATCAGTTCGTTGACCGCCGACGAAGCGCGCAAAATGCTCTCGTCCGGCGCGATTGTCGGGGGAATGATTCCAAAGATTCAGTCTTGTCTGAAAATGATCGAACGCGGAGTCGAAAAAGTTCACATCATTAATGGCAGGCTCCGACACTCCATACTTCTGGAAATCTTTACAAGTCAAGGGGTTGGCACCGAAATCGTCGACAAACGTCCGCGTTAGTCGGATCGTCTTTCATTAATAACTTCAAAACTACGGACAATTTACCACACGTCCAACAGGAACGTCGTTCAACGACGACATGCTAAAATGGTCAGAAGTTCGCAAGAGATTATTTCGCTTTTCGATCAATACGTCATTCCTAATTACACGCGATATCCCGTCGCGCTTGTTCGAGGGGAAGGTCCGTTTATTTGGGACGCGGAAGGCGTTCGTTATATCGATTTTTTTCCCGGCTGGGGGTGCAATATGTTCGGACACTGTCCGAAACCGGTCGTGAAAGCGTTGCAAGACCAGGTCGCGCGCCTAATTCACGTGCCCAACAGCTGGTATATGGAGGAACAGGGACTTTGGGCCAAGTTGTTGTCGGAACGAAGTTTTGGCGGCAAAGCGTTTTTCTGCAATTCCGGGGCCGAGGCGAACGAGGCCGCGATCAAATTAACGCGTCTTCACGCCCCGAAGGGCAAATATAAGATCATTACGTTCCATAACTCGTTTCATGGACGCACGATGGCGACCGTGACCGCGACCGCTCAACAGAAGTACCACGAAGGACTTGAACCTCTGTTGCCGGGATTTGTCTACTGCGATTACAACGACCTTGCGGGCGTAGAGGCGGCGGTTGACGACGAAACGGCGGGTATTATGCTCGAGCCGATTCAAGGAGAAGGGGGCGTCAATATTCCGTCTCTGGAGTTCCTGCAAGGACTCCGCGCTCTTTGCGACAAGCATGGTCTGGTTTTGATTTTCGACGAGGTTCAGACGGGTTGCGGTCGCTCGGGCGAATGGTTCGCGTACCAACGCTTCAACGTCATACCCGACGTGATGACGTTGGCGAAGACTGTCTGCAGCGGGGTGGCCGCCGGGGCGATGCTGTGTAAACAGGAACTTGCGCCGAGTCTGCGCAAGGGAATGCATGCCTCGACGTTCGGGGGCAATCCGATTGCCGCCGCGGCGGGTATCGCGACGATTAAGATGGTTGAAGAAGAAGGGTTGCTGGAACGAGCGAAGCAGATTGAAAAACGCGCCAAGGAACGAATGACGAAATGGAAGAACGAGATGGATCTCATTCAGGACGTTCGCGGCGTCGGCGCGATGATTGGTCTGGAACTTAAGATCGAGGGAACCCGCTTCGTTCAACGTTGTATGGAAAATCATTTGCTTATTAACTGCACGCACGGCAAAGTCATTCGTTTGTTGCCGGCGGTCAACACTCCGTTCGAGGTTTTTGACGAAGGTCTGGATATCCTCGAAGCCGCGTTAAAGAAGGGAGCGTGATCGATGAAACCTTTGCGCCACGTTTTAACCCTTGCCGACCTCGACGTCGAAGAGTTAAAAACGATTTTGAAACTTGCCGAAGAGATGAAGGTCGACTTCTTCAAGGGCGTCCGTCCTAAACGACTTGACGGCAAAGTACTCGGTCTGATTTTCGAAAAGATGTCGTTGCGCACGAGGGTGAGTTTCGAAGCCGGAATGACGCACCTTGGCGGCGGCTCCATGCTACTTGAAGAACAACATATCGGACTTGGCAAACGCGAGTCGATTCCGGACGTCTCTCGAGTTCTGAGCTCCATGGTCGACTGCGTCAGTTTTCGCGCTAAGAAACACGAGACGGTTCAGGAATTCGCGAAATATTCGAGCGTTCCCGTGATTAACGCGCTTACCGACAAAGCCCATCCCTGTCAAGCTCTCGCCGATATGCTTACGATTAAGGAAGAGTTTGGCTCGTTCGACGACGTTCAAATTACGTGGGTTGGCGACTCCAACAACGTCGCCGCCAGCCTGATTGAAGCGTGCGCGATGCTCGGTTGCAAGATCGTCGTTTCTTCGCCGAAAGGATACCGGTTCAGCTCGGAAGAGATCGAACTGTTTACCGCTCAACGTCAGGCTGGTTTTGAACTTGTTTTCATTGAAGATCCTCGCGAAGCGGTTCGCGGCGCTCGGGCGATCTACACCGACGTCTGGGTCAGCATGGGACAGGAACAGGAAGAAGCGGAACGACTTGCCGCGTTCAAGCCGTATCAGGTGAACGCCGAGCTAATGGGGCTGGCGCGTCCGGACGCGATTTTCCTTCATTGTCTGCCGGCGCGTCGCGGTTTGGAAGTAACGGACGACGTGATTGACTCGCCGCAAAGCAGAGTCGTGGAAGAAGCGTCCAATCGTATGCACGCTCAGAAAGGCCTGCTCGTTTGGTTGTTGGAAGATTGATTTTTACTTAACGCGCGCGACAGAAATTTTCGTTTGATTTGGCGTTCGCGTAGCCGCGAAGCAAAGAGGTCGTTATGTTTATTTCTCTTGACTGGATTTCTGATTTCGTCGATATTTCGGACGTCGATCCGAAGGTCGTCGCGGACAAGCTGACGATGGCGACGGCGGAAGTCGAAGGTATAACAACAATCACGCGTCATGTAGACGGAGTCGTCGTCGGGGAAATCGCGTCCGCCGCGCCTTTTGAAACTCCGGACGGTAAAACGCGAACGCTCTGCGAAGTGAATTGCGGAACTCGAACCTATAAAACCGTTTGCGGCGCGACTAACGCTCGCGTCGGATTAAAGGCGCCTTTCGCGCCCGCCGGAACCGCGCTGGGCGACAAAAAAATCGAAAAGTCCGAGGTCTACGGTCATACGAGCGAAGGAATTCTGTGCAGCGCCGCCGAATTGGGCATGAGTTCTTGGCATGAGGTTCTTTTTGAATGTCCCGCCGACGTCGAAATAGGCTCTCCATTTTCCGACTACGTTCCCGCCGAGGACGTTCTCATTGAGATCGACAATAAAAGCCTGACGCACCGTCCCGACCTCTGGGGACACTACGGTTTTGCGCGCGAACTTGCGGCGATTTTTCACCGCGAACTCAAGCCGTATCCTCGTCACGACGTCGATCGGTATAGGGATTTGCCCGCGTTTCCCGTTTCAATAGAAGACGAAAACTGCCTTTGCTACTCGGGAATCGTTTTCAATGTCGAAGCGAATTCGACGCGCGTTCCTTCTCCGATGAAGATGCAGCGTCGATTGCACGCGCTCGGGCAAAAGACGATCGACCTTCTCGTCGATTTAACGAATTACGTCAGTTTGGAACTCGGTCAGCCGACGCACGCTTTCGACGCGGATCTCGTGTCGAATATTCGCGTCGCGCCAATGGGCAAAGAAGGCGTTTTTCAAACGCTCGACGGCGTCGAACGAAAGATGATCGCGGAAGACATGATGATTTGCGACGGCAAAAAGCCGGTCGCGATCGCGGGGATTATGGGCGGTCTTGAAACGGAAATCACCGAGAAGACGACGCGCGTCATGCTCGAGTCGGCGAATTTCCGCGCCGAACGCGTTCGCAAGACGTCCGGTCGGCTCAATCTTCGCACCGACGCGTCGCAACGTTACGAAAAGACGCAACCGCCCGCTAACGTCAAGGTCGGAACCGAGCGTATTTTGAAGTTGCTCGAAGAGTCCGGCGTTCCCTTTAAAGTGGAAACGCGTTATTCGCTCGCCGGAGATCTTCAAGATGAAACGCGCTATATAGAACTCGCGCCCGGTCGTATGAACGCCTTGGTCGGCGTCGATTTCCCGCAAGAAAAGACCCTTGAAATCCTTCGCTCGATCCAATTTGAAGCCGATTTTCTCCCGGACGGAACCCTTCGCGTCGGCGTTCCCGCGTTTCGCAGTAAGAAAGATATTTCTATTGAAGAAGACGTCGTTGAAGAAGTCACGCGCATATTCGGATTCGACAATATCGAGCCCGTTCTTCCGAAAGCGCCGCTAAAACCTTTGTTCGTCGAGGAATATATCAAGTTGGAGCACCGCGCGCGGCGTTTGCTTGCCGCAGGGTACGGTTTTCTGGAAGTCCACAACTACGGTTGGTTTAACGACAATTGGACGTCGAAGCTCGGTTTCGAGCCTGACGACGCGCTCCAACTGCTCAATCCGATCGCGCCTTACGAAGCGAAGATGCGAACGACGCTTATTCCGAATTTGCTCGCGCTCGTGCCCAAAAATCGTCCGTTCCGCGATTCGTTCCGCGTATTCGAACTGGGGCATGCGTATTTTCTTAAAGGCGCCGCGGACGACCAGCGCAAGCCCGTCGACAGCGCGGAAAAATGTCGGGAAGAACGTCGCCTTGCGGGCGTGAGCTTCGTTCAGTCGGGCGTTTCTCTTGAAGATCACTACCTCGAGATTAAGGCCGCGCTTGAAGACGTGGGGAAAATCTACCTGCAATCCGGCGCCGAACTGAAATTTGTCGCGACGAAGGAAGATAAGACGCCATGGCAGAAAGTTGATTATTCGGTCGAGATTTACAGCGCCGACGTCAAAATAGGAGCTCTTGGCGTTCTTGACAAACAGGTCCTTTCAGTCGTTTCGCCCGAAGGCGGTCAGGTCGTTTGGTTTGAAATTGAACTTGACAAATTTGCCGGGTCGAGCTATCCGACGTATCGTTTTGCGGAACCGTCGAAATTTCCCGGTTCCTGGCAGGACTTTTCGCTGGTGTGGTCGCTTGAATCCGGTTACGAAGGGCTGTCGGCTAAACTTGACGAGTTTAAGCATCCGCTTATTCTTAAGCGTTCGTTCCTGACTTCTTACAAGGGCAAGGGTATGGAAAAGGGCATGGGGAGTTATTCGTTCCGTTACGAGATAGGCGCGTCCGATCACACCTTGTCCGGCGTGGAAATCGAAGACTTCCATGAGAAATTCCTCGACTTCCTTAAGTCGAACGAGATTTCGTTGCGTTGAGGTTTTTCGAGACGTTTAAGCTCTAAATAACGACGCGGGCGTTTTTCTTAACGGAAAGACGTCCGCGTTTTTTCGATCGGAGTTTGAGACGCGACGGTTTAAAAGCCGCAATCTGCCGCGCGGACGAATTCAAACGGAAAGACGTTGAAACACAGCTCAATGAACAAACGATTTACCACAAGGATTTTGTCGCCGCGATTTTCCTGACAGCCGATTGCGGAAAGCCGGAGTCTACCTCTAAACCTCTTAAAGAACTCTGCGACGAATGAAGGAACGAAGCTAACTTAATTGAATATCGGCAACACTAAGACGTGATTTGATTGGTTTTAAGAAAGGATCGAATGCTTTGCATAACCAGGCGACAAACGAATCAACGGCGTACAAAATCGTAAAAGGCTCTCGCTTTTTTGCGCGTCGAAGATTATCGAGAGACGGCGAATTAATATTGGGAAGCCGACTGTTTACGGCGCCGCGTTTACCGAAGCGGATAAGACAGGGCGCGTTCGACGCGCTCAATCGCTTCATTGACTGAAATAGAAGCGCCGCTCGCGTCGAGCGTTTCGCCTCTTTTGATCCACTCGTCGACTTTTTTCTGAGCGGAAAGGACGGCGCTATGTTTTCTTCCGCCGAAGAAATTGCCGATTTCGGCGAGCGCGGCGCGCGTGTGTTTTCTGGCGATCCACATGGCGACGGCGCGCGGATCCGAGCATTTCTTGGCGCGCGAGGAAGATTTGAGCGCGTTGGATTCAAGTCCGAACACCTCCTGGACGACGCGCTCGACGTCGTCCAATCTGACGTTGCGGATATTCGAGGTCGCCAGATCGGCGAGCGCTTCGCGCGCCAGATCCATGTTGACGGGCGCTCCAGTCGTCCAGTGCGTCGCCAGAAGACGATTGAGCGCGCCCGAAAGTTGACGCGCGTGCGTTGCAAATCGGGAGACGACGTATCGGCAAACGTCGTCGCCGATAATGATCTTTCTTTCGAGCGCCATCTGGCGCAGGATTCTCGCAAGCGTTTCTCGTTCGGGATTTTTGATATCGCAGACGACTCCGCTTTCAATACGCGTCGTCAGTTCTCCGCGGAGTTTCACGAGATCTTTCAGGGGTTTGTTGGCGGAAAAGACTATTTGAACGCCTCTTGCGCGCAAAAAATCCACGACGTTAAGGAGTTCTGTTTGCGTCGAAGTCTTTCCCTCGAGAAAATGTATGTCGTCGAGCGCGAAGAGCGAGATTTCCTTAAAACGGTCGCGAAAAGATCCGCCGCCGCGAAGACTATGAATAAACGCGGACGTGAATTGTTCGGACGTCATATATAGAGGGGGTTTCGCGCCCGGCTTGCGCGAATACGCGTCGCAGATTCCCTCGAGAAGGTGCGTTTTTCCCACGCTGGTCGAGCCGTAGATAAAGACGGGACTCATCGCGCCAGGTTGAGCGATTGCGACGTTGACGACATTTCGAGCGAACGTGTTCGAAAAACCCTCGACAAACGTGTTCAACGACGCGAAACGAACGGCGCGATCTTCCGATTTTAAGCGCGGCGTCGATTCTTTGGGACGCGCCACGACGTTGTGTCCCTTGGAATCGCGCGACACGATTTCTTCCTCGTCGTCCGGCGCCGTCGGGAATAATCCGGGGCGCTCGACGTTTGTCGACTTACGGTTCGTCGATCCTTTGGGACGTCCTCGCCCCCTGCGTCGGGGTTCGCCATCCAAAGTAGGAAAATTGCCTGGGACGCGGTCGCCGAATTGTCGCGAGGGTTCGCGGGGCTGGATTGTCGTTTCTCGTTCGTCGGCTTCAAAATCGCCGACCGTCCAAAGAGCCCGTTCCGATTCCGAAAGATCAATTCCGCCGGAATTGACAAAACGCGCTTCCGAAGGAGGCGTCAGAGCGTCGAGGGCGCGGCGTCGTTGCTCCGACTGATACGCGTCCAGAAACGAACGCGGCTCCGAATTGGGCGACGTCGTTTCCGCCGACGCGTAAAACGGAGCTTGACGAACGCTCGATTGAGTCGGCTCGGAATCCGGATTATAGATTGACAGTCGGGCGCCGTTGGCGACGCCCGCGCGGTCTCCCGCGCGTTCCTGTTCCGGCGCGGGGTTTTTTCTTGGTCTTCCGCGCCTTCGTCTGGGCGGTTCAGGAACGGAAACCTCGGCGAGCGGCGCTATTGGAGTCCGCTCCGCCAGTCGCCTCTCGTTCAGGAGGACGTCGGATTCTATCGACGGAAGATCGAAGAGAACGTCTTGCGCGAAACCGTCGCCGACGGCGCGCTCTTGCAAGACCGGTTCCGCAATCGGATTCTTTCTCGGTCTTCCGCGTTTTCGCTTGGGGGGCGCGGAAGACTCGGATTCGGAAAAAACGGAACGGTTAGAATCGCCGATAACGGCGGAAGAAACGCGGGCGGGAGGTTCAAAGGTCGGTTGACTCGCGGAAGACGCGACAAACGGAACAGACCGACCGTAAGTTCCCTTAGACCCTTTGAGCGAGACGTTCACTTTAATCTCGGTCGCAAAGAGTTCTAATCCGATCTGCTCAAATATATGAACGTATCCTGAATTCACGATCCAGTCGACCATAAAAGGAGAGTCGACTTCGACGGAGAGCTCGGAGCCCTCAAAGGCGAAGCGCGCGCCGGAGGCGAACCAGAACTGGTGTCTTTTCTCGCCGATACGCTTACGCAACGCCTCTTGAAATAGTATTTCAAGATCCGTTTGTTGTCTTCTGACCATTGAGTCCGTCAGTCCTTAGGGGATAAATGATCTCTGACGATTTTGTGGATTATCTGTTCAAAAGACGTCGCTATATTTTATTCAAAAAATAACGCGTTTGAACATTTGTCCGCAAGCGTCAAGCAAACGCTTAAAGCAAACTGAAACAATGAACGATTGTAATAAAAACGACAATTGCTCCAATAATAGCGTTTTTAACATTTTTGAAAGCGTTAACTTCCGATTGTATACAAGTTAGCGTTTCCTTATCGAGTCAGTTCGCTTTCCGAGATTCGCGCCCGTTCATTCTACAATTACGCGGGCGTTTGTCAAACAATACTTCTTATCCGCGACGCCTTTTGAACGGTTTTCAATCCATACAATCGGCATAATTGGCGCTGATTAGCGGCTTCTCGTTAAAATTTAAGTATTTTTTACTAAAGTATTACAAGAAGGGAACAATTTTTCAACGTTGTTTTTTTCCTAAAAAACGGGAATCGCGGAACCGATTGCTGGTTTTGTAGCGATTCCCGGATCAGGGCGGGTCTTTGAATTCGCGTCGCGTCAGGGGAGCGCCCTCGGACAAATGTAGTATCCTTTGGGACAAGAAACCGCGTCGAGAACCTTGCCAAGCGGGTCGGCGTTTGATTTTATTGAGAACAGCGAATCGAAAAGACCTTTTTCCTCCTCGTAACGGACAATCTGGGCGTCCTTTTGAGTCAACCCGGCTCTCTTGATCGCCTCGTCGATTGCGTCGTCAAGAAAGCCGATTTCGTCAATTAAGCGGAGTTCTTTGGCTTCTTTTGCGGAATAAATACGACCGTCCGCAATTTTTCGAAGCTCGGCGTCGCGTTGAGCTCTGACGTCTAGCGGGGCGTCGATCGAGCTTTCCGCTTCCTTTTCGTTTTCCGCAATTTCCGTTTCCGCCTCTTTCTCGTCGGATTTTTCAGTCGCTTCTTCGACGAGGCTTTCTTCGACCGTCGTTTCGTCGGTCGATTGCTCGACGTCGGTCGCCTCTTCAACCGTTTCATCGACGGTTTTTACTTTGACTCCCGCGAGACGCTCTTGTTTGGGCTCGCTTATCGCGTCGCCTTTTTCGCCGCGATAATAGGCTCGACCTTCCTTAACGACTTCGAGGAATTGTTCGAAGCTTTCGTCGACGTTCTTTTGCCAAATCGCGGTCTCTTCCGGCGTGGGTTCCTTCATAAAATCGCCCATGCCTTTCATCGCGCCGCTAGTGATCGCGTTCGAGCGAACTCCTATTTTCTTACACAGCTCCGCCGCGTTGTACATCGAGACGATGACTCCGATCGATCCGGTCGTCGTCGAGCGTTCGGCGAAAATTTTGTCTCCGACGGTCGAGATATAGTATCCGCCGCTTGTCGCGAGGTCGCCCATGCTGACGATCACGGGAATATCAAGATCCGTTTTGAGTTTTTTCAGAAGGTGGAGATAATAATCGCTTCCGGAAATCGTTCCGCCTGGCGAGTTAACGCGCAAAACTAAAGCGCGAACGCGCTTATCCTCGCGTATAGCGGCGATCGCTTCGGGAATGAATCCCGTCTCGTCCGTCTCGATGACGCCTTCGATTGGAAGGATCACAACTTTTCCCTCGCTCGAGTCGCTTCCCTTGATCGTCGTTTCCGAAACGCTTGTTTTTTCCATTCCAACGCTGCCGACCGAACCCGCCAGGACGCCGACCGCGCCGACAAAAATCATGAAGCTTAGGAAACAAAAGAGCGCGACTCCGACGACCGTCGCCGCGATATCTTTAAGGACGATCTGCCAGAACTTCGGGGGTTGGGGACGAAAAAGCGGTCGATTCGGCGCGGGACGTTCCGCGTCGGAAGGAACATTGGGATCGTTGTAGGTCATTTCCGCAAACTGTGTTTTTTCCGTGGTAAGTAAAATTGCGACCGCGCCCCGCAAAGACGACTCGGTTTGGCCGGCTTCGCGGAACGGTCGTTAGTTGGCGTTAGTCAATTAAGGAACCAATTGAGGATCAATCTCTTGAAATTTCAAATCCTTTACGTTGTTCGCGAGCTTGGAAGGACGCGGCTTGATCGTCGCCGACAATCTTTTCTTCGTTCACGTCCCACTTGATTTCGCGATTGAGACGCGCGGCGATTCCGCAGAGGTGGCAACAGTTCATCGCCTGTACGTGCGACCAGACGTCGGAGACCGGCTTGCCTCCTTCGCGGATGCAACGAATGAAGTTTTCTTTGTGTCCTTCAAACGGTTTGCCGTTGTACAAGGCGTTGAAGTCGTCTTGCGAGAACGTATCGGGCTTAAGTTCTTCGATAACCTTTCCTTTGCAACGTCCGCGACTAACGTGCATACGTCCTTCGGTTCCTTCGAAAAGAACGCCGTTTCCGTCGGGCGATCCGCTCACGACGCGCATTTCGCAACCGTTTGTCAGTTGTAACACGACGTCGAATTCGTGACTTGTGTTGTAACGATTGTCGACCGTCGGATACCCGTCTTTGAACGGAACGGGGTGTTTGGCGTTCGTTCCGTCGACGCTAACGGGACCGGTTCCAAATTTGTCGAGCCCCATCGCCCAAAGAGCGCTGTCGATGTGATGGGCTCCCCAGTCGGTGAATTTTCCGCCGGAGTATTCGTACCACCACCGGAACTCATAGTGGCAACGAGTGTGTCCGAAACGGTTGTCGTTGTTGTTGTCGTTGAGGAAGTCGCCTTCGCCGAGGAAGTCGGTGTAAGGAGCCTGACCGAGGTACGTGTTCCAGTCGAAATTCGCGGGCGGATCCATTTTCGGAATATCCTGGTCGCACGTGGGAGAACCGCCAATATCGCACACCGCTTTTTTGATATCGCCGAGCATACCCGAGCGGACTATCAACGCGGCGAGGGCGAATTCGTTGCGTTGCGAGCGCTGCTGCGTGCCCACCTGGAACGTTTTGCCGTATTTTTCAACCGCTTTGCGAATGATCTTGTTTTCTTCGAGCGTGAGCGTCAGCGGTTTTTGACAAAAGACATGTTTGCCCGCTTGAAGCGCCTCCACGGCAATCTTGACGTGCCAATGATCGGGAGTGACAACCGTGACAACGTCGATATCGTCGCGTTCGAGAATTCGACGGTAATCTTTATAGGCGTCGGGCTGAATCGTTTGTCCTTTGTCGTCCTTTTTGCCGATTCCGGAACGGATCGTCCGTCCAAGCCCGTAATCTTCGTCAAGGTCGCAGATCGCGACGATATCGCAAAGGCCGTTGAATCCATGCGCGTCGCCTCGCCCCATGCTTCCGACCCCGATGCATCCCATGCGCAGTCGGTCGCTGGGAGCTTGCGCCCAAACGGGTTTGATTGTTTCGGTCGTCGGGAATACGGTAGCGGCGGCGACAAGCGCGGACGATTTCAAAAACGCGCGTCTGTTGAGTCTGGTTGTCATGACGTTTCCTTGTTCAATACGGAGGGTTATGGCTTCTTCAACTGTCGGAACTCAACAACGAACGTATTGGGGTTCTTTACGTTGAAATTTAGTAAAATCTGGATATTTGGGTAAAATATGCCTCGCTGGATTATACTGAAAATTCGTAACTTTCGTCAATACTTTTTTGTGTTTTATAAGATTGTTACGGAAAATATTATCTTTGAGTTTTCGTTTTTAACGATTGTAATTTATTTTCTATTTGCTTCCATCAAGGAACCGGATAAAACGGATTTGGCTTATGTTCGCGACGAGTAGAAAAAACTCAAAACGTCCCCTTGATAAAGTGGAAGATTAAAGTACAATAGCGTCGTGACGTCTTTAGCGTTTTATGCGCGATTGTGTCGACGCGCATGGTTTTTGAGCGTCGAAGAGCCGTTTTTACGCGGGGCGAGGCGAGTTTTCGCGCGTTTTTTGAGAGGGAGTTCCGACGGGAATCGGGCTTCGCGACTATTCGTCCTCCGCGTAGATCTTTATCGCGGCTGAAAGCGCGCGCGAATGATGAGCGCTGCGCGCGGTTCCCCTCGTAAAGTCGGCGAGGCGTCTTTAAGAGCGTCGGAAACGAAATATTTTTCCGAATAACACGAGTCCCAGGCTTCATTGACGAGCAAGGCTCTCATTGCGACGTTTCACCCTTTAAGGTTAAGAAATAGGTTTTGTCATGTCTCGAGTTTGCGAAATTTGCGGTAAAGGTCAAATGGTTGGCAATCACGTTACGACTCGCGGTCGCGCGAAGCATTTGAAGGGCGTTGGTACGAAAGTCACCGGCATTACGCGCAGAACGTTCAAGCCGAATCTCCAGAACGCGCGCGTCAGCCTTCCTAACGGCGGTTCCAAAACCATGCGCGTCTGCGCGCAATGTCTGCGTTGCGACGCCGTCGTAAAGCGCGTCGCCCAAAAACCGTTCCAGTTCAAGAAAGCCGCCGAGAAGGCAAACGCTTAAGATTGTTTGATTTTTGGCGGGGAGTTTGATTCTCCCGATTTGAACGCGACGCGAATAAAAAAGCGAGAACGTCGGTTGTCGGCGTCTTCGCTTTTTTTATTCGCGTCGCGTTAATTTCCTACAAGAGCCGCGATTGACGGACGTCTTTGTTTGCCTCGTTTGTCAAACATGAAAACGATAGAGACGACTCCCCGCGGCTTGTCTTGATAAAGCGCAAGCGGTCATAAGAAGCGCGTTTTATTGTTCGCGGTTACATATCCGTAATTTTAGGACTTTGAGCCACGAGCTTTTTAATTTCCCTCGTCGCCGCTTTGGGATTTCCCAGCGTTCCGGCCCCCGCGACGCAACCTCCTTCGCAGGTCATGACTTCGACTAAATTACCGGGGCATTCCTTGGTCGCGTAGAGTTTTAGCATCCTGACTCCGGTTGGAGAGAGTCCGTCGACGCATATCGGTTTGACTTCGACGTCCTTGAGGTTTGGGTAAGTCGATTTATTGAGTTCGACGACCGTTTTGACGGCTTCCGCGACGCCTCCGGTAACGGGAAATCCTCGTCCCAAAGCGCTGGCGGGAGCCTCGAAGACGTGATTTTCCGCGTCCGCCACTTCGATTCCTGCGGCGACGAAAAGCGAGCCAAGCTCTTCAAACGTCAGGACATAGTCGACGTTTGGGTCGTTTAGACCCTCCGCTCGTTTGGCGACGCACGGTCCGATGAACACCGTAGTCGCGTCAGGATAGAGTTTCTTTGCCGTCGCGGCGGCGTAACTCATGGGCGTCGGCGTTTTTGACACGAACGACATG
The DNA here is from genome assembly GCA_947305735.1 of uncultured Planctomycetales bacterium. Classification (GTDB taxonomy): domain Bacteria; phylum Planctomycetota; class Planctomycetia; order Pirellulales; family Thermoguttaceae; genus RUG369. Next base: position 16,714 of record CAMZEO010000011.1, on the reverse strand, counting down.
AGTTCGGGAATATGCTTTTTTGCGGCGGCGACGTACGCGGGACAGCAGGACGTCGTCATAAACCGCTCTCCTCGCTTCATGCGTTCGACGAATTCTTCCGCTTCAGAAACGGAAGTCATGTCGGCGCCTGCCGCGACGCTTTGGACATGAGAAAATCCCAACTGAACAAGCGCGCCGCAAATCTTTTCGATTGGATGCGGAAACTGTCCGACAATGGCCGGCGCGATCAGGGCGACAAGCGGTTTTTCGCGTTCGACGAGCCTCCTGGCGACGTCGAGAATCTGACTTCGTTCCATGATGGCGCCAAACGGACACGCGCGCATGCATCTTCCGCACGCGGTGCATTTTTCAAAGTCGATTTCCGCGCGTCCTTCGGACGTTTTATGAACGGCCCCGACGGGACACGCTTCTTCGCAAGGAACGCGCAATCTGACAATCGCTTTGTAGGGGCACGAGTCCATGCATCGCCCGCAGTTTTTGCACATGACGGGATCGATATGAGACTTTCCTCCGACAATCGAGACGGCTCCAAACGCGCAGTTAACCAGGCAAGGACGCGCCAGACAGCCCTGACAATATTCGGCGACCATATACCTCGATTTGACGCACCCCTTGCACGCGACGTCGACGACCGTCAAGACGGGACCTTCGGGGGTTTCCCGTTCGAGCGCTCTTTTGGCGTATTCGGAAATAGGCTTGAATTCGTCGTCTTCTTCGACGGGGAACCCCAGCGCGCTCAGACATCTCAGTCGAATGATCGCGCGTTCTTTATAGATGCAACAACGAAAAGGAGCTTCCGAGTTTTTGGGACGCATGTCGAACGGAATGCGGTCGGCGGATTCAATTAACGTTCCTTGCAAATAGGCGCGGACGAGCCGGATGGCGACTTCGCGGCGCAAGTAAGAAGCGTTGTCGCGCCGAATTGTTTGCGTCGTTGGTTTGTTGGGTTCCGCGTTCGAGTCCACTTTGATTCTCCTTTACGCTGTTCAATTGACTACTTTGCCAGAGGGGTCGACAAATCGACGCTAAAAACCGCGATTCTTAGTTGGAATTCGGATTGTCGACCGGACTTTTCGCCGTTTCGACAAGCCGTTTCATCATGGCGCGGAGTTTGACGCTCGTCATGCTCGAGTACGGAACGCCGTCTATGGTAACGTACGGCATAGATCCGACTTCCGCGCGCTCGTTGCAGAAGTTCAGACAAGGAACGGGGGCGACGTCGAGAACGTCGTTCCATTCTTTCGGCATATCTTCAAAGGCTTCCAGTAGTTCGGACGCGCCCATGACGAAACAAGCCGTTCCCTGACAGACGCGGATTTTGATTTTTTTTGATTCGGTCATCATGTCGATTCTTTCATGCGTCCAGGAGTGTTGCGATTATCGCGTTTTCGCGCGTCAGACGTAGACGACGTTTACGCTTTTTAAATATTTGTCTCTTAATGTCTTGACAAGTTTGTCAATCAGATTGCGCCGGAAATCGAGTCGCGTCGGCAACGACGGGTCGAAATGCGCTTCGTTGACTCTCGTTCCAACCATCGTTTCGATTTCATCGGCGTCGAGCAACAGGTCGGCAAGCTCGGACGCCGCGTCGGGCTCGGCGGGACGCGAGTCGTCGACAAGATATTCGATCGTTTTTCCGAGAGTCAGAACGCCTTCGGTGATTAAGTCGACTCCGTTCATTGTCGACGCGAGCGGAACGCATGAACGCGCGAATTTTTCGCAAGGCTTCATCGAGATTTCTCGTCGTAGTTCGCGCGCGGCTATGTTGGCGGTGGTTCCGCCGGAGATCGCCTTTTTGCCCGGAAAGTTCGCAAAACGTTCGGCGATCTCGCGGTCGCGCTCAGACGAGAAAGGCGGTCCCGTCCAAAAGAGGAGCTTTCTGGGTTTTCTGAAATAAAAGACGGCGGCGGAAATATCGTCGTTGGCGACGACGCCCGGTTCTTTGCGCGTCGCTTCGTCGACGATTTTACGCGACAACGCTCGGCTGGAAATTTCCGGATTCTTTTGCAACTCGCTTATCGCGAATTGAACGAGTCCGTTGCGACGCCACCCGAGCTTCCAACGGTCGTTTCCGAGTCCCGCCTGCGTTACGCCGTCGGAGCATAAGACGATACGGTCGCCCGTTTGCAGTTGAAATTTGGCGACCTTCATTTTACGATCGGGGTATTTCGAGGAGACGAGCGACTCTTTTTCGACAGCGACCTCCTTTCCGTCTCGAAAGAGCAGAAATTCGGGATTACCTTCTTCGACGACGGTCGCCGCTCCGGAATCGTAGGCGTCAACGATCGAAAAGGTCGAATAACTTATTTTTCTCACGGCGCAAACGGGCAGGGCGTCCATAATTGTTTCCGCCGAACGAACGACGTCGCGTTCGGCCGAGATGAATCGCGTCGCCATCGTCGCTGTCATAATGGCGAGAATATTTGCCTTAACGCCGCTTCCCAAGCCGTCCGAGAGAGTGGCGACGAGTCGACCTTCGTTTGGAAACCGTTTCGAGAGGAAAAAGTCGCCGCACGCGGGCTGTCCCTTTTTACAGCGACAAAACGAATCGACGTCGATAAAAAACGAACCGGAATTCAACGCTTTTCCTCCTCGTCGCGCGGCGCGATCGGAGTCGTTTTCGGACGATAGCATTGCGCGATTGATTCGAGCAATATTTGCGTGTCCGCAAGGTGTTCGCCAAGTTTGCTCGCGATTTCCTGAACGACGGCGACGTTGCGCGACATGACTTCGTCGGCGCGACGCGCTATTTGTTCGCGGTCGAGTTCGGTCGAGGTGACGTCGCGAACGATCACGCCGACCGACTTTCCGCGCTCTATGGTGAAAAACGTTAAATCGAGAAGAAGATCGCCGACGCGAAAACTGTCTCGATTGATTTCGCGACCATGCTGGAGCGCCGCTTCAAAGAGGGACGCGCAGGGAAGGATCGTTCGAATATCCGCCCCCCCAAGCCCCGACGTTATACGATAGAGTTCCAGAAGCTCGCCGCCGAAAATTCTGGCGAACGCTTCGTTTGATTCGACGATATTCAGATTATCGTCGACAATAGCGACGCCCGCGGGCATATAGCGCAATAAATTGTCCGCTTTTTGAGTCGCGACGTAGCGCATGTACGAGACGCATTGCGACGTTTCGGCGTCCCCCCTGGCGAGCGCTTTGGCGAATTCCCGACAGGAATCGTATCCGCATCCGCCGCAATTAAGCTCGTCGTCGGGGGACGTCTTGCCGACTTTCAGGAGCGCCTCCTGGATCGCTTTCGCGTCGACGTCGTCGGAATCGACCGGATCGGCTCGAAAATCAACTCCCACGCGGGTTGTCGGAACGCGTTTGCTCGCCGGTCTGAGTTCGGCGTGTTTCAAGACTCCGGTCGAGGCTGCAAGCCAGGATTTTTTCGTCGCGCACGGTCCGTTGACGCAACCTCCGGGACAGGCGAGCGCCTCGATAAAGACGGGACGATTAGCGCCCAGCGAGCGCAAATGTTCCAGCGACTGACCTAAAATTTGCAAGCCGCTCGTCGACTGCAGGAGGGGACGCTCGTCGATTCCGGAGCGTCGTATCGTTTCCAGCATTCCCCCCTCGACGGGATAAAGCGTTCCTTCCATAGCGCTTTCCGGAACGAACGTTTCTTTGGCGGTTTCGAAATCGCCCGGCGAAAGACCCTTTTCCGCAAAAAAACGCTGAAGTTCGTCGAAAGTCAGCGCGACGTCGAGCAGGTCGGGACGTCGATCCGCTTCGTTTTTTTTCGCGGCGCAAGGACCGATAAACGCGATCTTTATGTTTTCGCCGAACGTCTTGCGCAGGAGCGCGCAGTGCGTGAGCGCGGGAGAGGCGATTTTCGTAACGCGGCGCGCTTCGTTCGGATGGTATTTGCAGACGTAGTCGACTACGACGGGGCACGCGCTCGAAATAAAGACTCCGTCCTTCGATTTGGCGAGGTCTTCGGCGACGGCGGCGGAGACTTCCTGGGCTCCGAGCGCCGTTTCGCTGACTTCGGCGACGCCAAGACTTTTTAGCGCGGCGATTAGCGCGGTTGACGACCACTCGGTCAAAACGCCGCGCCAACTTGGAGCCAGGGAGACGTAAACTGGCTCGGTTCCTGAACATAGTTCGACGAATTTCGAGGAGTCGTCGCGCACTCGTTTCGCGCGCGTAGGACAGATTCTGACGCACTGACCGCAAGCGACGCAACGCTCGGGCAAGACGGAAGCGACTCCGTTTTCAATACGAATCGCTTTAACGGGGCAACGTCTGACGCACTTGTAGCAATCTCTGCATTCCGCGCGGGTAGTGAATATGGGGTAGGGTTTTGTCATAACGGATTCATTCGCCAAAGTTCGATTTCAGAATGGCGAGCATTTTCTCGGGCGCGGCTTCAAGATAGACTTTCCCGTCAATTTCGACTCGCGGTCCCCTGGCGCAGTCTTCGCGGCAACGCAGACCTCGCAGCTCGATTTGCGCTTCCAAGTCGCGTTCTTTTAAGAAGTTTTCGACGGTTTCCAGATTTTGTTCGTTGCCGCGAACGAAGCAGGAACTTCCTAAGCACAGGGAAATCTTATGGGTCGGTTTGGCGTCTTCTGACATTGTTTCGTCAATCCTCGTTGCGGCGGCGGAGTTTGGGAGTTAAGCTCAATAGCCGCATTCTACTTGGACGCCTCGATTTGTCAAGAAGCGCGAGACGCGGCGCGGGAATTAAAAAAACGGCTTGAACGCGCCTTGCGACGCGAACAAACCGTTTCAAACGCTTATGTTAACTTACGCGGGAACTACGCGGTCAACGAATGTTGCTCTTGTAGTTTTGCGCGCGGTCTTTTTGACCCTGATCGCCTTTTTCGAGAACGACGTCGAGCGCCTTAATGAACAGATCTTTGTATTGCTTGCGCAGATAATCCTGATGCGCGAGGTCGAGAATCGAGTTGAGCGCCCGGTTCGACAGTTCTTTCTCGTCGACGTAATTGAGCAGGAATTCGACCGATTCCGGTTCGCGGACGGCGCCGAGGCGCTCGAGCGCGTAGCGGCGTTCGTCGTCGCGCGTCGCGAGTTCAAACGCTTTTTTCAAGTTGGCGAACTTATCTTTGCCGGACATGTCGATTCCGTCCTGGTCGTCCGGGAGGGAGACGACGCGGATGAACGCGCGCAACGCCTGAACGCGGACTTGATCCGGATACGCTTTGTTCCGCGCGGCGTCAAGAAGTTTTTCCCAAACGACGGCGTTGGGCCAGTTGCTCAACGCGCGAACGCCCAGCGCGACCATGTTGGCGTCGTTCGTTTTCATCGCCGACTCGATCGTCTTGAGCGCTGCGTCGCCGCCGACTCGACCGAGCAACGTGAAGATTTGCGGTCCGTTTTGATTGTTCATCTTCGCGATAACGGGCGTCGCGTCGCCTTCGCACAGACGCGAGATGATCTGTTCGGCGCGGTCGCGATCCCCTCGATCGGAGATTCCGAGATAAGCGTCGACGAAGTCGCCGATGTTGTCTTTAGTCGCGAGTTGCTCGGCGGCTTGAAGGAGCGGGAAGCGCGCGGGGCAATCGTCTTTCTTCGCGAGCGACAGGAGCGTTCCAACTTCCGCTTTAATATAACGACCGCCGACGACTTCGGCGAGCGCGCCCGTCATGACGCCGTCTTTTTCGGCTTTGAGCGCTTTGACGACCGCGGCGTCAAAATCGTCGCCGACAATGTTTTTCATGACGCGAACGCAGAATCCGCGATCGAAGTCTTTCATCGTGTTGTAAAGAAGGTCGAATTCTTTGGCGGAGCCGAGTTTTTCAATCGCCAGGAGCGCGGCGCGCTTGACCTGTTCGTTTTCAGACGCGACGGAGGCGACGGCGATCGGGAGGTATTGTTTGTCCATACGAACGCGGATAGCGCCCAAAGCGCGCGCTTTATCGTCGTCGGAGAAATTGTCGAAGCCCTTGATAAAGTCGGCGAAATCGGCGTCGGAGACATACGGCGCGGCGAGCGGAAGCTCCGTTTCGACGCCTCGGGTAATATCGACGTCGCGCGCTTTAATGTAGGACGCGAATTTTTCAGGATCGGTTTTGAGCGCGGCAAGAGCTTTTTCCGTCGGGATTTGCGCGAGGACGCGCGCGGCGGGATCAACCAGAGCCGGGTCGTCGCCTTTGAGGAAGGTTGCGACCGTGTCGACGCAGGAGTCGTCGCCGACCCATTGAAGGACGTGCATGAGCCATGCTTTTGTGACAGCGGGATAGTCCGCCTGAAGCGCGTCGCAAGTCGCTTTAATTGAAGCGGCGCGGAGCTCTTTCGATTCGGAGCAATCGCGCAGGCAGTAGTTCATCCAGCCTTGTTGCGCGGCTTCCATCTCGCGAACCTGTCCCTCGTCGGCCATGTTTTCAGGCGTCATTTTAGGGAGAAATTCCGCGAGTTTGGAGGCGGGATCTTGCGCGAACGTCTGAACGGACGCGAGGCATAGAACGCATGCCGCGACGCTTAGCGCGAACTGTTTCCAATTGAGTTTCATTTGTTTTTTTCCTGTTTATGTTAAACGCGTTTTTACGTTAAACGCGTCGCGCGTTGATTTATTGAGAAATATTTTGAACCAAAAACGTTTCCACTCAGACTTCGGGAATCGTATAGGGCGCGCGCTGGACGCGTTGAACGTGACGATTAGCCTCGTCGTCGTTGACAAAGCGACAACTGGCGGAATCCCATTGCAGTCGACGATTGAGCTTGTGGCAGATCGCCAGAAGCTGGCAGACCGCCGCCGCGTTGGCGCCGTAAGCGAAGTCCTGGAACGGACGGAGCCTGTTGCGAACGCAGAACGCGAAATCGTCGGCGATGTTTCCCGCGCCGCCCGAGTAACGACGGACTTCGACCGGTTTGAGCGGCTTGAGATTCGATTTGTGGTGCTCGTATTTGCCTTCAGTTCCTACGAACGTGATATCGTAGGGACCTCGCCACGCGTGATACATTTTGACGCCGTTCTTGAAGATCGCGCAGCAATATTCCCGACCTTCGTAACCTGGAGGCGTCAGTTCGACCGGTTCTTCGAGATCCATGCCCAGGTCGTACAGCGCGCCCGCGAATTTGTGCGCGCCCCAGTCCGCGAGAAACCCCGTGCCGTAATCGCCGTAGCGACGCCAGCCGCCCCCGTAATTGCCGGAGCAACGCTCGCTGTTGTAAGGCCCGTAAGGCGCCTGACCCTGCCAACGATCCCAGTCGAAACCTTCCGGAATCGGTTGTTCGGGCAGGTAGCAGTGTCTCGGCGGATCGCCGACTTCGATGAACACTTCTTTAACTTCGCCGATAGCGCCGCTTTGAAGAATCGGAGCCATGTAGCCGTAATCTTCCATAACGCGCTGACTTCCGCTGGTGCAGACGCGGTTGTATTTGCGCGCGGCTTTGACGATAAGACGCGTTTCCTGAAGCGTGAGCGTCAACGGTTTTTCGCAGTAGACGTCTTTGTCCGCCTGGCACGCTTCAATGGAGATCTTCGTATGCCAATGGTCGGGGCACGCGCAGACGACCGCGTCGTAGTCGGTTCGTTGAAGCGCGTCTTCGTAATGCGCGTACTTGACGCAGGCGTCGTCATGGTAATGGTTGTTGACGCGTTCGGCGGCGCGATCGAGGTGATCTTTGTAGCAGTCGCAAACGCCGACGCTGTGATAGTTCGGATTGCCGAGAAAGCCGCCGAGCAGTTCGTTGCCCCGGTTGCCTAACCCGATATGAAAGAGGTTGATCTTATTGCTTGGCGAGACGCCTCCGTTGAAACCGAAGACGCTGCCGGACATAATGAGCGGCGCGGAAATAGCGCAGGCGGAACTCGCTAAGAACGCGCGGCGAGAAATACTCGTTCTCTCGTTTTTCATTGTTATCCTTTTAATAATAAAGGGTTGGAATAATTGGGACGAACCGATCGCAAGGACGTTTCGAGGTTCCTTTTCAAAACGGGAACAAACAAAACGCCGACTTCCACAATTCGGGGATTATACTGCAAATTGAAAGTGTAAACAATCGTTTTGCGTTTTTTTTATATTTTTTTACGTTTTTCCATTAATCGAACAGACGTCTTGTTTGGGCGACTGACGAATGAATCCTCGACTTGCGATCGTGGACGAAGAAAGAAACGTTTTTTCAGACGGCGACAGAGGCGTCCGCCAATCAATGCTCGACTTTGGCATTCTCGGGCGTTTCCAGGATTCCGAGCGTTTGCATCCATTCGTAAACGCGCTGCGGATACTTGCGGATTGGCGCTTCGGGACCGCAGTTGAAAAACGCGTGATTGGCGTAAGCGTAAATGTGGACTTCGCCGGGTATTCCCATACGTTTTAACCGCTGATAGACCTTCGTCGACGCCATGGCGGAATAGCCGTCGCCGTCGCCGTGAATAAAGCACATGGGGCACGTTTGTTCGTCGAATTTGAAATCGTCGACAAGTTCGGCGTCGACGCCTTTGCCCGTGTTTTCATTGTCGTCAAAGTCGGTTAGCGCGTAGGCGGGATAGACAGGTTTCGCGAAATTAACGTTGCATGGGAGTTTGTCGAGCTCGTCGACGGGATCATACGTTCGCGTCAGGCTTGACGTCGCGGCCATGAGACATAAGTGACCGCCGGCGGAGAATCCCATCTCTCCGATTTTATTCGGGTCGATTCCCCATTCCTTCGCGTTTGCGCGAACGATTCTAACGGCGCGCTGAACGTCCTGCCAGGCGGCGTAATGTTTCGGCGCGCCGTCGCGGCGAGGGGTTCGGTACCAGAGCATGACGACGGCGACGCCTTTGGACAGGAAGAAGTCGCGCGGCATGACGCCTTCGACGTCGTAGGCGACGCCGTTGTAACATCCGCCGCAACTGATGATTATGCAAGCGTCGGTTGTTTGTTTTTCAGGTCGCCAGAACTCGATTCTCGGAACGTAATAGGGACCGCCTTTGTCCTGATATTGCTCGGGTTTGTCTCCCGGCGGGGTCGACGGCCACAAGTTGACGACTTCAAAGGAGAACGCGGTCGACGCGAGCGAAGCGACGACGAACGCAAGGGCGAGAAACGCTCTATAAAATTTCATAGAGAACCTCGTGAAAAAGAATTGTAGAGTGTGAAGCGTCGAATTGCGCCGCAACCGACGCCGCGATTATTCCGCGTTGGTTCCCGACGCGACTCCGACGGCGAACCTTTTGTCTCCAAAGATCGCGAATTCGCTTTCCGCCGCGGGATTGTCGATATCTTCTTCGATAAGCGCGACGATCGCGATATTATGGGCGTCGGCGTAGGCGATCGTTTCTTCGGCGTCGATAAAGAGCGTTTTTTTCGCTTCGACGGCGAGAACCGCGGCTCCGGCTTCCGCCATCGTTTTGACGGTTCCAAGACCGAACGTCGGAACGTCGAAGCGCATATCCTGATTGGGTTTGGAAACTTTGACGACGACGAAATTTTTACTTTTACAAAGCAGCCCCGCTCGTCGTATCGCTTCGTCGGTTCCTTCGATCGCTTCGACCGCGAGCGCGGCTCGATTCTTGACGGACACGCTTTGACCGACGTCGAGTCGCCCCATTTCTCGAGCGAGTTTCCAGCCGAAAAAGACGTCTTGCATCTGCGCCGACGTCGGAGCGCGTTTCGTCAGTAATTTGCGTTCCACAAGCAACTCCGGAGCGAAAAAAGTGCCCGGCAATATCTTGACGCCGCGTTTTTCAAACGCGCGGCAGACCGTGCCGAGAAGAGAATCGTCTTTACAATCGACGCGTCGACTAAGAAAATGAGCGGCGAAAAAACGGATCGTATAGAAATCGGGCGCCTGCTTCCAAATAAACGCCGGGGCAAAGAGTCGAATCTTATGAATTTTACCCGCCAACGTCGCGTAACGGACGTCGCGTTTGCGGAAGTATTTCGTCGCCCAGCCGAATTTACCCATTCCGTTCCAGGCGAATTCGTCGCAGATTTCCTCGAGAATGGGATCGGCATGGTCGCGAACGCCAAGACAAACAATCTCGTACCCCGCGCGCTTAAGCGCTTGAGCCAACAGGACGGGATAACGTCCCCAGCCTGCGATCAGACCTACGCGTTTGACGTCGGGAGGGGGTTGTTGCACGGTTAAGGCTCCAAAAGGGTCGGAACGACGCGATCGAGCGCGATCCGACTTTTAGTCGGTTCTTTGTTCCAGTTCCGCGATTTTCTTTTTTAACGCTTCAAGTTCTTCTCTTAAAGATTTGACCTCTTTTTGCGTTTGCGGAAGTTTCGCGAGCGCGACTTGTTTGCGCATCTGCTCTTTTTCGGGAGTGGCGGGGATGCCGACGATTTTAGCGCCGTCGGGGACGTCGCCCATGACGCCGGCCATGGCGCCGAGAATCGCGCCTTTGCCGATCCTGATATGGTCGCGCACGCCGACTTGACCCGCCATGACGACATAGTCGCCCGTAGTTACGCTTCCGGCGACGCCGACGCTCGCGCAAATCATGTTTTTCGCGCCCAGATTGCAATTATGGGCGATCATGACGTGATTGTCAATTTTCGTTCCGGCGCCGATTCTTGTGGAATCGTAGGCGGCGCGATCGATCGTGGCGCACGCGCCTATTTCGACGTCGTCGCCAATTTCGACGTTGCCGTATTGAGCGGCGAGAACGTGCGTTCCGGTCGAGGAATCGTACCCGAACCCGTACGCGCCGATCGAGCTGTTAGCGTGAATAAGACAGTTTTTGCCGACGACGCAATTCTCGTAGATCACGACGTTTGGGAAGAGAGTCGTATTGTCGCCTATCGAAACGCCGTCGAGCAGAACGACGCCCGAGTAAAGCGTAACGCCGTCTCCGACGACGCAGTCTTCCCCGACGACGACAAAGGGCGCGACGGCGACGTTTTTTCCAATTTTTGCCGATTTTGCGATCGACGCGAGTTCGGAAACGCCTTTTTTGACCAGGTCGGTTCTACGCGGTCTGAAAAAGGCGGCGATTTTTTCAAACGCGGCTTTGGGATTGTCGACGCGCAAGACGGCGAAACAAGAGGGCAAACAAACGCTCGCGTCTTTGGGAATTACGACGGCGCGCGCTTTGGTAACGACGTTCCAATCGAGCGTTTCCGGCTTTTCGGCAAAAGTGACGGAGCGTTGGTCCGCCGAATGGAGAGGAGAGGCTTGTTCGACGACGCAGTCTTGTCCTTCGTCTATAACTCCGCCTGTCAATGTAGCTAGTTGCGAAAGTAGGACTTGCATGGACTTGCCGTTCCTTTGCGCCGGCGTCGTTAAGGGGGCGGGAAACGCTCGCTGGAGAGTCTCCGCCGCCTCGATAGAAGTGTTTCAAAAAAAAAGCCGCCCTTCGTCAAGCGAATCGCTTGCTGAACGACGGCGGCGCTCTCTTCGCTTAGACGAGGCGCGCTAGCGACAAATCGACGCCGTAACGCTTCCGCGTAAGTTCGCGCGTCTCGAGACGAATTTGGTGGAACGTCAAGATCAGGAGCTCGCTTGTTCAGCCTTAATCTTAACGATGAGTTTAGCCAGACGGGACTTTTTACGCGAGGTCGCGTTTTTGTGCCACAGTTTTTTGGCTCCGGCGCGATCGAGAGCGCTGCATACGCTTGGGAACTGGGCTTCGGCTGCGGCGACGTCGCCGGCGCGGAGCGTTTTGAGCAGGTTCTTGACACGGTTGCGGACGACGGAGCGAGCGGCGCGATTACGTTCGCGACGAACGGCGTTTTGTTTTTGTCTTTTCTTAGCGCTTTTAATATTAGGCATGGTTAAATCTTACAAAATCTTTTTTAGGAACAACGTTTTTTTACTAACATTGCAGGGAAACAAACGCCCGACCGAAAAAAGATGGGCGATTGGATCGCGCGCTCGTTTGAACCCGTCGCAAGACGGCTCCGGCAAAGTTTTCTCGAGGCGAAAATTCTTCCAAAAAAGGAAAATTTTCCGTTCTTTTTGCGCGAAATTTTTCGAAAATCGCCCCAGCATTGGCAAAAACGAAAAAAAATCGACGCGAAAGGACAAAACCTCGACGCCGCTTGGGTTCCTCGAAAAAGGACGGTATTTTAACTTAATACGCGCGAATTTTCCGATAAAACCCGCGCCGCGCGCCCGTCGATGAGAGCGTTCGACTCTGGAAGCGCGACGCACAAAATTCGTGCCGTTAATTATGCCTCTTCGCGGCGAGTTTGTCTAGTAGCCCCCCGACGTCTTTATAGGAAAAATCTATTTCGGCGAGCTTGTTGGCGTAGTCGTCGGCTTTATCGTAGTTCTCCAGACCGAACGAGAGCCTCGCGCCGTAGTAGAGCGCTTTTTTGAGTTCTTCGCTTGGATTCGGAAGGACTAAGATCGCCTGATCGTAGTGGGTCAGGGCGAGACGATACTGTTTAATTTGCTGGAAGCATTGCGCCAGGGACAAGAGGCATTGACCGTTGAGTCCCGCGTCCGCTTTCGCGATCTGGAATTCGGCAATCGCCTCTTTGTACTGGGCGTGTTGCATTTAATACGCGCCGAGCTCGAAGCGATAGGCGGAATTGCCGGGCGATTTTTTCAAATTGTATTGCAGGAGGGCGAGCGCTTTCTCGTCGAAGTCCTTTTTTTGCCGCGCGAACTTTTCTTTAAGCGCGTCCGACGGGGCCTTTTCGTATTGTTCCTTGATTCTCGCGAGCTCGTCTCTCGCGCGCGCCCTTTGCGCTTCGAGAAGTTGCGGATAGAAAATTTCGTCGTCGGGGAAGACCTTGAGCGCTCGTTTGCAGGCGTCTTCGACCTTGCGCATATTGTTCTTAGCGTAGAAGTGGTCGATCAGGTCTTTGTACGCGTCGCGATCGTTGGGGTTCTTTCTGAGTCTCTTTTCGCATTCGTCCTCGACGGACAGCTTTTCGGCGACGAGACCGTTGGCCTCGTCTTCCTCCATTTTGGAGCCGTGCTCGGTTTTATTGACGCGTTTAATCGTCTTTTCAAGCATAAGATCGCTAATCATCCTGCTCGCTTCAGGATCGCCCGGCTTGATTTTGTCGACTCTGCTCCAGCACGCGAGTGCGTCGTCGAATCTCTGGCGACTTCCCAGTTCGACGGCGGCGACCCTATTAACTTCGGCGTCGTCGGGAGCGCTGGTAACGGCGTGCTTCAAATAGGCGAGCCCCGCTTCTTCGAGCCCCTCTTCAAGACACGCCATGCCCATGGCGACGAACGTTTGGGCGTCCCAGGGATCTTTTTTGAGTTTTTCGACGCCTTCGCTAATGGTCGTCTCGAAATCCTTTTTTCCGGTTGGCACGTTTTTCTTGGCGGCTTTTACGAACCCGAACGCGCCCTTCTTTTTAGGACGTCCGAATTGCTGGCGCAAATTGACGATGAACGAGTTCATATACAGAATATTTGCCGGATCTCCGCAAACGCACTGCGCGAACATCTGGGTGGCGTACTCGTGTCCGTCTTTCCCTCCCATTTGCATTTGTTTGTTGCCGGCTTCGAAACACTGCTGGAGTCTTGCGCGCTTTTGAGGCGAAATTTCTTGCATGGTAATCATCTCTCGTAATTTCCGAAAAGTGGCGCTTTGCGGGAAAGTTGACGAATCGGCGACATTCGAACGACCGCCCCCTATTATAATAGCGTTGCGGACGTTTTTCAACCGCGCGGGACGCCCCTTTTTGAGTTTTTTTCCGAGCGACGCGCTTTTTTCCGAGCGAACCGCCGACGAAATAAAAATCCCCGGACGTTTTGGAACGCTCGGGGATTTAGCGAGACTCGTTTGCGGTTTCGCGGACTTAGAGATCAATTTCGGGAAAATCAAGCGACGGCGCTTGGCTCGGATCGTTGAAATTCGGTTGGTCGTCGGGGAAATTTCCGGGCATGCTTGTCGGAGGTTGCGACAAAGTCGGCGTCAGATTCCGTTCGTTCGGAAAAGCCGTCGGAGGAACGAGCGACGACGCTTTTTGAATCGCGTCTTCTTTATCCGGATATTGCGAAGGCTCGTACAAAGTCGTCGGCGCGCGCGGAACCGTCGTCGTTTCCCAGTTCTGAGGCGAATAAACCTGCGGCGCGACCGTTTCCGACTCGAGATTTTCGACCGAGACTCCGGGATAAACCGGTCCTCGATTCGCGGCGCCTTGAACCCTCGCCTGTTGATATCGCGCGCTTGGCGCGATCGCGGGCGAGGAAAGCGTTTGCGATTGGTTTTGCTCGAGATAGGTCGTCTGAGGAACTAAGGTCGTCGGGTTGGTCTCGACGCTTTGAGTTAAATCCGGCGCTTCAAAAGTCGCGCCCTGAATTTGTTCCGACTCGTTTAGCCCAATCGGCTGTTCGACGGTCGCGCTTGCGGTCTTGATCGGTTGAACGACGTCTTGCGAGGGGCGCGCGATTTCCGGAACGACAAGATACGACTGTCCGCCGACGTTGTTTTGCGCGGTCGGCGGCGGACTTGCGGCGACGGCGTCGGCGGTCGGGAAGGGGACGATTCCGGCTCCGGATTCGACGGGAGCCGTGTAGGTCGGCGACTCGGGAAGAGATCTCCGGTACTTGGACGCGTCGACGGCGTCGGAACCCTGCAAACCGTTCGCCGCTTGCGTTTCGGACGCGGTTGACGGATTGGGCGCGCTTGACGCGGCGGCGTTTTGAACGGGCGCGTTTGCGGCGACGTCGGTTTTTTTCGACAGGTCGACTTTCCGCGCGTTATCCGCGGGTATTTCAAACGAAAGGAGTTTTGACGCGTCGTTGACGATCGGCTCGCGCAAAGAGAAGTCCAGCTTCATACCCGCGTCGATACAATCGACGACGAGAGAGTCGGGCAGCACGAGGTCGACGTCTTTGACGTACTGATGGCTCTGGCAACGAACCGACACGATCGTTCTTCCGCGCGGATCCTGAACGTCTTGTCGAACGATCGCGGCGGTTTCCGGCTTGAAGTAGACGTATTCCGTGTAGACTCCGTCCGGTCGGGTTCTTTTGATTTTGGTTCGGAACGTTCCGTCCTTGTTGTCCGTCGGAGCTTCGAGCAAATCTTCTTCGCTAATCGTAACGATTCCCAAGGCTTCCGGAAACCAGGTTGGATCAAGCGGGAGCAAATTGGCCAACTCGCTTCCGCTAAATTTATCCAAATCGCAGGTGTAGATTTCGTTAGCCTCGTTGTTTTTTTCCCAGCACCAAAAGGTGGCGCCCGTGCTTCCCAGGTCGATGAAACGTCCGCCCATTGAGGAAGAGACTCCGACCATGCGAAATTTGTCGGATTTTTCATCCGTTCTTTGGTAGGAAATCGTGCATGCCGCCGTTCCGTATTGCGTCGCGACCCCGACTCTCGCGTTTGGAAAATGGATGCTGTTAATCTTCGCGCTGTTCTTATTGACGGCTCCGATAAATTCGGAAAAAGACGGGTTTTCTCCGATGACTTTCGGCAATTGAACTTTGGGGGTCGACGAACAGCCCGAGGCGAGGAACGCCGATATTACCGTCAAGGCGAAGAGACCGAACGTCGCCGCCGTCGGTAGAATTCGCGTCTTTTGAAACGCGTCGCGGTTTGTCGAACGGTCGATCGAGTTGTAAACAGGCGTGAACATAGATCGCAGTTATTCGTAAACGGACAAGTGAAGCTTTTCGCGTTCGGTTTTGCGTCGAGGCAAGTCAAACCGAACGGCGTCAGGGCAAGGATAGCGATTATCCAACTTCCGCGCAAGACCAAAAGAACGTCGCGTTATTCGCCAAGCGTCTCTCTGGCGGCTTGCGCGGCCGCTTCGGCAATTTCCGAATTATCGAACGCGTCGAACGTCGCTTGCAGTCGTTGTCGTTCGTCAACGCTCGGATTGAAAACAGGTTCGGGCGATTGACTCGATTCCGCCGGTTCGCTTTCCCGCTCCTCGCGGCGCGCGAACGCCGTCGGCGTTTCGAGGAGTTCGACAAGCCGTCCCTGAACTTCCTCAATTTGTCGGGCGGTCATATTGACGATCGGCACGAAATATCCGGTTTCGTTTCGCGGCGAATAGACGTAGATCGTATTGGCGGTTTCCGGATCGGATCGCATGGACGCGTTTTCTTCGTAGTCGAATTTCAGCGCTCGACGTCTTGCGAGGAGCAACGCCAGGGCGTACCGGAGCGCCTCCTGACCGGGTTTGTCGGCGAGCGAGACGAAGAGCGCGGTCAGGGCGTCGTTGGGCGCCAGTTTGAGATTATTGTCTTTTTCGGAATCCTTTTGAACCGTCGACGACCACCAGGCGAGCGCGTTTTCCGGTCGAGGCGTCGTTCGTTGCGCGGCGGCGCATAAGTCCCTGCGCTTGATTTCCCCGTTTTCTTCGTACAAGACGGAGTAGACTTTATCGCCGGGGGCGAACGGCTTGCCGGTGACGGCGCAACGTCTGCCGATTTTAGGAGCGTCTTCGGGGGAAAACGCGGAGATTTCAGAAGAAACGTTCATTGTTTGGTTCCGAAAGATGGAGTAGCGTCGATGTTTTGCCCAGTCGAAAGGTACATACTTTGCTCGAAAATGACAAGGTCAAATAAAAATAACATTTTTTTGAGACGCCCCCCTTGAGAAAAACTAATAACGATTTATGATTAGAGACGCTGGGAGACCGGAATAGAGGTATTTTGCCGGACTGGCGGAATAGGCAGACGCGATGGATTCAAAATCCATTGCCCGCAAGGGCGTCCCGGTTCGACTCCGGGGTTCGGTACTTACAAAAGAAAAGCTCGACGCGACGCGCGTCGGGCTTTTTTTGTCGAGCGTTTCGTTTTTACCGCCTTCGGCGGAGAAGGTCGCGTTTTCGTTCTCGGAGTTCGGCGGAGAAAGTCGCTCGCCGCTTGCGGTTCCAATCGCGCTTTTGTT
>CAMZEO010000010.1 GCA_947305735.1 uncultured Planctomycetales bacterium | reverse complement strand
CGTAAACGTATTTAAGATCGGAACATCCCTACGCGTGTAGGGAAAACTTCTTCAATGTCTACCGTCATTATTAGCCCTACGGAACATCCCTACGCGTGTAGGGAAAACCGTTAGCGTCCCGACATACCACAAAGAACCGTCGGAACATCCCTACGCGTGTAGGGAAAACGGCCTCCGAACCGCTCCGACGAAGGCCGATTGCGGCACATCCCTCCGCGTGTAGGGAAAACTGAAACCGCGAACGCTTAAACTATTCGACGTGCGGAACATCCCTACGCGTGTAGGGAAAACAGAGTCGCGGCCAGAGACCGAACTCCTCCGAGCGGAACATCCCTACGCGTGTAGGGAAAACAAACGTTCGTTGATACAGTCAACGCCTACCGTCGGAACATCCCTACGCGTGTAGGGAAAACAATCAGGCGTTGACACTAACGCCTTCGAACCCCGGAACATCCCTACGCGTGTAGGGAAAACGCGCGAAAGTTGCGAAAAGGTCGTTGCAATGACGGAACATCCCTACGCGTGTAGGGAAAACCCCCGCGCGACAACGGGAAAACGCGGCGCCTTCGGAACATCCCTACGCGTGTAGGGAAAACAAAGATCGCGAAGATCGGGGAGATTCAGACCTCGGAACATCCCTACGCGTGTAGGGAAAACGCTCGACGCGCTCGGGAAGACCGTCCCGGACGCGGAACATCCCTACGCGTGTAGGGAAAACCGAGCGCTTGGAGTGGGTTGATAATAATGACTCGGAACATCCCTACGCGTGTAGGGAAAACCACGCCAGCTGAGCCGCTCTATCCTGATACGCCGGAACATCCCTACGCGTGTAGGGAAAACGGTATTTTGTTGGGTTGGGCGTTTGCCCGTTGCGGAACATCCCTACGCGTGTAGGGAAAACTCTACGTTGTTTGGCGCGGTCGTTGGGAACTTCGGAACATCCCTACGCGTGTAGGGAAAACTATTTCAGGGGCGCAGGCGCGACGCGGCGGCGCGGAACATCCCTACGCGTGTAGGGAAAACAGGGTAACCGCGGCGATGAGTTCCTTTCTCTTCGGAACATCCCTACGCGTGTAGGGAAAACGTTTTTCCTGGGGGAGCTCGCGGTGGTATCAACGGAACATCCCTACGCGTGTAGGGAAAACCCCAAAATATACAGAAAGAAGACAAAACAAACACTATATATAGCGTACCTTTTAATTTCAATTTGTAAATAGGCCTGTACTTTCTTAATTTTTTAACTTCTCCCCTTAATCTTATCGACTGCAGTATAAGCGTATTCAACGCGTGTACCAAAGGTAAAAGAACCTCTGCTTCTTATGACGCGCCGACTTTTTGGACTAAGTATTGTCCGTTACGGCAAGATTCCCTTCCATTTTAGGAAACGGTTTTCCGGAATAAACGACGGCTTCTGGTTTAAAGGCTTCGAGCATTGTCATATATCCGCGCGTAAACGAAGTCTGTTCGCGTTGACTGCCAATCTTACTGACGGCGACGATCGTTTGTTTTTCAACGGAGTCAGAACAATAACGAAACTTAAAGGACTTAACCAATTTATCGCAGGAATAACAAAAAGCCGGTTATTTTGCAAATAGGATCCGACCCAACGAGCTTTTCCAACAGACTCTGTTTGTCTTAACGTTCATATTTACGTAAAACGAACGATTGAGAGTTGGAAGAAATCGGCGCTACTTACGCCTATCCGGAGTTTCTTTCGAACGGTTGTACGTTGATTCGAACCGATTGTCGTCAACAAGGAAATGAAATTTTTATGCGGATTATATCCGACGCTTTACTACTCTACCGCGACCAATCGCGCGCATGGACGATCGCGCGGAAAAGAACAACCTAAGATGTGGAAAAAAACAGATTCAAATGGTATAATACGGAAAAGACGACGAGAATCGCGTCGTCCAAAACGCCGTCGATCAGGGTCTTAACAAGACCCTTCCTTTTAAATCGTGAAAAGCGTTCCAGTTAAAACAACAACCAACCGCGCCCGTCGGATTCCCAACACGATGACACGTATAATCTCGCTCCTTTTACTTGTTCCGCTTTTATGTCTTTCCCCGGCGCTTTCATTCGCGCAAGCCGTCGACAAGCTTCCGCAAAAACTCGCGTCGTTCCCCGACCTTCGCGCCCAATACGGCGGCGAAATCGGCGCGCGCATGGACGCGGTCGTTCGAAACTGGATTCTGCGCGCGCCGAAGGCGAATCCCGCGATGCTCGGCGTTTTGCAAATGCGCGAGCGTCGACCGAAATCGAGCGAGTATTACGTCCCGTGGGTCGGGGAATTCGTCGGAAAATACCTTGAAAACGCGATTTTATTTCTGCAGACGAACGACGATCCCGAGTTGCTCCAGACGGTTCGGACGACGATGCGCGCGCTGATCGCCTGTCAGGACAAAGACGGGTATCTTGGACCGTACTCAAAAGACGAGCGGCTCGTCGTCTGTTGGGATCTTTGGGCGCATTATCACGCCATGAGCGCGCTCTTGCTCTACTACGAGCGCTATCGCGACGCCGACGCGCTTGAAGCGGCGCGACGCGCGGGGTTCTTCTTCGAAAAAGTCTTTTACAACCCCGACGCGGACGGCGTCGAAAAGCGCGTTAAAGACGTCGGCTCCGACGAGGTCAATTTTTCGATCATGACGGCGCTTTGTCAGCTCTATCGACTTACGGGCGAAGAGCGTTTTCTCGACGCGGCGCGAAAGGTTCTCGTCGACCTTCAGGAACGCGGCGACTTCTATCGCCGGGGACTCGCGGGAGTCGAATTCTACAAGACGCCGCAGCCGCGCTGGGAATCGCTCCACACGATCCTCGGACTCGAAGAGTTCGCGCGAATCGACGGGGACGACTCGTACCGTCGCGCCTTCTTAAATCTTTGGGAGAGCGTCTATAAGCGCGACGTCCATAACAACGGATCGTTCAGCTCCAACGAAGGAGCGATCGGCACTCCGTTCAAAAACGCCGCGATCGAAACGTGCTGCTCGGTCGCCTGGATCGCGACGACCGTCGAAGCTCTCCGCGCGACCGCCGATCCGCGTTGCGCCGACGCGCTTGAAAACGCGCTCTACAACGCCGTTTGCGCTTATACGCACCCGTCCGGAAGCTGGTGTTCGTACAACGCGCCGGCGAACGGTCGGCGCGAAGCGTCGTTTCACACGATCGTCTTTCAATCGCGACCGGGACAACCGGAACTCAACTGTTGCAGCGTCAACGGTCCGCGCGGTTTCGCGGAACTCGTTAATTGGGCCGTTATGCGCGGCAAAGACGACGAAAGAGCCGACGCGCTCTATTTGAACTACTACGGCGAAGGCTCGCAAACGTTCTCGTTTAATAAGAAACGACTCGTTTTGACGCAAAAAACGAACTATCCCGTCGGCGGAAAAATTGAGATTGAACTCGGGCCGGACGACGGTTCCGAAGAAACGCTGACGCTCTGTTTGAGAATCCCCGAATGGGCGGACGGCGCGACGCTCGAAACGCCCGAAGAAGGACAAACGACGTTGACGTCCGGCAAATATCGCGCCGTCAAACGAACGTGGAAACGCGGCGAAACAATCGC
The DNA here is from genome assembly GCA_947305735.1 of uncultured Planctomycetales bacterium. Taxonomy (GTDB): domain Bacteria; phylum Planctomycetota; class Planctomycetia; order Pirellulales; family Thermoguttaceae; genus RUG369. The sequence continues at coordinate 34,769 of CAMZEO010000010.1, read as the reverse complement.
GCTAACCCTGCCGGAAAAATTGCGTTGCGTCGCCGGAGACGGCGATTTCGCAAATCATATTTCCGTTTACTACGGACCTCTGCTTTTGGCCTACGACCAATATTTCAACGCGTTTGAAGAGAACGAGATCCCGACGATCTCCCCTAAAGCGTTTGACGACGCGAAAATCGAAATCGTTTCGTCGAATCCGGACGCGGAGCGAATCGGGTTCTATTCGCCTCAAATTTTCGTCCGATTGACGCCTGACGACGAGTCGGCGCCCCCGCTCTTCCTGGTCGATTTCGCGTTCGCCGGAGCGCTCGGAACGACCTGCGCGTCGTGGTTGCCCGCAAAACAAACCGCGCCGCCCGTTCCCGCTTGCGACGAGCCCCGACAGGACGCCAAAGTCGCGACCGGCGCGATTCCGTTTTCCTGGCGAAGCGTCGTCGACGCGAAGAACTACGCGTTTGCCGTTCAGGTCTCCGATTCGGAGACGTTCGACGCGATTCTCCTCGAAGCAAAGTCGAACGACGGCAAGACCGCCGTCGCGACGCCGGAGCAGACTAAGACGCTTGAGCCCGGCAAAACGTATTTCTGGAAAATCGTCGTCGAAAACGAATTTGGCAAGACCGAATCGCTCGCGCCGGGACGCCGGTTCTCCGTCGACGCGAGTCTGCCTCCGTTCGAGTACGAGGCGTTTCTCGAACGAGAAGCCGCGAAAACGTCGTTTCAACCGCTGATCGTCGACTCGCTCGACGGCAAGCCGACTCCGAGCGTCGGAACGCCGTTCGACGCGCCGAACGTCGCGCGAGGCGAAAACGCCGTTCGTTTTAACGGCGAAGACGCGATCGTAATTTACGAGCTCGACGAATTTCCGCGCGTCGAATTCGAGGCGGAACTGGAATTCAAAGTCGACTCCGTTCCGGAAAAAGGAAGAATCGCGCAGGTAATCTCCTCGTGGGCGAAAGGCATGGACGATCCGTTGCGCGTCGCGATCGATTCCGACGGAAACGTCTACGGAGCCGTCGAATCGACGAAAAGCGGCGGAACGACGCCTCGATTTCCGATCGAAAAGGGCGTCTGGCATAAGTTGCGCGTCGTCAAAAAAGACCAATCCTGCTCTTTCCGAGTCGACGACGCGGAACTCGGATCGATAGTCGTCGAGCGCGTTATGTCGACCGAATCGACCGCAATCGCGCTCGGCGGCAATCCGCTCTTTCGAATCGAGCCCGAATTCTTCGACGGGGAAATCAGGAATTTCAAACTCGGCGGCTTGCGCGAAGAGCCGTGAAGCGAAACGCCGCGCGCGGTTTGACGTCCGCGTCGCGCGTTTGACGTTGCGCGACGACGAAAAAACGCTATAATGAACCCGCGTTCGGCGACTGGGTCGGACGCGAATTCGTCCTTTGTTCGTAAACCGCAATGCCCCGACTATCCTTCGATCCAATTGGCGACGGCTGGTTTCCCGTCGTCGCCCTGCTCGCCGTTCTGGTCGTCGGGCTCCTGTGCCTGCGCTCGAGGGAGCCGGGAATTCCCCCGTCGCGTCGGCGCGCGGAACTCGCGATCCGTCTGATCGTCGTTTTTCTCTTCGCGGTTCTGTTCGCGCGTCCGTCGGTCGTCTCCGTGGAAAAAGAAGAATTGCCCGCGTCCGTCGCGTTTTTGTGCGACCTGTCCGAAAGCATGGCGATTCGAGACGCCGAAGGAAACGCGAGTCGATACGAAGCGATGCAAAAGGCGTTTGCCGACGCGAACGCGTCTTTTCGCGCGCTCTGCGAAAAATTCGACGCGCATGTTTACGGGTTCGGCGAGTCGATCGAAGAACTGGAAGTCGCCGACGGAAAGATTCTCTTTCCCCAAACTCCGACCGGATCGGAGAGCAAAATCGGAGACGCGCTCGCGGAAGTAGCGCGCGCGACCGCGGGCAAACGGCTCGTCGGCGTCGCGGTTCTTTCCGACGGCGCTCAACGCGCCAAAATCGCCGAAGACGCCGTTTCGCCGCAAGACGCCGCGTTGCGTCTGCGCGACGCCGAACGAAAGATTTTCGCCGTGCCGTTCGGTTCGGACGACGCCTCCGCGACCGCGCGCGACGTCGCCGTTCTCGACCTTCGCGCCAACGACCACGTTTTTCTCGGCAACGAACTGACCGTTTCCGGGCGGGTTCGCCTTCTTGGTTGCGCCGGACTGAAAGTCCCGTTGACGCTCTCTCTCGAGAAGGAGCCGGGCAAAATGGAAACGGTCGCTCGAACGACGATCGAGCCGACAAACGCCGACGCGACGTTTCCCTACCAATTTACGTGCAAGCCGGAAACGCCGGGCGAATGGAAATTGAGCGTCGCCGCCGACGTTCAACGGGGCGAGCTGGTCGAAACGAACAACGAACTCGGCGCGTTCGTCGAAGCGATCGACAGGGGCGTCGACGCGCTGTATATCGAAGGAACGCGACGCTACGAACAGAATTTCCTGCGCGCCGCGCTCAATTCGGCGTCCGACGTTCGCGTCCGCTACTGGAGACCGCCGACAACCTCGATGATCGCAAAATCGCCCGACATGACGGAAGCGGAAATGGTCGCCGATTACGCGCGTTCGAGAAAGCCGCTCGACAAGACGTTCTTTTCCGAAGGCAAATACGCGGTCTACATTCTGGGCGACGTCGACGCGACCGCGTTTCAGCCGAACGAACTCAAGGCGCTCTTGAAGCTCGTCCAGGACGGCGCGGGGTTGATCGTTCTCGCCGGCGAGCGTTCGCTGAGTCTGGGCGGCTACGCCGACACGCCGCTGGCGAACGCGTTGCCCGTCCAAACGAGCGCCGCGGATCGTCTTCCCCTCGACGTCGACCTGACCGCGATGGACGCGAACGAAGAAGAGTCGCGACGAATGCGTTTTGACGGAGCGTTTCGCGCTCTGCCCGCCCCTTCGCAAGGACGCGACAATTACGTCGTCCAGTTGAATTTAGACCCTCAAAAAAACAAGGAAACCTGGTTGGGAATGCCGGACTTGACGTCGGTCTACCGGCTGGGGCGACTGAAGCCCGACGCGCGCGTTCTTCTCAACGCGTTTCCCGTCGGTTCGACGGGAACGCCCGACGAAAAAGCCGAGCCGTTGCCTCTGCTTGTCGCGCAACGATACGGCGAGGGGCGCGTCGTCGCGCTTGCGACCGACTCGACTTGGAGATGGCGTATGCGCGGAAAAGAGGAGGAACACGCGAAGTTCTGGCGTCAACTTCTGTTATGGTCCGCGAAATTTGACGAACTCCTCGAGGGGGAACTCGCCGTCGAAATGGATCGCTCGAGGTTCGCGACCGACGAGTCGGTTGAATTTCGCGCCCTCTATCGTCCGAAACCGGACGAAGACGCGACCGGTTTTAAAGTTCGCGCGACGATCGTCGCGCCCGACGGCTCGCGAGAACCCGTCGATATGAGCGACGAAAACGGCGTCTGGAAAGGGGTGGACAAGAATACGGGCGAGCCCGGCGATTACCTCGTCGAAGCGGAACTCCTTTCGCCGACGGGCTCGGTTTTGCAGACGGCGCGCGCGAGGTTCCTTGTCTTCGAGCGGAATATCGAATTGGAACGTCCCGAGGGGAACCGCGCGACGCTCGAGAATCTGGCGACGACGACCGGCGGAAAGACGATCGAGCCGAAAGAATTCGCGGCGTTCGTTGACGAAACGTTGCGGAGTCGCGAAACGTTCGTCGACGTCCGCGAAGTTAAAAAGTCGCTTTACGACGTCTGGCCGGTCTTTTGGGCGTTCGTCGCGCTCATGACGCTCGACTGGATTCTGAGAAAACGCTGGGGAATGGTTTGACTTCGCGTTTGTCAAAAAATGTCGGCGACGAATCCGTTTTCCTTTGAAACGATCTGAAAACTAACGCGGCGTTTCCAAAGCGACGCGTCTTCCTCAAACCGCGCGACCGTTGAAGCACCTATGGATAAAGAAACAAGCGACAATTCCATTCAAGACTCCGTCGAAAGCGTCGAGCCGACCGCTATGATCGACAAGACGACGTGCGTATGCGAAAGACCCGCCGATCTGGAAATCCTCCCGGACGATTTTTTTGAGCGGACGTCCAGAGTAGTCGAATTCCGCGTCGACAAGGATTCGACGAGCTTCCGCGCCGTCGACGGTCTTCTTTACGACCGCGCGCTCAAAACGCTCGTCCGCTGTCCGGGCAAGAGGAAGGAAGCGTTGAAGTCTCTTCCCGATTCCGTCGTTGAAATAGCGCCGCGCGCGTTCGTCGGCTGCGCGTTCCGGACGATCGTTCTTCCAAGATCGCTCAAGACGATAGGCGCGGAGGCGTTCGCGCGATGCGAGGAGATGGAGGAAATAACGATTCCGGACGCCGTCGACGCGATAGGAGAAGGCGCGTTCGAATCCTGCGGCGCGATGAAAGCCGTTCGCGTCGGCGACGCCAACGAGAAGTTTTGCTCGATCGACGGGGTTCTTTTCGACAAATCGAAAACGAGACTGATCTATTTTCCGTCGGATAAGCAGGTTCTCGATTACGCCTTGCCCGACTCGACGTCCTCGATCGCGCCGGGCGGCTTCAGACCGAAGAATCCGCTTAAAAAGATCCGGATTTCCGCCGATTTGACCAATATCGACGAACTGATTAAGCCGGAGGTAAAAACGGAGGCGTTTGAAGTCTCCCCGAACGGAGGATTCCGCGTTAAAGTCGGAGCGCTCTTCGACGAATCGGGCGAAACGTTATTGCGTTATCCGAGCGAAAAAAGGGAGACGTCGTTCGTCGTTCCGCCGGGGGCGCGGATTATCGGTCGAAACGCGTTTCAGGGAGCGGCCAATTTGAGATCCGTCTACGTTTCAAAAGGCGCGACGACTATCGAGGAACGCGCCTTCGCGGATATTCCCTTCCTCGAGTCGATCGAGCTTCCGGAAACGCTTTCGACGATCGGCGACGAAGCGTTTGCAAACTGCCCCAACTTGACTTTGATTAAAATACCGCGAGCCGTTCGCTCTCTTCCCGCGCGCGTTTTTCAAAATTGCGAGCGACTCGCCAAGGTTCAAATTCAAAGTCCGTTGACGTCGATTGGAGACGCGGCGTTTCTCAACTGCGCGGCGTTGGAGGACGTCGGCGTTTTGTCGGGGCTTGACTCGATAGGACAGGAAGCGTTTTACGGTTGCTCCGCGCTTGAAAAAATCGATTTGAGCGAGACGAAAATTAAGTCGATTCCTAAAAAAACGTTTTGCGATTGCGCGGCGTTGCAAATCGTCGCGACGCCGGAACAACTGGAAGCGCTCGAAGAAGACGCCTTCGCGCGTTGCGTTTCGCTACGATCGGCGAAGACGCGCCCTCAAACGAAAACGATCGGGGCGCGCGCGTTTTTGGAATGCGCGCTTCTTGAAGACGTCGGTTCCCTTCAATCGGTCGAATCAATAGGAGCGGACGCCTTTCGGGACTGCGCCGTTCTGGTCGTCGAACGGTTTCCCGACGCGCTGGAGGAGATCGGCGCGCGAGCGTTCGCGCGTTGCGGCGCGATCGAAACGCTCGAATTTGGAGAGAATCTGGTCGAACTTGGAGTCGCCGCTTTTTCCGAATGCGAAGCGTTGCGATCCGTAAAATTTTTCGGGACGCTCGCGATTATCGAAGAACGAGCGTTCGAGTCTTGTCCCGCGCTTGAAAGCGTCGTTTTTCCTCGGGATCTCGTCGCGATTGGTTCGCGCGCTTTCTATCAGGCGGGACTTCGCGAAGTCGCGATACCCGAGGGAGTCGTTTCTTTGGGCGTCGAAGCGTTCGCGGACTGTTCCAAACTCGCGTCCGCGCGGTTTCCCGAAACGTCCCTTCAAATGATCGACAAAAGAGCGTTTTGGTTCTGTTCGTCGCTAAAATCGCTGGAGTTGCCCGAAAGTCTGATTCAAATTGGCGCCGAAGCGTTTTCGTTCTGCAACGCGTTGGAAAAGGCGAGCGTTCCGCAAAACGCGACGGTCGTCGGCGAAAAAGCGTTCGCGTGTTGCCGCGAGCTCCAAACGCTTGAACTTCCCAAAGAAATGACGACGATTCCCAGGGGGCTTTGCGAAGATTGCGGCGCTCTTGTCGAGGTCGTCATGCCGGAATCTGCGAGCATCGTCGAAGATTCCGCGTTTCTCTTCTGCAAAAAACTCCGTTCGATCGCTTTGCCGGATACTCTCGAACAGATTGGAGCGAAAGCGTTTAAGGGGTGCGAAACGCTTGAAGTCGCGAAACTCGGCGACCGTCTGACGCGACTGGGGGAAAGCGCGTTCGACGGTTGCAAGGCGTTGCGCGACGCGACGATAAACGGCTCTCTCGTCGAACTCCCCGCCGGAACGTTTAAAGACTGCGCCTCGTTGCGGACGATCCGTCTGCCCGACTCCATCGAGTCGATCGGGGAAGAAGCGTTCCGCAATTGCGGTCGGTTGCAAACGGTCGATCTGCCCGATTCCGTCGGATCGATTGGAAAAGGCGCGTTTCGGGAATGCGAGTCGCTGACGTCCGTTCGCTTAACCGGAACGTTGAGGAGGATTGAAGACGAGACTTTCCAGGGTTGTTCTTCAATGACGGAAATTGAGTTGCCCAGGTCGGTCTTCCTCATAGGAAAATCCGCGTTCAAAGGTTGCGCGGCGCTCGAACGCGTCGTTATGCCGTCCTTGAGACCGACGATAGAGGAAGACGCGTTCAAATATTGCGGTCTGGTCAAGTTCGAATAGAGCCGCTTCGTCCGCGAGAAGCGCCCTCGCGGGCAAAGCGGCGAAAAACACAGATTCCGCTATTTCATTTCGCCGTCGTTAAGCACGGTTTCTTTAAAGAATTGCGCGTACAATTTAAATTGATGACCGTAATATTCGGGCAGTCCTCCGGCGATGCTGTCGGCGAGCGAGAAGGAAGAAAGGAACGACGTCGACTTGAAAAAGGCCAGGACGGAAGCCGCCTTCTCGGCGTAGTCGAGCCAGGATTCTTCGCGACCGGACACGGCGCAATCGATATAATTTTCGCAGGGCGTCGTCATTCCCGAGAGCCCGATCGGCGTTCGTTGCTCGGAAACGCGGTAAAGATACCCCAGCACGCGATCCGATTGGCTGAAGAAATTGCACAGGGGCGCGGCGACTCCCCTGGCGGCGAGAGCAAGATCGGGATCGTCGACGTCGATCGCGGCGCCAAGGAGAAACGTCTGCGACGCGCGGTTTGTCGGCTTGCGCGACCAAAACGACGTCTTGGAAGGCTCTCTGGAAAGGCGCGCGAGCGTCCGGACGACAAGGCGCGCCCCAAGCGAATGACCGACGAGCGCGACGGAACTCAAATCGCCGGACTTCCGGACGAAGCCTTCGAGTTCGTCGGAACCGCGACCGTCGATATACGTTCGAGCCGCGTCCCAGGATACGTTCGATTTCCACTTAAAGGGGTCGAACGAAGCGTTGGGAAAGACCGGTTGCAAAATCCCGATTTCCGCCGAACAATCGTCGTTCTCGGTCATCCAGCCCGGCGCGAGGACGACGCGCTTAACGTCTCTGAAATAAGGAAGATAAGAGGCGAGAATGGAGCGCGCCGCCTTTAAACGTTCCCACATCCGGAACGTCTTGAGCTCGTCGGCGACGCATTTGACGGTCATCGAAAGAACAAAGGCGTCGTCGAAAAGACCGACGATCGGAAGAACGTCGGGAATGGCGTCGATGGGAGAAAGACAGTAAAGCAAAGCGCCGACAAGACACGCGATCGTCGATTTGGAAAGTCCCAAATATTCGCCGGAAGCCGCCGCGCCGACCATTCGGAAGATCGTCGTCAAACTCTGAAACGCTTCGGAATTCAATTTGCGCGTAAAGCGCTCGGACCAGTTTTTAACGGCGTCCAAAAGGGCGACGACGTCGGCGGGATTATCGACGATTTGCTTCGCCTCTTCGCATTTCGCGCGGTACGTTTCCTCCGCGACCGATCGCGTTTCCGCGTCGAGTCTTTCGTCGACTTGACCGAGCGCTTCGACGTCGACCGGCGTCGAGTCGCTTTTGCGCGAGGTTATTTCGGCGATAAGCCGCGCGATTTTATTGTTCGGGACTCGCCCGGGAAGAGCGCCCGACGACGCTCCGGTTCCGCCGGAATCCTCTTCGCTCATTATTCGACTCCATCGTTAAAAAGACCGGCGCGAAAAAACTCTCGTCCGCGTTCGCGAAAAAGAGCGAAAACAACGGCGCGCCGCCATGATACAAAACGACCCGACGTCGCGCGACGAAACGCCTGAAACGTCGGGAAAAACGCAACTTCGCTCGTCGTCGACGAACGAACGGCGGGCGTCGAGGATTCGTCGATCATTCGACCGTGATCGCGCCGGCGGGACAAGCGTCCGCGCAAGCGCCGCAACCGGCGCATTTATCCGCGTCGACGACGGCGACGTCGTCAACGGCGATCGCGTCGCAGGGGCAAGCGCCGGCGCAAGCGCCGCAACCGACGCACGTGTCTTTATCAACTACAGCAGCCATGATTTTTCTCCTAATTGAAAACGTTAAACGCCGCGCTGAAAACGACGCGACCGCGACGGCTCCCGCCCGACGTTCAAAAAGTTGGCGACTCGGCTTCGCGCCCTCTTGCGGCAGGCGGCGACGTCTCGCGAAAAAGCCTCGTCAAACGATCCAAAAAACGCGCTCGCGTTCTCTCGAACGCGCAAGAATTAATAATAATCGCGGGGCGCGGAAAATCAAGGGAATTTTTCGGCGCGGGACAAATTTTTCTCAAACCGCGCCTTTTATCGGAAAAGTTCCCGTTTTCCGCGTTTCGTCCGCCGCTCGAACCGCCGCGGATCGACAAAAAAGTCGAGCGACGGCGGAAAAATAAAAAGAAGTCGATCCTCTTTTTTTAATTGTTGAAAAGCGTACAATACAACGTTAAACAATAAGTCCAAACGACGCTTAAACGTATTTGCAGGGGAACCGACGTGAAAGAAAAGTAGACGGGAAGCAAAACAAATGTCGTCCAAAAATCAAATCGTCGTTCAAGTTTTGTCGGAGGCGCGGATCGACGCGTCGCTTGACGCGAAAATTCGCGCTTATTTGATTGAAATCTTTCCGCATTGGGCGCCGATCTTCCGCCGTCGCCGCGCTTGGCACGACGCCGTCCCGGTTTTCACCGTCCTGGCGACCGACGCGTCGGACGCCGTCGTCGGTCACGTCGCGGTCGTCGAAAGAACGATCGCGACCGAATGGAACGTTCGGTACGAGGCGGCAAGTTTTCAGGGCGTCTCGGTTCTTCCCGAACGTCGCGGACGAGGACTCGCGTCGCGTCTGCTCCAAACGGCGCTCGACGAATCGAGGAGGCGCGGATTTCCGTTCGCGATCCTGTTCTGTCGCGAACCGCTCGTAAAGTTCTACGAACGAAACGGCTGGAAACTCCCGTACGATTCAATGATCATGTGGCGCGACCGCGAACTGCCGATCCATATGCAGTCGGATTATCCCATGTACAGGGAACTGACGCGCCAAAAACTTCCGGAAGGTCCCCTCGACGTTCACAATCCGTTCGAGTATCCCCCGTCGTTTCAAAAGTAAGGATTTGCCATGATACCGATCGTAAAAAACGCGGCGCGTTTCGTACTCGTCGCTCTATGCGTTTTGTTCGCTCCTTCCGGAATGTTCGCCGCCGATAAGCCGGTATTTCCCGAGACGATCGATAAAGAGTCTCTCGTCGATTATCAAAACGCGCTCGAAACTTGGGGCAACGAGGTCGCGACGACCGAAGAAGCGTTCTGGCAAGAGACCGGCGAAGAGTTTTACAAGTCGACCAGGGCGCTTCTCGATCTCGAGTCGCTCTCGTCCGAAGAACGCGTCGAATACAACGCGCGGTTCGCGGGTATTCTCGCGAATTACGCGACGTCGGAGTCTCGGAAAGGAGGATTCGGCGCGAAATTCGACGAACTGCGCGGTCGGACGAGCGTCGCGCTTCGACGGTGGAAGTTGGATCAGACCGAAGAAACGTCCAGAATCGCGCTTGATTACGCGACGACGCTTTTCAACGTCCGAATTAACGCCGCGCTCGAACTCGCGACCGAGGATCGTGAAAACGCGTTTGTCGAACTTGTCGGAGACGCGATCACTTTCGCGCTGAGTTTTCCTGATTTCGGAGAAACCGCGTATAAAATCGCGATCAAGATCAAAACGATTGAACCGGAACTCGGCGAAGAAGCTCTCGACGCGTTATGCGAAGCCTTTGAAGCGTCGGATAATCCCAAACTTGTCAAACCGATTCAGCAAACGCTCGGACTTAGAAGATACCTTAGACTGCCCGGTTCGGAACCCTATTTTGAGGCGTTGCTTTTCGACGGCGACGATTTTACAAAGAGATTCGACTGGAAAGATTATCGGGGCAAAGTCGTTTTAATCGAAATCTGGGCGACTTGGTGCGGACCGTGCCGAAAGGAAATTCCACGACTCAAGGAGGCTTGCGAACGCTATCGCGACGCGGGGTTTGAGATCGTCGGGTACAGTATCGATCAGGATCTCGACGCGTTGAAAAAGTTTATGATCGTCGAGAAAATACCGTGGTCGATGGCGTCCCAGAAACGCTCGATTGAAGCGGGCTGCAAGGGCCTGTACGAGTACTATTCGATCAACGGCGTTCCGGAAATGATCCTCGTCGGCAAAGACGGCAAAGTCATCATGACCGATTGCAGAGGTTGCAAATTGGCGGACGAACTCCAAAAACTCTTCCCCGACGTCGAGCCGCTGGGATGGGATCCCGAGACCGACTTCAGCGCGAGGGTCGCCAGTCCGGGGAAGTGACCTCCGAGCAAACGCGCGACGGCGAGTCAAACGACTCCGGTCGCGGGAATCCGCCCGCGATTTTCGCGACGAAGCGTTTTTCCGTATCCGCGCTCCGTTATTCCCGACGACATGTTGAGTTAACCTTAATATTATTACGCGGCGTCTTCGGGAATCTTTTTCACGCGTCCGCGATTTAAAAAAACTGGAAAGCGCGCAAGAAAGGAAAAGTTGTTTTTTTCGAGGTCGTTTTTGTTACGTTGACGCCGATGAACGTTCTTTTTCATTTCGCCCGATAAATCGGAGGGAGCCTGAAAATTGGAACGCGCGGTTAACGCAACCTTTTGAGACGTCCGACGGCTCGCCGTTGGAAAGCGACGACAAGAAAAGCCGCCGTAAGAAGGGGACGTCCCCCGACGACGACGGCTTTCCTCTTAAAGCGCGACTTTTTAGTGATTATCTTATGCCGTACTTTTCAATGATATAGTCAATAACCTTGTCGCCCCTGCCGGAAAGATTGATCAGGATTGAACCCTTGCCCATCGTTTTGGCGAGTTTTAAGCCGTAAGCGACGGCGTGAGAGCTTTCTATAGCCGGGATAATTCCTTCCATTCTGGAGAGTTCGAAGAACGCGTCGATCGTTTCGTCGTCGTCGACGACGTCGTACTTGACCCTGCCAAGATCGCGCAGGAACGCGTGTTCCGGACCGGACGACGGATAATCCAGACCGCTCGCGACGGAATAGACCGGGGCCGGCTCGCCGTTCTCGTCTTTGAGCATAATGCTGTTGAAGCCGTGCATGACGCCTTCTTCGCCGTAGGTCAAACTGGCGGCGTGATCGCCGAGTTTGGGACCTCTGCCGAGCGGCTCGACGCCGTAGATATCGACGGGATCGTCGAGGAACCCCGAGAACAAACCCATCGCGTTGGAACCTCCGCCAACGCAGGCGACGACGGCGTCCGGAAGCTCGCCGGTCATCTCGACAAATTGTTCGCGCGCTTCGATTCCGACGACGCTTTGGAAGTCGCGAACCATCATCGGGAACGGATGAGGTCCGACGACGGAGCCGATGCAGTAGATCGCGTCCTTGTATTCTTTGCAGTAAGCCGTGAACGCGGCGTCGACCGCTTCTTTCAGAGTCTGCAACCCGTCGGTCACTTCGACGACTCTCGTTCCGAGAATCTTCATGCGAGCGACGTTCGGCGCCTGTTTTTTGACGTCGACGGCTCCCATGTAGACGTCGCATTCGAGTCCGAAATACGCCGCGGCGGTGGCGAGCGCGACGCCATGTTGACCCGCGCCGGTCTCGGCGATAACCTTCTTCTTGCCCATATACTTGGCGAGAAGGACTTCGCCCATGCAATGATTGAGTTTATGCGCGCCCGTATGGTTCAGATCTTCGCGTTTGGCGTAGAGTTGAACGCCGTTGCCGATTTTGTCGGAAAGTCGCGCCAAATGGGAGATTGGCGTCGGCCTGCCTTGGAATTCCTTGCGGATCCTGCGAAGTTCCGCGATGAATTTTCTGGACTTGCAAATCGTCTGATACGCTTCGGTAATCTCGTCCATCGCGGCTTGAAGTTCCGGAGGAATGTAGGAGCCGCCGTATTTGCCAAAATAGCCTTTCGCGTCGGGATATTTCTTGAAGTAAACGTCGAAATCGATATCGTTAAAAAGCATTGTCGTTATTTTAACTGAAAAAGTTGGAGAGGGAGCCCCGACGCGTTTAGACGTCGTCGCAGGCGACTAAGACGCGTTTTGGCGTCGCCCGCGTCAAAGCGTTCGCGCCCCTGCGAGGGCGCGGTTCGAACGCCGCGTTTCGGCGTCGCCGGAGATGAAATCACGGATTGATCTTCGCGACTTTCTTGGCGGCTTCTTCGAGGAATTCCTTGAGATCTTCGAGTCCGTCGCCAAGTTTCGTGTTCAGGAAGACGTCGACCGCTTCGCAAGCCATCCAGTCGCCCCAGATCATCGCGCCCAGGCACAGAACGTTGGAGTCGTTGATCGCGCGGCACATTTTAGCGGCGAAAACGGATTCCACGACCGCGGCGCGAACGCCTTCGAAACGGTTGGCGATTTGGTTCATGCCCATGCCGGTCCCGCAAAGCAGAATGCCGCGTTCGGCCTCTCCGCGCTGAAGCGCCTCGCACGCTTTGACGCAGCTGTCGAAATAGGGGATTTCCGTGTTTTCTTCGGAAGCGCCGTAGTCGACGACTTCATAGCCCTTGCTCTTAAGATGTTCGACGATCGCTTTACGAAGACTCAGCGCGAACGGGTCGGCGGCAAATACGATTTTCATAGCTAACTCCTAAAAAGGGGCGTCGGACGCCCGACGTCCCGGCTCTGGGATCAAGTTTCAAGTGTTCCGCGACTTTTCGCGAATCTACCGTCCGGCAACGTCGCCGGCTCCGGTCGGTTATTCTAGCGGAAAATTTTTTGTTTGCAAATATTTTTTTGGGATTTGTCCAATTTGTCGCGGGCGTTTGCGCGAACCCTGCGCCCGTCGCGTCTAAAACGCTCGGTCCGCTACTCAGACCGTCGCCGCTTCGCGTAACCGCTCCGGCGAGAACGTCCGCGATACAAGCGCGAGAAGACGCGATGTTTTACAAATTGCAAAAGATTATATATTTAACGAAAACAAGGTCGATTCGTTCGTATTGCGTGAATATTTCGTTCAAAAAAGCGTCTAACAAATTGACAAGAGCGTCGGGCGGATTAGACTGTAGAGAAGAGAAGTTCGGCGGCGTCCGACGTCCAAAACGCGCGCGTTTTGGCAAAATACTTTAAACGATTTTAAACGCAACCTTTGTTTGACGACAAACGTGTCCGAGACGGTTTGGAAACAGACGTCTCCCACCATTTTTATACCATCTTTTGAGGAGCAACTATATGGCGAATTTCTTTTCTTGCGAGAAGAGACGAAGAGGATTCACTCTCGTCGAACTGCTGGTCGTGATCGCGATCATCGGCATTTTGATCGGTCTGCTTTTGCCGGCCGTTCAGGCGGCGCGCGAAGCGGCGCGACGTATGCAATGCACGAACAATCTCAAACAGCTCATGCTCGCGTCGCATAACTATCACGACGTGAACGGGATGTTCCAGCCGGCGCGCGGCGGCGGGTCGGCGACCTATTACGGCTGGGTTGGGCACCACGTTTGGATTCTCCCTTATTGCGAGCAAACGTCCCTTTACCAGGAAATTAAAGCGGCGAATTTTCCGGACGTTCAAAACAACGGCTCGGGGCTTTACAGTCGAGGCGCGAGCTACTTGCTCTGTCCTTCGGACGGCAACGCGAAGACGCCGACGGCTTGGGTGAACAGCGCGTTTAAAACGAACTACGCGGGCAGCTGGGGCGATTCGATTTGCCAAACGGACGAATCGTCGATGACGTCGCGCGGCTTCTTCCCCGGCGGTCTTTACGACCAGGGCGGTTCGCGCAAGGTTATGACGCGTCCGATGGCCGCGATTACCGACGGAACGTCGAACACCGTCGCCTATTCGGAATTGGTGACGGCGGAGTCTCAGGGCACCCCGCGCGTCAAAGGCGGAATCGGCTACCTCTCGGGATCCAGCGTTACGATTCCTCGCAACGTGCTGAATCTTATCAACCCCAACGACACGACCATGCTTACCGGCACCGTCTGCACGTTCAACCGCGGCGACTGCTACGCGCACGGCAACGTCAGCACGACCGGTTTCCAAACGATTCTCCCTCCGAACTCGCCGAGCGCGCGTAATTATAACAGCGGCAACGGTCAGGCGGGTTGGGGATACGGCATTTGTTCCGCGCAAAGCTATCACAGCGGCGGGGTCAACTGCGCTATGGTCGACGGTTCCGTTCGCTTCGTGTCCGACACGATCGACTGCGGCGACATGGACGCCGACGTCAACGGCACGAAATATACGACTCAAAGCGCGTCTCATGGAAAAGAATTCGCCGGAAAGAGTCCTTTCGGCGTTTGGGGCGCCATGGGATCGATCAACGGCGGCGAGACCAAGGGGAACTGAGCGGCGTTTCGTTGTTCGCGTTTAGGCCGTATGCCGACGTTTGACGATTCGAATCGTTTAACGTCGGCGTTTCCGTACGCAAGAGATTTTAGAGCGATATGATGCGAAATTCTATTGTCAAGAACGTGGCGCTGTTAAGCGTCGTTTTGTTGTCGACCGCCGTTTTGACCGGCTGTTCCGGCAAGCCTAAAGGTTTTCCGAGCGTCAAACCCTGCGTTATTACCGTAACGGACGGAACCAATCCCGTCGAGGGAGTTGAAGTCGCGTTAATTCCCGCTCAGGTGATGAGCGGAACGATTATCGGCGGCAAGACCGACGCGCAGGGCGTTTGCGCCGTCCGAACGACGTTCGCGGGCCATTCCGCCGCAGGCGCGCCGACTGGAGAATTTACGGTGACGTTGAAAAAAACGCCCGAAGTTCCCGATATGCCCGAACTGACTCCCGAAAAAGCGGAGTCAATGGAACGGTCGGAAATCGACCAGTACTACAAGGAACGCGACGCGAAAATCGCCGCCTTGCCCAAGATTGTGCCGCCCGACCTTACGAGCTTCCAAACCTCGCCGATTAAGGCGAACATTCCTTCCGACGCCGAGTTGACGGTCGACCTTTCCAAATATTGATCTTTGGTCTTAGTCCGACGGGATTTGACGACGCCTGGATAGTCGCGGTAAAGCCGTCGAGGGGGGCGACGAGGTCTCTCTCGACGGTTTGTTTGTCGGTTTCGCGATTTTTTGAAAAATTGACGCGCGCCCGAAACGCGCCTTAGTTTGCCGTTCGCTCCGTCGAGGGGGCAAAAACGAGTCCTCAAACGGAGACTCCGTAAAAACGCCTGATCGAGCGAATCGCGAAAAAGACGTCCGGACTGAATCGTGTGGTCGACGCCTCGCTTATAGCGTCTCTGTTTTTGAAATCGTCGCTTTTCGTAGCGTCTCGATAATTCTGAGAAAACTCGTTAAAATAGGCGCGTCATTTGTTTTAATCTTATTTTCTAGCGTCCCGCTTTTAATAATTGTTTTTTATTCTAGCGCGCGAGTCCTATTCTCTATGTCTTGATCGCGGGAACTAGCTCGGGCGTTTTTTCCGTCCGTCAATATGAGCTTGAATCCGAGTCCGCAATTATGTATAATCGGGTTTGGGCGTTGTTTTGCAAAACGTCAAAATCGGCGCCAAGATTCGAAATCGCTCCTTTTTAGGGATTGAAAGGATATAAATGTTTAGGGATTGAAAGGATATAAATGACCAGGAACTGGATTTCATTTTCATTCGCGTTGACGGCGAGCGTCGCGTTGTTGTTTTTGTCGTCGACCGCGTTTGCGGACGAACCCGAGGGTTTGTCGGAACCACCCGCGGCGGAGTCGACGGGGGACGCGCCCGACGAACCGCAACTCGAAATCGACGAGGGAGAGGACTCCGGACTGAACGCGCGACTTGAAAAAGCCGTCGAAGAAGAGCTCGGCGATTCCGTCAAAGAGAACACTGCGGAAGAGTTGCTGAATTTGGCGACGGAATTGAAACTTTCCGCAAACAATCTGATCGACCTGACTAAAGTGGTTTCTCTGTGCAACAAGGCGGAAAAACTCGGACTTGACCCCGAAAACCTGGAATTTGCGAAGCAACTGCGCGTGTCGGCGCGGCTTGATCGCGGTCTCGCGCTTGCGCAAATCTTTATGGATCCAGATCTTAAAATCGACCAGCTTCCGAGCGATTGGCGTCAGTTGCGCAACAACGTTATCGGCGACTTGAGAGCGGGACTCGCGGAAAATCCCGACATGCCGGTCGCCAATCTCGCGCTCGGTCGACTCTATATGCTCGCGGATCGTCAGGACGACGCGAAAAAAACGCTTGAACTTGCGATCGACGGCGAAGACGCGGAAGACGAAGCGAAGGTTCTCGCTCTAATTTTCCGCGCCTCGCTCGAGAACGTCGCGACGTCGGCGATTCCGTTTATCGAACGCGCGCTCGAGATTGATCCGGACGGTAACGCCCGGCTTCACTCCCTGTATTCCGAGTATCTGCAACAAGGCGGTCGAACGGACGAAGCGCTCAAGGAAATCGACCGCGCGATTGAAATCGATCCCGAAAAGGCGGACTACAAGAAGGAAAAGGCGCTCCTGCTCGCGTCGATCGACCGGAACGACGAAGCGCGCGCGCTCTTTGAAGAGGCGGTCAAAGGCTCCGAGTCGAACCTTGAAGTTCAGGTGGAACGAGGTCAGTTCTTCGCTTCAATCAACGATTACGACGCGGCGCTCGCGCTCTACACGTCGCTGATCGAGAAATACGACGGACCGGGCTTATATTTCCTGCGCGGCGTGATTTACGCGCAGCTGAAAGATTACGAAAAAGCGTTTGCCGACGTCAATCAGGCGCTTCGACGCGACTCCAGCCTTTTGCCCGCGATCCGCTTGAAGGGAATCGTCTTTCTCGAACAAGGCAAATACGAAGACGCCGTCCGCGTCTTCGAACAGCTCAAAGCGAAAACGAAAGACGACGACGGCAAGTTGGAAGCGACGACGCAAATCGCTTACGCTATCTCCAAGCAGGGAAAATACAAGCGCGCGTCGACGATTCTCAAAGACGAGCTTGAAAAGAAGCCCGACAACCCGGAGCTTCTTCGGTCGCTCGCCGATATGGAACTTCTTTTCGGGCATTGGGACGCCGCCGGCAAACTTTACGAAAAGCTCCTTGAAATCGATCCGAAAGACTCCGGCGTTCTGAACAATTACTCGTGGCTCCTTTCGACGTGCCCGGACGACCGGTACAGGAACGCGGAAAAAGCGCTCGAATACGGCAAACTTGCCGCCGAAGAGACGCGTTACGCCGCCCCTCATATTCTCAGCACGCTTGCCGCCGCCTACGCGGAAAACGGCGATTTTGAAAGCGCCAGAGCATGGTCGCAAAAGGCGGTCGAACTTGGCGAAAAACAGAAACACGAGAGCCTTGATTCGTTGAAGAAAGAACTTGAATCGTATCAAGGGAACAAGCCTTGGCGCGAGGCGTCCGAGATTCTTCAAGAGGTCGACGACGAGCCGGGTTCCGAATCCTCGCCCGATCCCGGCGAAAAGGCTCCGCAACCCGACGAGTCCGCGCAAGACGCGCCTCGGAACTGATTGATTCCTCTCGTTTTACCAGCCGGGATCGTTCCAATCGAGACGTCCCGGATTATTCTTTTTCCCCCTATTTGTCGAAGGTTATTGTTATGCAACGCATCGTTTCGACGCGACGCTCGCTCTTGTTTGTCGCGGTCGCCGTTTCTCTTTTGTTCGCGCGCGCGTCGCTTCGCGCTCAAGAAGAGCCCAAATTCCAGCAGATTTCCGACGTCGTCTATAAGACGGTCGGAGATCGCGAAATCAAGTTGAATTTGTTCCTTCCGTTGAAAGACGGTCAAACGATCAAGGGCGAGCCTCTTCTGATCTGGCTTGACAGCGGTTGCTGGTATTCCGGCGAGCCCGGCGACGGCGGTCTCTGGAAGGCGATGGGCGCGTTGGATCGCGGTTTCGCGGTCGCGAGCGTTTCGCACCGTCCAATTAACGAAGCGGCGTTCCCCGTTCCGATGGAAGACGTCCGCGCGGCCGTCCGGTTTCTGCGCAAACACGCCGACGAATACGGGTACGACCCGGATCGTTTCGCCGTTTCGGGCGCTTCGAGCGGAGGGCATCTTTCGTTGACGCTTGGTATTTCGGACGAGAAATCTCCGTTCAACGTGGGGGATAATCTCGACGTTTCAGGTCAGGTTCAACGCGTCGTCGATTATTTCGGACCTTCCGATTTTACGCTCGCGTTCGATCGTTACGCGAAGCAGTCGATCGACTGCGTCTATCTTGCAGTCGGAATGCCGCGCGAAGCGGCGGATAAGGAAAACGTCGAACAATACGCAGAACTTCAGGCGCGAGCGAAGAAATACTCGCCGATATTCTACGTCGACGGGAATTATGCTCCGACGATCATTTTGCAGGGAACGAACGATCCGCTCGTCCCTTTGAGCCAGAGCTCGATGATGTACGAAACGCTTCGCGTCGCGGGCGTTCGCGCCCAATTAATGGTTTCCGACGGGGGGGTTCATAATCCGTCGACGCTTTTCTCCGCCGACCAGCAGATTCGCGAGATTTTTGAATTCCTTCAGTGGTGATTTTCCGCAGTCGCGTTTTTCCATCATGGCAACGAAGAGGACTTCGATGAAACTCAGCCCGCGTTTGATCGCGACGTTCGTATTGACGTTTTTTATCGTCGGCTCTTGCTTTTCGCAAGACCGAATCGTCAATTTGCCGACTGATTTTCTGTCCGCGTCCGGCATAGAGTTTCGCTTGATCGAACCCGGCGTCTTCATGATGGGAAACGACGCGTCCGTCGACGAAATCATGGCGAAATATCCGGGAGGACAGGAGAAATCGCTGAATTTGTCGACTCGTCGGCGCGTCTCGCTTACGAAACGGTTCTATTTGGCCAAACGTCCCGTAACCGTCGCCGATTTTCGACGCTTTGTCGAGGCGACGGGCTATAAGACGACGGCGGAGCAAAAGGGAAGCGCGCGCGGCGTCGACGCGAACGGCGTCTGGATCGACGCGCCGGGGTTGAACTGGCAGGAGCCGGGCTTTCAGCAGTCGAGCAAGAATCCCGTCGTATGCGTAAGTTTTTACGACGCGATCGCCTACGTTAATTGGCTTAACGCCGCTAGTTCGGACGAGCCGGATCTGGGTTGCAAACCGCGCTACGTTCTTCCGACGGAATCGCAATGGGAATACGCGGCTCGCGCCGGAACGACGACGGAATTTTTCTGGGGCGACGAAGCGTCGGACGGCGCGCAATATCTCAACGCGGCCGACGATTCGGGAAGCGCGACGGGAAGAAAATGGTCGGCGGCTTTCCCGTTTGACGACGGATACGTCGCGACGTCCCCCGTCGGTTCGTTTAAACCGAACGCATGGGGGCTTTACGACATGCTTGGAAACGTCTGGGAGTGGTGTTCCGACCGGTTTGGCGTCTACGCCTCGAACGCGGTCGTGGATCCTCAGGGAGCGGCTCTTGGCGAATACAGGGTCTTGCGCGGAGGAGGTTGGGACGCCGCCCCCGCCTTGGCGCGTTGCGCTTATCGAGGCGCGAATCTCCCAGGCGCGTGCAATACGAACTACGGTTTCCGCGTCGCGTTGATTCTTCCCGATTCGTTAGCCGTTCCGCCTCCGTCCGCTCCCGCGTCGGCTCCGCCCGTTTCCGTCGCGACTAACCCCGATCCGGTTCCGGAGTCGCCCGCGTCCGCCGCTCCTGTTTTTCCCGCCGAATTGGATCCGCCGGTTTTGGGCGTTCCTTCCGAAAAGGATTCGGATGTTCAACCCGAGTCTGATTCCGCCGCGTCCGATTTTTCGGAGTCCGAACCCGCGCGAGAGCATCCTTCCGAAGACGTTTCTTTGAAACAACAGGTTATAACGCTTGGATTTAAAGTGTTGGAAGGTCGGAAGTTGGTCGCCGAGGAAGCGGTGGGGCGCGCGCTCGATTCGATCGAGAAGGACGATTATCGCGCGGCGTCGCAGGCGCTTAAGTCGGGAAAGCCGCTCGACGAACTTTTGCTCAAGAAGATCAAATTGGCGGCTCTTCTCGCCGCGCTTGGCGATTCCATGGACGAATCGTCGGCTCCTAACTTTGACTATCTCCCGAGCGTCGCCAAAGATCGCGTTCTTCTTCTGGGAGGTTTGGCGTATCTTGGGCGGGAGCTTTTTACCGACGAAGAGTCGTTTGAAGACGAGTCCCAAGAGGAAGAATAATCTTTATTGACGCCGTCAAGTCGTTTATATCGACAAACCGGACGTTTTTTCTTGCGCGAGACATCCTGTTTTTCTTATTGTGTCGACGAATTTTGTCAATTCTTTCGAGTTCCTCTGTCAAATGGTCTCGTTTCTCTTGTTTTACGTCTTCGTTGCGTTATAATGACGAGCGCGGCGAAAACTTTGGCGCGAGCTTTTTTTCACACGGCGCCGGTTTTTGTTCCCTTTTGTTTCCACTTTGTTGCGAGGAAAATTACGATGCGTTTTTCGCCCGTTGCTTTTGGCGTCTGCCTGGTCGGCGCTTTGTTGTTAGGTTCGGCAAATTCGAATGTTGGTTGCGCCGTTTTTGCCGACGAACCCGTTGAAGAAACCAAAGAAGAAGCTAAGGAGCCTTTCGTTCTGGACGAGTCCGTCTTCGATATTGAAGACGGTCGGAACGCCGAGTACTACCAGGAAGCCGAAGAGAAATTACGCGCGGAAATGACGGAATTCATCGCCGTTACCTCCGCCGCCGAACGCGCGCCCGTTTTCGAGAAAGCCAACGCCGCTCTCTTTGTTATCTTTAAGAACAGAGCTTTTTGCGAGGACCTCGAAGAGGTCGAGCGCAATAGAGCGTTGAATTCGTATCTGAGCTTTCTTGCGGACGACGGAAAAGTTGACGAAATAAACGGAATCCTTGCCGACGAAAAAGCCAAAGAGACCCCGGACGCCGCGCGCGTCGCCATTTTGGAAACGGCGATTATGCGCGTCGAAGGGAAAAAACGTTTCGCGGAACTTGTCGGAAACGAGATGATCGTCGAAGGCGTCTATTTTGAAGACGGCAAGGCGGGCGAAGAGATTAAATGGGAAGACTATCGCGGCAAGGTCGTTCTGGTCGACTTCTGGGCGACCTGGTGCGGACCGTGCGTCGGCGAAATTCCGAACGTTTTGGCGCTCTATGAAAAATATCACGACGCCGGGTTCGAAGTTCTCGGGTACAGTCTGGACAGCAATCTCGAGGCGCTCGAAAAGTTTGAAAAAGAACGCGAATTGCCTTGGAAAACGGCGTCTCGTAAATTGTCGGTGGAAGCCGAAGGAAAAGAATACGTCAACCTGACCGACTACTACGGAATCAACGCGATTCCGACGATGGTTCTCGTCGGCAAGGACGGGAAAGTCCTCGACACGCGCGCTCGCGGCGAGCATTTGAAGGAATTGCTCGAAGGATTGTTTCCCGACGTCAAGTGATTGACGCGCGGTTGTGAAAAGCTCCGCTCGGGCGGTTTCTCCCCGGCGGGGCGGTTTTCGTTCCGTTTTGTTTCCACAAGATCGAAAGGAAAAAGACGATGCGTTTTTCGACCGTTGCTTTTAACGCTTGTTTGATTGGAGCGCTGTCGTTGGGTTTGGCGTATTCAGGCGCTTGCGGGCTCGTCTTTGCCGACGAACCCGTTGACGAACCTTACGTTTTGGACGAATCCGTTTTCGACGTCAAAGACGGTCAAAACTCAGACTATTATAAAGAGACCGAAAAGAAACTTGACGCGGAAATGACGAAATTCATGACCTCCGTCGCCGATTCCGACGAGCGCAATTCGGTTCGCGACAAGGCCGTCGTCGCGTACTGCTCTATTTATAAGAACGTCGCGTCATGCGAAGACCTCGACAAAAACGAGCGAGATCAGGCGTTTGCCATTTACGCGCAAATTCTCAGAAATACCGGAAGAGTCGACGAACTCAATCAAGCTCTCGCCGACGAAAAGGGCAAGGAGAATCCGGACGACTGGCGCGTCGGCATGCTTGAAGATTCCGCGTTGATCGGCGCCGTTTTTAGAGCAGGTCATCCCAAGGACGTCGACGCTCTTAAAGCGGCGGGCGCAAAAACGCTTGCCGCCGCGCTCGCCAACCCCGACAAAGCGGGCTTATTTCGCGACGTCGTCGATCAAATCGCCATTTACGACGCCGAAGTCGGCGCCGCTCTGTGCGAAGAAGCAATTTCGAAATTTGAAGCGTCGGAAAACGAGGCGCTGAAGAAACTCGCGTTCGCGCTTGGCGGCAAGAAACGCTTTGCGGAGCTTCTCGGAAACGACATGGTCGTCGAAGGCGTCTATCTTGACGGGGAAGAGATCAAATGGGAAGACTATCGCGGCAAGGTCGTTTTGGTCGATTTCTGGGCGACGTGGTGCGGGCCTTGCGTCGCCGAAATCCCGAACGTTCTGGAACTTTATGAGAAATACCGCGACGCGGGATTTGAAGTTCTTGGCTACAGTTTGGACGACAATATCGACGCGCTCAAGAAATTTGAGGAAGAGCGCAAACTGCCCTGGAAGACCGCGTCGCGTAAAATGTCGATGGAAGCCGAAGGAAAAGACTACGTCGACTTGACCGACTACTACGGCGTCGACTCGATTCCGACGATGGTTCTGGTTGGCAAAGACGGCAAAGTTCTCGACACTTTCGCTCGCGGCAATAATTTGAAAAAATTGCTCCAGGAACAATTTCCCGACGTCAAGTGATTGACGCGCGAACGTGAAAATTTTCCCGGCTCCCCCTGGGAATTCTTCCGCGGACGTCTTCGCTTTCCCGAGGACTCGAACGACGAATAAGTTCGCGTATAAGTCGGCGTCGGACGGCGATTCTTAACGCGAAACAATCGCGACTTCTGGCGCGGTTTCGTCATTTTTTAACCCTACTTTTCAACAATTTGGTTATGAAAGCGTTGTTTTTTTCTTGCGTCGCCGTTTTGGCGTTTTGCGTCGTCGCTCCCGGCGTCGGTCAAGAGACGCGTCCTGAAAGCGCGCGTCCCGTCGACGAATCGATTTTTAACGTCCGCGAAGGCGCCCCGGTCGCTTATTATCAGGGGTTGCAACGCGAATTGCGAAACGCGTACTTTCAACTTCCTCAAGACGAAAAGGAAGCGATGAAGCATCGCGAGAAAGTTAATCGCGCGTTGCGCGAAGTCAACCGGAATCTTGCGTACACCTGTTTGAACGCGACGACCAAAATCGCCGACGAAGCTTTTAGCGCGTACTGCAAATCTCTTTCCGCCGCGTTGGATTACCAGGAGATGCTGGAGACTCTCGCCAGAGAAAAAGAGCGCGCCAAACCGAATCTTTCGCGGATTTCTTATCTTGAAGAGCTTGAGGTTCTTACGGAAATCGCCGTTTATGGACGCGCCGACGACGCCGACGCGCTTTCCGCGCTGGGCGATCGGCTTATCGAGGAAGCGCTCGCCGAGCCCGCTCGCGGAGAACGTTATTCGCTCTACCTCTCAAAGATGCGCCAGTATGATTCCGACGTCGCCGACGCCTTTGTCGCCAAAGCGGAAGAGCGTTTCAACGCGACGGACGATCGAGTTCTCCGTCGAATCGCCTTGTCTCTCGGCGGCGAAAAACGTTACGCCGAACTTGTCGGGTCGGAGATGACGCTCGAAGGTCTGACCGTGTTGGGAAAGGATTTCGATTGGTCGCGCTATAAAGGCAAAACGGTTCTCGTCGTCTTTTTCGCGTCGGATAATCGGCAGACCGCGGAGCTTTTCCGCGTTCCTTTGGCGCTTTTTTCCGACTATCGCGACTCCGGATTTGATATCGTCGGTTATTGCGTCGACGACGACCCGAAATCGGTCTCGTCGTTCGACCGGCGCTATCCTTATCCGTGGACGACGTTGTCGCGTCTTTTGTCGCGCGAAGCGAAAGACAAGGATTACGTCGATCCGACCGCTTACTACGACTTGCGGAAACTGCCGATCGCCGTCTTGATCGGCAAAGGCGGCAAGGTCGTCGACGCCGACGCTACAAACGCCGATATTCAGGCTTATCTCCGCAAGGAGTATCCCAACGTAAAATAACCCGCATGACCGCGAACCGCGGTTTTTCCCTTTTTTGCGCAGGTTTCCCATGAATCGCTGGTTTTTATTCGCGACGCGAGGCGTCGTCGCGGCTCTTTTGCTCGCGTCGCAGGGCGTCGGTTCAATCGATCCGACGAACGCGATCGCCGCCGAAGGATTTGACGCGGCGCTCCTGGAAGCGCCGCGCGGGAAGGATCTCGAGTTTTATCTGCAACGTCGCGACGCGATCCGAAAGGAACGACGTCGTTTCGCCGCCAAAGCCGCCTCGCGCGAAGAATACGAGGCGACCGAGAAAAAGATCGAGGCGGCGCTCGACGCGATCAACGTCGAGATTTTGACGCTTTCCGGACGCATAATTTCCGGAACGTTCGAAGAACTCGCCGCATGTTGCGTCGCGTTGAGCGCGAACGGCTTGGTCGAAGAATTGCAAACGCTTGTCCGAGAAGAAGAAAAGAGAAAATCGTCCGACGCGCGTCGGCTTGTCCTCGTCGAGAGCGCTCTAATTGACGCGACGATCGTCGACGCGACCCGGAAAAACGACGCCGCCGAGCTGCGGAGGTTGATCGATCGGCTCGTCGATCGCGCGGTTGAAACGCCAACGGCTTTAAATGTCGACCGCGTTGAACGAGCGGCGCGCGCGTTGCGCGAACGCGATCCCGAGATGGCGAAATTGATCGATGAAAAACGTCTGAAAAAGTTTCTGGGAAGCGGAAACGAAGCGCTTCGATCTTACGCCGTCTCGACGGGCGCGAGCGAGCGATACGCGAATCTTGTCGGGAACGAGTTGCGCTTCGAGGGCGTCTCGACCGACGGAACGGAGATCGACTGGGATTCTTACCGCGGCAAAGTCGTTTTGGTCGATTTTTGGGCCACTTGGTGCGGACCGTGCCGCGCGGAACTCCCGAACGTCAAGGCGATGTACGAAAAATATCGCGACTGCGGATTTGAAGTCGTCGGATACAGTTGCGATTCCGACGTCGCCGAGCTCGACCGTTTCGTCAGGGCGCAAAGACTGCCCTGGAAGAACGTTTCGCACAAATTGTCGACCGACTCGACCAAGCCGTTTGTCGACCTTTTGCGTTACTACGCGATCAACGGGATCCCGAAGTTGATTCTGGTTGATCGGGAGGGACGCGTGATCGATTGCGACGCGAAGGGAACGCGATTGCAAACGTTGTTGCGAGGGCTCTTTCCGAACGTTCGTTGACGTTTAGAACGCGTTTTTTTCAGTTTTTTTCGGGGGAAATCATGAAACTCAAACCACAATTTTGCGCCCTCGCTCTTTGTTTCTGCGTTTTGTCGGCGTTTGCTTGTTCAGTTTTTTCCGACGAGCGGCGGGAAGAAACGTCGGCTAATTCGTTTGACGATTCGCTTTTCGACGTCCCGGAAGGGAAAAACGTCGCGTTTTACCGGCAAAGACTTCGCGATCTTAACGACGCGTTCTCTAAATACTGCATGGCGGTCATGAAAAGCGGCGCTCTCGACAAGGACGACTCCGTCGCGAAACAAACGCGTCCCGCGCAAGCGCGTTGCAGGGCGTATATGTCGCAGGCTCCCGATTTTAACCGATACGAGTCCGAGGAAACGGAAAGAATATACTACGACGGACTCGCTTATCTTGGAAAAGTCGACGAGTTGAATGAAGAAATCAACGCGGCGCTTAACCAAAAGACGCCCGATCGGGAAAAAGCGTTCAATCTCCAACGGCGACTATCGACGGCCAGAGCGGTCGAGGCGTTGAAGGAAGACAATCTCGAGTCCCTGATTGACTCGATCTTTGAAAATTCAACCCAAGACAATAGCGCCGAAGCCCTGATTCAACTCGAGGGCGTGTTTCAGGCTCTTGGCGATCTTGGAAGAGGAGACCTTCTTGACTCTGTCGAATACCGCGCGTCCAAAGCCGCGTTGCAATCGAACAACCAAATTCTTCGCCAACGCGTCGGCGGTTACGCGTTGAGCCACGCGTCCCAAAGCGTGGGCAAGGCGTTAAAACTTGAGGGCGTTTTTACGGACGGAACGGAATTTTCGCAGGACGATTATCGTGGAAAAACCGTGTTGGTTTGCGTTATTCCGCCCGCCGATTATGCCGACGCCGATCAGTGGAACTCGTTCAATCGGCTGACGGACGATCTTCTTTCGGCGTATCGGGCGTATCGCGAATACGGATTTGACGTCGTCGGATACGCGGTCGACACAATCGAGGGCATGGTCGTCAGACCCGACGCCTCGCCGACGAAGAAAGCGAAATCAACGGGCGTGGAACCGAAAGATTTGCCTTGGAAGATCGTGTCGCAAAAAGCGTCGCGCGAGGCGAAAGACAAAGATTACCTTGATTTCACGACGTTTTACGGATCGCGTTTCTTTCCGATGACGTTTCTCGTCGACGAGGACGGCAAGGTCGTTTCTACGGAAACTAACGCGAGAGAGCTGCGTCTTTCTCTCGCTCGACGGTATCCGGAGGGCGCCAGGACGGAAATCGAAAATATTTTGAACGTCCCCGACGGTCGGGATCGCGAATTCTATGACAAGTTGATTATCAACGATCTGTCGCTGGCGACCGAGATCTTTAAAACGTTTAATCCGACTGCGGAGGAAAGCGCGGAGTTCGGAAAACGCGTGGAAAAAGCGCGCGCGGAAGCGAGTCGTCGACGCGATCTTCTTCAGCAAAACTGAAAAGTAGTTTATATTGCCGACGAAAACAAACAAAGGACGTTTTGTTTCGGGACGTTTTCAATCCTTCGCAAAGGTGTTGCGACATGAATTACCGTCGATTTTTTCTTTCCGTCGCCGTTTGCGCCGTCGCGACGTTCGCTTTTGCCGGCCCGACGTTTTCCGACGAGCCGAAGGGGGACGGGAAAACGACTTTAAACGAAGCCGTTCGTTACTTTTTCGGGGACGTTTGCGGTTCAGATAAGATTGAGAAACCGGCAAATCCCTTCGACTTTTCCCTTCTGGACGTTCCGGAAGGCGAAAACGTCATGTTTTACAGTCAACGGATCCACGATATCATGAGTTCTCTCGTCGCATATCGCGCGGCGGTTAGTAAGAATCCCGATATCAATGTCCCGGAGCTTGACGACCTCGTTCGAGCCGCGACGGAGCGTTGCAGCGCGTATATGACGTTAGCTCCCGACTTTGACCGAAGTCAATCTTGGGCGGAACAAACCTATTACCAGGGGTTGGCGTATTTTGGAAACGTCGACGAACTGACCAAAGAGCTGAACGCGGAACTCGACAAAGAGACGCCCGATCAAAGTAAAGCGACAACGATTCGGAACGATTTGGCAATCGCTGAAACGTCCCGCGCCATTCGGGAAAACAGGTTCGATTCGTTTCTCGACGAGACGATTAAAAACGGGCTCGCTTCCGACAAAGTTCCCAACATGGTCGTTCGACTCGTCATATTGGGCAGATTTGATCTTTTGGACATGACGGAGTATCGCATGGCCAAAGCTTTTCTGAAATCCCGTTCGCAAAAATTCGTTTCCTACGCCGAAAAGCTCGGCGACAAACATCGCGACAATTGCGTGGGAAAGGAACTAAAACTCGAAGGCGTTTTTACGGACGGAACGGAGTTTTCATGGGATGACTATCGCGGCAAAGCCGTTTTGGTCTATTGTATTCCGCAGTCGGCTCTTTCCAGAAAGCATGATCAGACGGATTACCTTCTTTCGGCGTATCGCGCGTATCACGATTCCGGTCTGGAAGTCGTTTGTTACGCGCGCGACGACGAAAGGACGAATCAACTAAACGTCGCGACGGAAGCTCTTCCCGGCAAGATTATTTCTCAGAAAGCGACGCGCGCCGCAGAAGACAAGGACTATCTGGATTTTTCAGTTTACTATCGCGCGGACTTCGAACCCGCCGCATTCCTTGTCGGTAAGGACGGCAAAGTTGTCGCGACAAAAATTTACAATAACGATTACCTTACGGGACCGGCTCGAGAATATCCCGAGGCCGCCGAGGCGGAAATCGAGAGGTTGTTGAACGCGCTCGGCGAAAAAGACGGCGATTGGAAAAGCAAACGCGCTGATCTCGGGTTGGCGGTCGACCTGTTTAAGACGTTTAATCCGACGAAAGACGAAATCGACGCGTTCATGACGCGCGTTGAAGCGACGATTGAGGAAGCGGGGGAAAACCTCGCGAGTTTTTTGCGCTCGAGCGTCGACGAAGAGGAGAACCCGGCGTTCGTCAACGTGTTGAACAACGACGACGTCCCGACGGCAAATCCGTTCGACTATTCGCTTTTCGATATACCCGAAGGCAAGGACGTCGCGTTTTACAAACAGCGTTGCGCGGATCTGAGCGCTTCGTTCTCCGCGTACAGTAAGGCGGCGATAAAGAACGACAAGATCAAGGACCCCGACCTTGGCAATCGAATGCGTCCGGCGTACACGCGTTGCGAAGCGTATATGACGCAGGCGCCCGATTTCGATCGACACGAATCCCCGGAAAACGAGCGCTACTTTTATCAGGGTCAGGCGTACTTCGGAAACGTCGACTTTCTTGCCGAAGAGCTGGACGCGGAACTCGACAAAGACCAGCCCGATCAGGACAAAGCGCATATGCTTCGACAGTATATAACGCTTGCCGAAACGTCCAAAGCGATCGGCGAAGGGAAGCTCGACGCGTTAATCGACGCGAAACTCGAAAAAGTTCTTGTTAAGGACAGTCCAATGAATCGGTTTGAGCTTCTTGGCGTCGCCGGAGCCGTTGAAACGCTTGGCAGATTCGATCTTCTGGATATGGCGGAATATCGTATCGACAAAGGGCTTCAGAAATCGCAAGCTCCGGAGCTCAATCCCTACGTTACCGTATATGGTTCGAAACACGTCATTAAGTGCAAAGGAAAGGAACTGCGGCTCGAAGGCGTTTTTACGGACGGAACGGAGTTTTCATGGGACGATTATCGCGGCAAAGTCGTGTTGGTCTATTACATTCCCCCTTATCCGGTCGCCAAAAGTTTTGACCAGACAAAATATATACTTTCGGCGTACAACGCGTTCCATGATTCCGGTTTTGAAGTCGTCGGATACGCGCTGGACGACGTCGAGTACAAAGTCGTTTCAGACGACGGCTCAAAGCCGCAGGAAACGCAATCAATGGAGGAAAAACTCAAGGATTTGCCCTGGAAAGTCGTTTCGCGCAAAGCGACTCTTGCCGCAAAAGACAAGAATTACCTCGATTTCGCGACTTTTTATTCCGTAAGCGGATATCCGCATCAGATTTTTGTCGGCAAAGACGGCAAAGTCGCCCGAACCCACGTCCGCGACGAATCTATTTTCGAGTTTCTCGCCAAAGAGTATCCGGAAGCCGCCCGAGCGGAAATCGACAGATTTTTAGACGTGCTCGACGATCAGGATCTAGAGTACTACGACCGTTTTAATAAAGAATTGTTCAATATGGGCTTTATGTTTAACGCGCTCGATCCGACCCCCGAGGAAAGAGACGCTTTTGCCAAACGCGTGGAAAAGGCGCGAGAAGCGGTTGTTCGCAACAGGCTGCGGATCTTGGCGACCTTGCCCGGAAAATAATCGACGTTCACACAAAGAAAACGATAAAGGGCGTTTCGTTTCAAACGCTCTTAACCACTGTTAGAGAAAGGTTTTTAATGAACTTTACAAAGAAAATGATCGGCGCGGTCGCTTTGACGCTCGCGCTATGCTCTTGTTGCTCCGTTTCGACGACGAACGCTCAGGACGAACAGGCTGGCGTCGCCCAGTCGGGCGCGAAACTCGACTTCTCGCTCTTCGACGTTCCGGACGGCAAAGACGTCGCGTTCTATAAAGAACGTCTCGAAGCGATTCAAAAAGCGCTCGGAAATTACGTTCCGACCGAAGAGGAAGTTGAAAAATTAGACGAAGTCGTTCCCAAAGCTTCTCTTGTTATCTTCAAGAATCTTGGAACGTCGGACGAAGTCGACGCGGTTGAACGCGGTCAGTATTTTCAAATCTATGCGATGATCTTGGCGCAAAACGGGAACGTCGACGAACTCAACGCGCTGTTGAACGCCGAAAAAGCGAAGGCCGAGCCTGACGCCGAACGCGTCGCCATGATCGAATCGATCCTGATATCGTCGAAAATCAGAAGCGCGGGCGAAACTGAAAACGCCGCCGATCTGAAAGCGGCGGCCGACGAGCTGATTGAAAAGGCGGCGACGATCGACTCTATCGCGGAGAACGCGCTGAATTTGTGCGGCGAGATCTCGAATTTTGACGAGGAACTTGGGAAAACGACGCTCGACAAAATTATCGCCGCGTTTAAAAATTCCGACAACCTGCTTCGCAGAGATTTGGCGGAAAACTTTGCCGCCGTCAAGGAAAGGGATCTTTTGATATCGAAATACCGCGAGGCTCTTGAAGCGAAGGACGCCGACGCCATGAAAGCGGTCGCGGACGAGCTGATCGAAAAAGCCGCGACGGTCGACGCTATCGCGACGTTGGCGCAGAGTTTCTGCGACGCGATTGCGAGATTTGACGAAGAACTCGGAAAGGCGACGTTTAAGAAAATTACCGCCGCGTTTAAAAATTCCGACAATCCGCTTCGAAAACGTCTTGCGGAAAGTTTCGCCGGTAAAGAACGATTCGATAATCTCGTCGGGAACGACGTCCTTGTCGAAGGACTTTTCCTCGACGGTAAAGAGATCAACTGGGACGAGTATCGCGGCAAGGTTGTCCTGATCGACTTCTGGGCGACGTGGTGCGGTCCCTGTCGCGCGGAAATCCCGAACGTCCGCGCTCTTTATGAGAAATATCACGACGCCGGATTCGAGGTCGTAGGGTACAGCGTTGACGACGATCTCGACGCTCTTCGCGAATTTGAAGAAAATGAAAAGTTGCCTTGGAAAACCATGTCCGAGAAAATGTCGACGGATAAAAAGAACGACCAGGGCGAGCCCGTCTATAAGAATTTGAGCGAATACTACGGAGTCGGCTCTATTCCGACGATGATCCTCGTCGGCACAGACGGAAAGGCGATCGATACCGAAGCGCGCGGCGAACATTTAAAGGAACTGCGTGAAATGCAATTTCCGAACGAGAAAGAGAGGCTCTTTTTTGATTTTTAACGGACGATCTTTCAGGGCGTTTTCCTCGTCGAAGGGCTCTTCCTCGACGGCATGGCGCGTCCCTCGCGCGCGAGGCGAGCATTTGAGGAAAGCCGTTCGAAAAGCGCTTCCCGGACGTGAAATAGATCGATCCGAATCTTACGCGCTTAAACGAAAACGAACGCTCGCGTAGATTTATTGGAACGACGTCGTTTTATTGTCCGCTTTACAAAGTCGTTGCGGTTAGTAAAGCGCCGCCCTCCTCGACGCGTCGGCCGCGTATTAAACGCTTACAGCGTCTCCGCGAGGACGCGGTTGATCCCCGCCTCAATCTGATCGAACGACTCCGGTTTCGAAGTCATGATGAAATCGAACGCGCCTTTTAAAAAAACCGTATTGTTCGACTCGCCGACCGTCTTGCGCAATCGTCTCGATTGAGCGGGAGGATACGCCGCCAAACTTTTAAGAATGATTTCCCGATAAGTTTTCGCGACGCCTTCTTCGATCCCTTCTTCACGTCCCTGTTCGATACCCTGTTCCCTGACTACGTCAAATATGGAGCGAACCTTTTTGCCCATCTCTTCTCCTCCTCCTATATTGTCGATTAAACTTCCAACTTCCTCGGGCGATAAATATTTGTTCCTGTTGCTCAACGCTATTGCGACGAACATGCCCAAAGCGGTAAAGAGCTCCCGCTCGTCGGGAATATTTCGGCGTTTGCCTTTGTTCGACGTTTTTGGGGCGTGGCGAAGATGTTCTTCCAGATCGCCCAACCCCGCATGTCCGAGCGCTTCGCAGGTTTTGCCGACGATAGAACTCAACGCGAGCTTTTCCAACGTTCCGTCGGCGACCATTTTAGAGACGTTTACGCAGGGAATCTCGCATTGGAGTCGATATTGCGCGAAAGGTTCCGGCAAGGGAAAATATTCTTCCCATTTGGGCGAATCATAATTGACGTCCGGCCCCGTGTAGACAATAACCGCCAGCGACTGAGGCGAATTCTTGTTCTCTTTGCGTTTTTCGATCGTCGTCGCAACCAGATAGTGGACGACGTTTCCAATCGTATGACCGTCTACGTCGAAGGCCCCGCTTTGCGCTTTATGCTCGACGACGATTGATATTTCAACCTTTTGATCATTGGAACCTCGGATCGGAACGGAATAGATCAGGTCGGCGACGCGTTTGCCAAGCGCCCTGGAATAAATTTCGTTCGGTTCGACGCTCAACTTGTCGAAATCGAGATCTTTCGCCCAGTGGGCAAAAAACGCTTTCATAAAATCGACGGCGCAGTTCCGATCGCCCATGATTTTGTGAAACATGACGTCGTAGATGGAGCCGCGAACCCTGTTGGGACGACGGTTCGCTTCTTCCAACCGTCTCATGAACTCCAGCCCAATCGGCTGCTTGTCCAATTTCGTCTTTTGCCCCGGCTCTTTTTTCTTCGCCATTATCGCGTCTTTCCTAAACCGTTGATCGCTCCCTCGCTCCGCTCATTATAAAAGATTCCCTCGCCGTGGTCAACATCGCGACCAAATACGAAAAACGCCGGGTTCGCGTCAACGATCCCGGCGTTTGCCGTCGCGATAAACAGGAAAAATCAGATTCTCGACAGGTCGACGTTGAACGTCGCGTTCCGAATGTGCTTGCTCCTCGGATCGAAAACCCGCAATTCGATCTGGAGACTGTCGGCGCGCTGATCGTAAGGCGGAGGATAATCCTTGAGCTGCGAGGAGTCGATTTTGCCGTCGGCGGGAATGTCGCCGATCGGCGCGGTGGAAAGATAATTGTAGGTCGCGCCCGCAGGTTTTTGTTGATCCTGGATATCGTCGTACAGGCACAAATCGCGCTGGTATTGCTCGGACCAGGTGTCGTAAACACAGGGAAGCCAAGGATACCAAGGTTTGGCG
Source organism: uncultured Planctomycetales bacterium (assembly GCA_947305735.1). Taxonomy (GTDB): domain Bacteria; phylum Planctomycetota; class Planctomycetia; order Pirellulales; family Thermoguttaceae; genus RUG369. The sequence goes on along the minus strand of CAMZEO010000010.1, from coordinate 1,544 downwards.
GATCCGTTGGGATTTACGCCGTAACGTCCATAAGTTCCGAAATCATCCGGCTTATTATTGCTTGAGTCGGCTCTGTACCCAAGATCAACGTAAGCGTTGGCGTTTTTATCCCAAATTTTGACATTAAAACTGATGACGTTTGTTAGAACGACGTCTTGATTGAATACCTTCCCGCTTGAGTCGTCAACTGACTTTTGCAGATCGCCTGTCTCTGAATTAATGCCTCCCGCCTCGGTGATTGGGCTGCCGTCCGCGTTTACTCCCACCACTTCCGCATTCCAGACATTGGGATTGTTCCAGTAGTCAATAAAAGGACTGCCTATTATTGGCAATTGCTCGGACGCGTAGGATTTTGTCAACGTGGAAGATCCGTCGGGCGAAAACGCCAACGTTTGATCGGTCCCCTTCCAGGAATCCGTGATAAGACCGTCTCCAGCCCCTCCCATAACTCGACGCGCGGTATATACGCCGACATAGTTGCCATTGATCGCGGCTCTGAAATCTCTCGCAAGGGAATTTTGACCAAAAGGCGCGCCCGCTCGGAAGTTTGGAGCAGCGCTTTCTTGGAGAGTTGCCATACGAAGCCAATACCAGGCGGCGTAGTTTCCGTGAAGAGGCAATGGATAGAGTTCCAATCCGTCGTAATCAGGATGCAAGTGAAGACCAACGGAATTCCAATAAAAATATCGATTCTCACGATTAGTCAAGTCGCCAAGGGTGTTCGCAACGAGACAGGCTTCCCAGGCAGGTTTGTTGCTACTCGGATTCAACGCGGGAGTTCCGTCGGGTTTTTTCAATTCGTTATAACCAAGGTGAACCGAGACGTCGTAGAAGGAATAAAACCCAAATCCCTTTTTGATATTGTCTACGGAAACGCTTGCAAGCTCGGGCGAACTCCCGGACGCGGAAGCCGCCGCTAACGCGACGAAGCTTTCTTGAAGTTGCTGATTCGAAAGGAGCGGTAAAACGCGACGGTAAAGCGTCGTGCCGCGAACGAACCAGATTATTTCCGCGTATTGAGACTCAAAAACAGAAAGTTCGCCGTCGACAATCGCGCCGCTTCCGTCGTAGACGGGTCTAACGTACCGACCGCGGAACGGCTGTCCGTCGGGCGCTTTCGCGGTGAAGGAGAGAATGTCGTCAAGATCGCCGATTGTGTTGTCGGAATTATAATCGGCGTTGTTGCCGTACGCTTCGAAGCGTTCGGTATCGAGAGCGACGTCGGAGGTTGAGAAGGGACTCCCGCCGCCTCCGCCGACGTCGCCCGACGCGAATACGCGGCTAAACGGCCCGCCCATTCCCTCGACGTAGCACAGGTATCCTTCGTTCATTCGCGAATTCCGCGGCGGTTCGGGGGAAACGGAGAGACACTCAAGGTCGGCGGTGAGGCGGTTCCTGGCGTTTCTGAGCGCGTTGGTCATTTCCATCGTGCTCATCGTTTCGTTCATTTCTCCGCCGACGCGGCTGTAAATCTTCGCGACCGAATACATCAGCAAGAGCGCCAACGTGACGGACGTCATGATCTCGAGAAGGGTGTAGCCGAG
>CAMZEO010000009.1 GCA_947305735.1 uncultured Planctomycetales bacterium | reverse complement strand
TTCCAAGTGGATTCTCGCCAACATCAAGCCGATCGGCGAAGCGCTCGCAAAAGCCGTCCTCGAACATCTTGCCGCCGAGCATCCGGACGCCGTCGAGAAATGAACGATTCCTTTTGAGAAATCAGGAAGATTGACGCCATGAAAACCGCTTATCTGACCGCCGGCGTTCCCAATCTTAACATGACGCTTTACTGGAAAATGCGATTTCTCGTCGGCGACCCCGCCGCCGTTCTCGAATTTGACGAGACGATCGCGTTTCCCGAAGCGAAGCCGACGGATAATCACGACGTCGTCCCAAGGTCCGGCAAGACGACCCTGCTTATTCTCCGCGATATCGAAAACGAGCGCGCGCGCGCGAAAGCACAAGCCGACTGTGTCGCTTGTCCCGTCAAGTTCGCGCCCGAGGGGGGACTCTCCGGCGATCGCGAGGTCGCGACGGCGCAAAGCGTCGCGGAAGCGTTTCGACGCGTCGGGACGACGCGCGTCGTTTCCGATCGTTCTCTTCCGCTTATTTACGTCCACGAGCTCAAAAACGCCGGAATCGAATGCGTTTGCGACGTCGATCGCGGCGTCGTCGAACGACGCGCGAAAGACGCGTCGGAACTCGCGTTCATTCGCGAAGCGCAGCTCGCGACCGAAGAGGCGATTCGCAAGGCGTGCGTTAGAATCGCGACCGCCAAGCCGGACGAACAAGGACGCCTGATCGCGACCGACGGCATGATGTTGACGTCGGAGAATATGCGCGCGTTTATCGACAAAACGCTTCTCGACGCGGGCTATACGAATCCGCCGTCGATCGTCGCGGGCAAAAAGGACGGCGGCGACTGTCACAACTACGGTTCCGGTCCTCTTTATACCGGCGAGCCGATTATTATCGACGTCTTTCCGATGAACAACGCGTCGCTCTACAACGGCGACTGCACGCGAACGGTCATTAACGGCGAGATCGCGCCGATCTACCAAAAAATGCTCGACGCCGTTCGCGCGGCGAAAGCGGCGGCGACCGCGACGATTCGCGCCGGCGTCGACGGCGAGACGGTTCATCGTGCCGCGATCAAAGCGCTTGAAGAACGCGGATTCGGCTACGCGGCTCCCGGCGATTCGGAAGCGGAGACGGAGATTCGACTTACGCACGGCACGGGACATGGTCTCGGACTTTCGATTCACGAGCCGCCGTTGACGGATTTCAAGGGACCGAAACTTGTCGTCGGGGACGTCGTGTCCGTCGAACCGGGACTTTATAGCAAGAAATACGGCGGGATACGCGTCGAAGACATCGTCGCCGTCACTGAAGACGGTTGCGTCAACCTCGGCTCGCCCCTTCCGGAAAAACTCGACTGGCTCGAATAATCGCCGTTGGAGAATCCTTGACATGTCAACTCGTCGGCAATTTGTCGCGTCGTCGGTCGCGTTGGCGCTTGGTTCGGCTCTCGATTCCGTTTTTGGAGCCGAACCGTCGAAAAGCGCGCGTCCCAAACCGATCGTTTTGCACCAGACGGATTTGTTTCATCCGCATATGGATCCGGACGATCATTTCGACCTCGCGACAATTTTCGCGCTCGCCGCGCTTGGCGACGTCGAGTTGCGCGGGCTGATTCTGGACTTTCCGCCCGAATTTCACCGCGCCAGCCCCGCCGTCGGCGCCGTCGCCCAAATGAGTCGATTAACGGGAGTCGCCGTCCCGATCGCCGCAGGCGGAAACGTTCGTTTTGACAAGCGCGGGGACGTCTGTTCCGATCTTCCCAAATCGGAATCGTTTGCGATCGATTTCATCGTTGATCAGTTGGAACGAGCCGAGGCGCCGGTTCGCGTTATTATCGCGGGTTCCGCGACCGACGTCGCCGTCGCGTCTTCTCGCCGACCGGAACTCTTTCGGGAGAAATGTTCCGGCGTCTATCTCAACGCGGGTTCGGCTTTTCCAAACCCGGACGAGCCGGAACGGCTCGAATACAACGTCGAACTCAATCCGGCGGCGTACGCGACGATGTTCGACTTGCCCTGTCCTCTCTATTGGTTCCCATGCTGGCGCAACGTTCTCGACTGGAAGTCGGGCGAAAACTCGTCGTTCTTTTTTCTCGAACACGCCGACGCGTTTCAAGGCGTCTCCGACGAGTTGCGCGGTTTCTTCGCCTATATGTTCTCTAAAACAAACGACGTCGATTGGCTCAAGGGACTGGAAAGACCGAACGACGAACTCTGGAATTCTATTCTCGCCGGAAGACGCGCCATGTGGTGCCCGGCAAGTTTGTTGACGCTCGCCGACAAAAGCGTCACGAAAAACGGAGAAATCGTCGAGCGAACCGACGATTTTGAACAAAGTCCCGACGCGCTGTTTAAAATGGAAAATATCGAGGTCTCTTGCGACGACGACGGAAGAACGACCTGGAAATACGCCGACCGGGAGACGAATCGAAAGATCTTGCGCGTTCTCGACGTCGACGCGTATCCCAAAGCGATGGCGAAAGCGATTAATACCTTGTTTCGCTCGATTTAAGAGAACGCCGTCGCGCGCGCGGGACGCCCGCTATATTGAAGACAATTTTGAACAAAGGACGTATTTGGCAAGATAGACGTATGAACGCAAAATAAAACGCGTTGCGATAATAGACGAGATACTCGGTGTTGACGATGTTTTCGATTAAACGTCGCGTAAATTAAGAGGCGAGCGACGTTTTTCCCGGCAATCCGGCGAGAATCGCGTTTGTAGCGCGAAATTGAAGATTATTGGGTTAAACGGCGTTAATTTCAAGTTTTTCAGAAAATTTTTTAAAAAGGGACTTGAACATTTGAAAAAACGCGTAAAATGACGCCACGCGTTTCAGGCGCGTCGGGGATTAGTATTTGCGGTTGATTTTTCAAGCGACTTCAATATTCGGGAAGGCGCGCTCGATAGCGATTCGAGTTTCAAACTGGCGGTACGTTTTAGATTTTGCGCGGGGAGTTTTCGTCGGGAGTTCGTCTCGAAATTTTTCCAGTGGATCTCGCGTTACGCGTATAAAAAGCGCTTACAGCAGCTATCACGGATCTTCAAATCTGGCGATGCGGGTTCGAGTCCCGTCGGCGTTCGCGCCGTAGCTCAATTGGGAGAGTGTGAAAAAAGCGCTTTGTTTTTTGGTTCGGCGCGTCGATTGATTGAAGCGTCCGATTTTATATTTCCGATAAATATTACGAAAGAAACGACATATTATGCGAATAAAAAGCTCGTACAGCAGTTAATGTCGATTTCCATATCTAGCAATGCGGGTTCGAGTCCCGTCGGCGTTCGCGCCGTAGTTCAACTGGTGAGAACGCTGGAAGACTAAAAACGAGCTTTGTTTTTTAGTTTAACGACTTGTCGGATAGAGAAGGGCGACTTTAAGTCAAGACGCGACCGTTACGAAACAATCCGGCGGATACGCGCCGACTTACGCGAACAAAAAGCGCTAGCAGCAATATTTCACAAGGAACTGTAAATTCCCTGCCTAATGGCGAAAAAAGCGCTTTGTTTTTGATTTGACGTTTCGGCGATTGAAGAACGCGTTTTCAATTCCGGCAAGTATTTAAACGTTATGTAAAAAGAGGTTAATTAAGCGGACAAAAAGCGCTTGCAGCAATTTCCTTGGACCTTCACTCCATAAAAGGCGCTTTGTATTTTAGTTCGAGAGCTTGTCGAGTCGCGAGGTTTAACGTTCAATTCGTCGCGGACTCGACGCGCGCTTTCGCAAGTTGAAATATAGGGATCGCGAGTTTGCAAGCCGCGCGTTCGGGTCGAGGAGCCCGGCAATCGCGCGTTGTTTTACGGCTCGCGGGGGTCGCCGGACGAGACGTCCGGCGCTTGTCTTGAAGCCGCGAGTTTGATTTCAGGGGGGAATCGAACTGTTCCGGGATTTTGCATGATCGAATTGACAACTCGAAAGGGGAGGAATACCATGAAGAATTTTCTGAACAATCTGAAGAACGCGGCAAACTCGACCTTTACCGAGAACGGCGCGATAACTCCGCGCAGCTCCGGATCCGACTGCCTGAATCTTTTCGCGACCATAGGCGCTTTGCGCGGTCAAAACGCCGCGGAAATCGAGAATCGTTTTCTGAAGGCTTTCGCGGAGAATCCGGATATCGCGACGAAGATTCTCTTCTACGCGCGCGACGTTCGCGGCGGTCTTGGCGAGAGACGCGTGTTTCGCGTCCTCTTAGAGTGGCTCGCGAAGAACGAGGCGCCGACGTTGTCGCTGAACCTTCGGCACGTTCCCGAGTACGGTCGTTGGGACGACCTTCTCGTCCTGCTTGACGGTCCGGCGCGCGTCGAGGCGGAGAACGCGTTGCGCGAGCAATTTCAGAAGGATTTGCAAGCGTTGCAAGACGGCGGGCAGGTTTCTTTGCTCGGCAAGTGGCTGCCTTCCGTAAACGCTCATAGCGCGGAGGCCGTTCGGTTGGCGAAGCGGCTGGCGCGCGCGTTTGGCATGAACGACGCGCAATACCGCAAGGCTCTGTCCTCGCTTAGAGCGGCGATCCGCATTATCGAGAACAACCTGCGCGAGCGCGACTACACTTTCGACTACTCCAAGCAGCCGTCCAAGGCGATGTTTAAGTACCGCAGAGCGTTCATGCGCAACGACCAGACTCGTTACCAGGCGTTTATGACGAGAGTAAAGTCCGGCGAGGCTACGCTCCACACCGGAACGTTGACCCCGTACGATATTATCGCTTCCGCCTACAACGCTAGCGAGGACGAGCGCGAGACGCTGAACGCGACCTGGAACGCTCTCGAGGACTTTACCAACAACGAGAACGCGCTCGTCGTGGCGGACGGCTCCGGTTCTATGTACGGAACTTGGAGCGGAGGTCCGTTGCCGGCGGCGGTGGCTCAGTCTCTCGCGATTTACTTCGCGGAGCGCAACCATGGCGCGTTCCATAACCATTTCATCACGTTTTCAACGACTCCGCAACTTGTTGAGATCAAGGGCGCGGACATTGTCGAGAAGGCTCGGTACTGTCGCTCCTTTAACGAGGTCGCCAATACGAATCTCCAAGCGGTGTTTGATCTGATTCTGCGGACGGCGGTGGAGAACCATACGCCGCGGAAGGATTTGCCGACGACGCTGTACATCGTTTCCGACATGGAGTTTGACTCCTGCGCGCAGAACGCGTCTCTCAGCAATTTTGAGAACGCGAAGGCGAAGTACCGCTCGAACGGCTACGAGTTGCCGAGCGTCGTGTTCTGGAACGTCCAGTCTCGCAATCAGCAACAGCCCGTGAGGATGAACGATCGGGGCGTGGCGCTGGTTTCAGGTTGCTCGCCCAGAATCTTCTCGCAGGTGACGAGCGGGCAGATGGAGCCGTACGCCAATATGATGAACGTTATCGGCGGCGAGCGTTACGCGGCGATTAAGGCGGCCAGACCGACCGCGACGCCCGCGCTTTGACGCCGATCGACGGAAAACGCGTCTCCAAAACGCGCCTCCGGAACTTTTGACGTTTTCGGGGGCGCGTTTTCTATTTTCGAACAGGGGGGATCAAACGCGACGGGGCTTTTCGCTATTCTTGGCGTCGCGTCTGATTGTGTTGCGACTCGAGGCTCCGTCTTAGCGAGAAATTATCTTAACGTCCTTAAGCCGTTCCTGCGGCTCGACGCTAAGCTCGACGACCTTCCCGTCGACGACGCGTCCCTGAACGACCGTCTTTTTCGGCGCGCGGAGTTTGAAATCGACGTCCCAGTTCTTCGGAAGCGAAGGCGTCAGATAAATCGCGTCGCCGTCGACCTGCATCACGACGCTTTGCGTTACGTTCGCGACCATCGAGCCGTGATCGCCGTCGGGAGTCCAGTCGAAATTAGGTCCCCAGAACGCGGGGAAGCGCGAGTCTTTGTCGACCATTCTCACGCGCTCGATCAGAATTTGGCGCGTCGTTTCCGCGTCGCCAAGATACGACGAAAGAATATCGTCTTGCGCCCATCCGTACGACATATGATTGAGTCGCGCGTCGTAAGCGCGCCGCGCAAGTTCCAGACCCGGCTTTTCAAACGAATAGAGCCGGAACGGAAAGACCGAATACAATTCGGGCGTTTCGACGTTATGCTTGCTTTCGTAACGCTCGGCGGCGGCGAGCATTTCTTCGCCCTTGTCGTTCAAACATATCGGAAGTTCGGGCGTTTTGTCAAGCAGTTCTTTCCAATACTTTCGATCTTCCCGCGACGTCAGGTTTTCCGGCAGCGCGAGCAATTTGCCGACGACGGCGCGTATCCCGGAAATCTCGGTCGCGGGGTTGTCGCAATCCCACCACGTTTCCGCCGCCTGCGACGGGCTCATCCACAACTTGCCCGTTTTCGGATCGACTTTGTAATAGCCGTCGAAGAATTTTAGAATCGAGTTTGCGGTCGGTATCGCGCGTTCTTTCAAAAACTCTTCGTCGAGCGCGTCTTCGTAGTAGCGCAACGCCAAAAACGCCAATTCCAGCCCGCCGACCCATTCGCGCATATGCCATCCGGATTCCTGCAGCTTGTTTTCGCGCTCGTTCCAAGGGGTCAGTCCGTACGTCTGCGGAAAGACTTCGCCCGTAAAGTAAATGCATTCAGGGAAGTAAGCTCCGTCAATTCCAAAATATCTTTTCGCGCGGAACTCGCACAGGGGAACGAGTCCGCAATACATGTCGAACATCGGCTTCATGAGTTCGTAGTCGCCGCTCATGAGCGTCGCGTAGTACGGAAGACGCGTGTTTTGCCACCAGAAGCCGGGTCCCCAGCGACGGTAGTCGTGCGAGGAGTCGTTGTTCGGGGGCGCGACGGTAAAGAGCCCGCCGTTGAACTTAATCGGGAAGTTTCCGCGCCCCTGACACGCCGTCATGAACCGATTCAGCGCGTATCCGCGCGAGAGTTCGAACGTTTCCGCGGCGACTTCGGCGCGTTCTTCTTCGGTAAGTTCCGCGCTCGCTTTTTGGTTTGGCGAGAATTTGATCCAACTGCGTTCGGCAAACGCGCGCCAATAGTCGAGCGTCGCCGCGCGGCGTTCGTCGATAGAAAGCGCCGCCGCGTCGTCGAGATATCGCGTCGTTTGCTCCAGCCAAGCGTCGAACGTTTCCGTTTGCGCCGCGTTGACGGCGATTTCAAAACGGTGCGACTTGCCCGGCGTCGTCGCGAGCGTTTCCTTGTCTTTCCAGACGGCGGTTGTTCCGCTCGCGACAAGACCAAACGTTCTGTCAACGTAGGGATCTTTCATGCCGGGGAAATCTTCAAGACCCTGCGTTTTAATATTTTCGTCAAAATATTTTTGCTTGAGATTGCGTTGATAAATACAAATTCGATTTTGTTCTTTAAGCGCCGGGGAATCGAGAATGACGTCGGGACGAACGCGGACTTTTTCGCCCTCGTTGGAACGCCAGAACGCGTCGCTAACTTCCGGCGCGGGAATTGTCGCGCCTTCTCCGTAGCGCCAGTAGCGCAGTCGGGCGCGCGGCGAAATATCAAGGTCCGAATCGATTTCGACGACGGCGACGGGTCGATTAATATCGACCCAAAGTTTGACGCGCGTCTCTTTGCCTTCCGGTCCGAAAACGACGTCGATCGTTCCGGTCGTCGCGTCGAACGCCTGCTTAAAGGGCGTCGCCAGCGAAGGATCGAAGTCCTTGTCCAGGAAACTTACTTCGACGGCGCCGACTTTCGCGAGTCGTCCAAATTCGTCCCAGGAATCGGTTCGTCCGAAAATCAGTTGAACGCGCGCTTGCGCTTCAAACCACGCGTTGACGCTCAGTTCGCCGTTGCCGAGGGGCATGGTTCCGCCAAGGGTTTCCGACGGCGTTTCCCAGACGACGCGATACGGCGACGCGTCGGATTCTTGTCCGAAGCTCGAGGCCGCCGCTGGGAGAATCAACGCGAGAAGCGCGCAAACTAGTAAGACAAAACGACTAAAGGTTGACATAATCTTTTCTCCGCGTTGTTTTAGACAGGAAGAAGCGCCGCGCGCCCCGCGCTTCACAAAATAACCGAAGCCAAAGCAAAAATCAAGTCTCGGTCGTCTAAAAGATAAAAACGATCCGATTTGTCCCGAGAAAATCTCAAAACTCTTGATTTTCTCCTTTCAATCGTTTATCCTTGCGCAAAAGCGTTTGAACCTTTTGAACATTCCTTTTGTTTCGAGGCGTTTTGTCATGAATCGCAACCGTTTTTTTTCTCTGACGACGTTGATGTTAGCGGCGTTTTTGTCGACGATCGCGTCGATCGCCCAATCTGCGGAATCGCGTTGTATCGGCCTTCTTTTAGACGAGCCCGCCGTCGCGCCCATGCGCGTGGAATCGGATATTCTCGCGGAGATTACGAACGGAATCGTCGACGATCTCAATAAAGCGGACGCCGGAAATCATTACGCGTTGCGACTCCTGGCGACGTCCGACGACGGAATCGTCGACCGATCGGGCGCTCGAGCGAATTTGAACGATCTAGAGCTCTTACTCGTCTATCAAGGGGACGTCATCGCGCGGGACACGGCGCTTTTTAACGAGAAAGTTGTCGACGAGCTCAAGCGTTGTCTTGAGACGAACCCCAAACGCGGAGTCGTCTTGCTTGGCGGTTCCGTCGCGCTCTTTGAAAAACTCGGATTCGGCTCCGGGCTCAAAACGACCGCGCTCACGTTTGGCGAAGACCGCGCGCAAAACGGCGTCATTCCGACCAATCCCAAGGCGAAAATTTTCGACGGGGTCGACCTCGATCGCGGGATCGCGTGGATTACCAACGCGGCGTTCCCCGCGTTTAACACTTTTTCCATGGACGGTTCGAATGTTTCCACGCTGGCGCAAGCGCCTGCGGAAGGTCATTTAAATCCGTTCCTGGTCGGTCTTAGCGAAGTCGACGGTCAGCCCGTCGCCAAGGCGTTTGCGTTCGGGTGGCGCGTCAATCCGATTTACGATTCCGCGCCGGAAACGTACAAAGCGAATTTCGAACGGCTCTTAACGAACATGATCGAACAAGTCGGCAAACCGATCGATCCAAATGATTGCGTCAAACCGCGTTATGTAGCTCCGAATTTCGATTCGATTCAACGCGCGCTCGACGCTTACGAAGACGACCTCGACGAAGTAGACGAACCGCGACACGAAGACCAGCTCGCGCTATTGTCGAATCTACGCGAACGTTCGCAGGCGCTTGAAGAAGCGATCGCCAACGGCGAAGAAGACGGAATCGACGAAAAAATCGCCGCGATCCAAATCGACTACGATTCGCTTCAGCAGCTCGTAATGTTCAGCTCGCCCGACCTGGATTTCTCCTCGTTTCTATACGTTCGCCGCAATCCCAATCAAATGGGCTTGCCGGAAAACTACAATAGCAACTCCGTTCTCCCGAAAACGGGCTACGACGACGAACTCCGCCGCTTCAATTTCCTTGAAGGAGAAAACAAACTCGTCTATAAGCCGGAAAAGGGCGAATTTGTCGGCGATTTGGAGCTCTACTACGACGCGTCGAAAGTGATGTTCTCGTCTCCCGATCTTGATGCCAATCGCTGGCGGTTATGGGAACTCGCGCTCGACGAAAACGGCGACGCCGCGCGGGACAAGCCCGAGCTGGCCCCGCTCATTAACGACCCTGACGTCGACAACTACGACGGTTGCTATCTTCCCGACGACCGCGTTATTTTCTGCTCGACCGCGAGCATGACGGGCGTGCCGTGCATCAACGGCAGCGGACACGTCTGCAACCTCTATATCAAGGAGTTGGACGGCTCGATTCGACAGCTCACGATCGAACAGGATCACGATTGGAACCCCGTCGTCATGAACAACGGACGCGTCATGTATCTGCGTTGGGAATACGTCGATCTGCCGCACTGCTTCTCGCGCATTATGTTCCACATGAACCCGGACGGCACGAATCAGGCGGAACTTTACGGTTCCGGCTCTTACTGGCCGAACTCCTGCTTCGCCGCGCGACCGTTGCCCGGCGATTCTTCAAAATTCGTCGGCGTCGTCACCGGCCACCACGAGCTCAACCGCATGGGCGATTTGGTAATTTTCGACCCCGCCAAAGGGCGAAAAGAGGCGACCGGCGCCGTCCAGCGCATACCGGGCTACGGCAAAAAAGTCGAACCGATCGCGTGCGACCTGCCCATCGCGCAGAATTGGCCGAAATTCCTGCATCCGTTCCCGATTTCCGACAGACTCTTTATCGTTTCGTGCAAGCGTTCCGCGCAGACTCCATGGGAAATTTGCCTCGCCGATATTTACGACAATATCGTTCCAGTCCTGACTGATCCGGACGCGGCGCTTTTGGAGCCGATCCCGATTCGCGAAACCGAACGTCAACCGATCATCGCCGACCGCGTCGATCTTAACTCTCCGACCGCCGACGTCTTCATCGCCGACGTTTACGAAGGAGAGGGGCTTAAAGGGATTCCTCGCGGCGAAGTCAAAGCGTTGCGCGTCTTTAGTTACCAATTCGCTTATCAGGGCATGGGCGCGGAACCCTACAGCGTCGGGCTCGACGGTCCCTGGGATCCGAGACGAATTATCGGAACCGCGCCCGTTCTCGAGGACGGTTCCGCCGCGTTCAAGATTCCCGCGTACGTCCCTATCGCCCTCCAACCGCTCGACAAAGACGGAAAAGCGCTCCAGATCATGCGCAGCTGGATCACCGCGCAACCGGGCGAGTCGGTCTCCTGCGTCGGCTGCCACGAACCGCAAAACTCGACCGGAACGACCAATCCGCGTTCGCTCGCCTCTCAAATCGACCCCGCGGAAATAACGCCGTTTTACGGCGAGACGCGCGGATACGGTTTCGAACGCGAAATCCAGCCGATTCTCGACCGATATTGCGTCGAGTGTCATCGGCCGGACTCGCCCAAAGTCGCCGAACTGATCAAGAGCGGCGGCGTTTCAGAGGACGTCTTAAAGACGACGAGACGCGAACACGAAACGTTTGACGACGCGATTTTACCCGACTTCCGCAAATCGGAGCCGAAATGCGTTCTGGACAACGGCAACTATATCGCGGCCAAGTCGCCGATTTCCAATTCGTACTATCAGTTGCGCCGATACGTCCGAACGGTCACCAAAGAAAGTCAGATGCCGACTCATCCGGCTTGCGATTTCCATGCCGACGCAACGCTCCTCGCGCAAATTTTGCAACGCGGACATTTCGGCGTCGAGCTCGATCCGGAATCGTGGGATAAGATCATCGCGTGGATCGATTTAAATTGTCCGTATAACGGAAGTTGGGGCGAGATGATCCGCGATAATCCCGCGCTCGTCAAAAGTCAATTTTCCAGACGCGAGGAACTCAGAAAGCTTTACGCGCCAAGTTCCGAACAGCTTGACGACAATCCGGACGATACGGCGATCGTTAATCCCGAGCCGAACTCGCCGTTGCGCGTCAGGTTTTCGTCGGAAATCAAAGAAGAGCCGGTCGTCGAATTTGCCAAATCTGGCGGCGATACGTTTTCCGTCTCGTTGTCCGACGAGATCGGGATGGAATTCGTGAAAATGTCCGACTCGAAGACAAGCGTCGGGAAATTCGAGGTAACCAACGAACAGTACAAGGTTTTCAATCCGACGTTCGACTCGGGGATTGAATACGGCGACTTCATTCAGTTCAGTCCCGGCGAACGCGGCTGGCTCCTGTCGCGCGCCAAACAGCCCGTCGCGCGCGTTTCGTACAAAGACGCCGAGGCGTTTTGCGCGTGGCTGTCTGAAAAAACGGGCGACGAATACCGCCTGCCGACCTACGCCGAATGGCGCGCGTTCGCCGACGAAGACTCTCTTCAAGCGGATTATTCCGCGAGCGAGAACCTCGCCGATTCGACTCATGCGCTCATATCGCCGTTTGGCTGGACGGGACGAGTCGAAACGTTGCCCGCCTGGCGCCCCGTCGACTGGAACGCGAACGACGCCAGCCGCGTTTCCGCGCCCGTCGGATCGTATAAGCCGAATTCTTACGGACTTTGCGACGTGTTAGGCAACGTCGCCGAATGGACGAGCGGCGAGCGATTTGACTACAGAACGGTCGTGAATGTCGAAACGGGCGAAAAGGTAAGCGAAAGCGTCGCGGTCAAAAGGATCGCCGCCGGAGGTTCCTGGACGACGCCCGCGCGATTCGCCAAGTCGGAAACGTCTCGCGCGTTCCCCGAATTCTTTAAGACGCGCGACGTCGGGTTCCGCGTGATTCGCGTCGAGAAATAATCCGACGTTCCCTTGGTCGTTCGCGCTTCATTGCGGGGCGCGAGCGCCCTCTCTTCGTCGGCAGCCGCTCGCGTTCGCGACTACTTCGCCTTTTTGGCTCGGACGGCGGCGGCTTTGGCGCGCATACGCTCGGTCGCGAGTCCCATCGGCTCGTCGGTCAGCGACTTATAGCCTTTGGCGACAAGCTCGGAATCGGGCTTGAGCCGATAGTCGCCATGATCGGCGTCGACAAAGCCGGGATCGGTTCCCTCGTCGGCGACGTAATTGTCTCCAAACGTTAAATATGGTCGCGCCGCCGGTTCCACGGAATCGCCCTGCCACTGACCCTGTTTGTTGACGTCCCAGGAACCTCCGACGCAAATATTGCCGCTAATCACGTTTCCTTCGGGCGCTTTGGGAGTCTTGCCCTCGTCGAAAATCGACGCGAGTTCCGGATACCGCGTCGAATACGGCGGTTGATCGTACTTGATTCCGGAAATCGTTCCTTTTTCCTTCGCCTCTTGAATCCAGCCGTCGGCATGATCGGCGCACCAGCCGAGCGCTCTCGCGTCGATATGGAGCGCGGGCTTGCAGTCGATATAAACGTTGTCGACGATTTTACAGTCGCGTCCGCCGCCGATAAACGACGCGCGCGTCACGTTGACGTATAAGTTCCCTTCCATCGACGCGGACGAGAACATATCGTCGAGATACATTCCGACGCAACCGCGTCCTTCGAAGCCGACGATATCATGCATATAGTTGCCGCGCAAGACGTTGCCGCGCATCGTCCAGTTGCGTCCGGTATAAATAGCGCCGGCGTCGTTCGATTCCTGACAAACGTCCGCTATTTCGTTATATTCGATAACGATATCGTTGCCGCCGAACCCCATGCCCATATGCGGGGCGTCTTCGACAAGATTATGCGCGATTCGATTGCCGACGCCGTTGGTCGTAACGCCCGGCGCGTACATGCGTTGCGTTCGTCCGTAATTATGGACGTAATTTTCCCGAATAACGTTTTCTCCGGAGATTAATTGGTTTCTGTCGCCGCCGGCGACGGTAATTCCGCTCCCGCCAAGATTCCAAAGCTCGCATCCGGAAACGACGCACTTAACGCCGTCGACGTAAATCCCCGCGCCGCCGCAATTAGAGACGTTCAAGTCGGCAAGCGCGACGTTGACGCAACCGGATCCGACAATCGCCGTTCCAAGCGCGCCGAGCATATCGAACCCCGACCAAGCGACGTTGGAAACCCCGTTTAATCGAAGCAGCGTCGGCGTTTGCGTCAGGAGGAAGTCGCCGTCGTACCAGGATTCGCTCGGCGGGTAGAAGTACAGCGCTTTCTTTTCGCGATCGATATAATATTCGCCCGGCGCGTCGAGCTCGCGAAGAACGTTGAACGCGTAAAACCACTGTCCAACTCGATATCCGTAATGATGCCATGGTTCGGCGAGCGTCATGAGTTTCCTCTCGGCGTCGATCGAAGCGACCTTGTGTTTCTGATTCGACCAGTCCCAGAACCAGTACCCGTCGACCCAGATTTCCGACTCGTCGTCCCACGTCGTCGGCTCGTCTTCGGCGAAGAAGAATTTGCCCTCTTTGATTCCTTTGGTACCGCGAATATCGGTCTCGTTGGTTCCGTCGCGAAGGAGATCCGTTATCTTAATGAATCCCTTGTTCGGGTAGCGCGCGACGCGCGTCGCCTCCCCTTGGAAGAACAGTTCCGGACCCTTGTCGGGCGTTCCCAAATCTTCGATTCCGTTCGCTTTAAGATCGAACGCGATTATTTTATCGCGAACGTCCTCTTTGAGTCGCGCGAGAATCGCCGCGTCGTCGAGTTTCTTTGCGCCCGCGAGATATTTGCCCCCGACGAGCGTCGCGGGCGAATCGACGTCCGATTCCCAACGAACCCTCGCGTTTGCGGTTCCGGAATCGTCGCCCGTCATCTCGAACTGTTTGTTCAACTCGTAAACGCCTGGAGCGACCGATACGACGATCTCCCCGACCGCGTCCGCGTCGAGCGTCTTCTTGAACTCTCGAACGGCGTCGCGCGCGCGTTCGAGCGTCGCGAACGGTCCGTCGGGGCCGGACGCGTCGGCGGAAGTTCCCGTCCAGGAGTCGTTTCCGTTTGGCGCGACGTAAAACGTCTTCAGCGCCGCGCCTTGCGCGATCGCTTGAGAAATGGACAAAATAATCGCCGCAAACGTCGGCGTCGACAGTACTTTAAAAAACGCGCGCTTTGTCATCGCTGTCTCCCGTTGTTTGATTCAAAAGTCGACGACAAGCACCGTCGACCCTTTAAAGATTAACCGACAAGAAACTCGAGTCAACTTGATTCGGGAAAAATTTGAATTTTTAAGCGGAGGCGGACCGTGTGATTTTCGGGCGCGAAACCAGAACGAGTTAACGTTATTTGTCGAAATATTCGGCGCGCGCTTGAAAGGAACGTCGCGACCCGTTACAATGACTGGCGCGCGCTTCTTTGAATTCGTTCCCGTTTGAATCAGTTTAACGCGCTACGGCGACTCCTTTTTCGTCCGACGATCGGGTCGCGACGCCTTTTCCGTCGCGAGAGCATAACTTTTCGGAGGAGAGAGACGCTAAGTAATGGGAACGGTATAAGGCAAGGTAATTTTGGGAGGAAACAATGTTTCGACGAAATTTTTTTAAGGTTGCGGCGGCGCTCGGCGCGATCGCGGCGACTCAAACGGCGAAGGGAGATATCGTAGTTCCCGGAGCGCGAAGAACAAACCGAACGGGAGGGAACTCTTCCGACGATCAACCGAGCTTCATCCTTTTGGAAACGTACGCGGCTCAATCGGTCGCCAAGCGAGACGAGCTGCTGGGCGTTTTCGATTCGCGTCTGATCCCGGATCGCAACAAGCTGGGATTTGACAAAGTCGGCGTTTTTTACGTCGATACGGAACTCATGAAGGGGGATCGCGGTTACGAAGCCGACAAATTCGACTCCGCCGTCTTTGTCGTCCAGGAAAGCGATTCCGCAGACGCTATTCTGAACCTCCAGAAGCGCGTCGCCGACGGTTTCACGCTGTTCAACCAAGCGGACGATTTGCAGTACGTCGACCAGGAAATGACGCTGTTGCAATCGGTCGACGCTCAGCCTCGAATTACCGTTCCGTACCTGAACAAAGAGAGATTGTTGCAACTTCGCGTCTATAATTCTCCCAATTACGAACGAAACTTTGCCAAAGTGCGAATGTTCGAATCGGGCGAACTCGAAGTCTTCAAAAGTTGCGGCATGAACCCCGTCTTTATGGGAACGACCATTTTGGGTTCGTGGATCCCCAACATCACCTATATGCTTAGCTTTGAAAACGACGAAGCGCGCCGCGAAGGTTGGGGCAAATTTGGCCGGCATCCGGAATGGAAGAAGATGAGTCAGGATCCGCAATACGCGCGCACCGCCACGCGAATTCGGAATTTGTTCCTGCGTCCGTCGGAAGGCTCTCAAATCTGATTTTTTAAAGAGGAAAACTCAAATGGATATTAAACGACGCGATTTTTTGAAGACGACTCTCGCGGGTTTGAGCGGCGCGGCGATAGGAGCAAGCGGTCTGTCCGCGAACGCCGCGGACGAAGCGAAAAAGGAGCCGAAAAATCCCTTTTCGACCGATCCTGTCGGACGCGTCAAATTGTTTGGCGACGTCGAAACTTCGCGCATTGGCATGGGAACCGGAATGATCGGATACAATCATTCGTCTCAGTTGACGCGTATGGATCGCAAAAAGGGCGTCGCTCTTATCGAACATTGTTACGACTCCGGGCTCCGTTTTTACGACTGCGCCGATTCCTACGGCACGCACGAGATTATTTCCACGACGTTAAGGAGCAAACCGCGGGACAGTTACGTTCTTTGCACGAAAATGTCGACGCCCGCCGACGGTCCGAGCGCCGTCGACGTCGTCAAGCGGTTTCTTACCGAACTGAAAATGGATTATATCGATCTGCTCCAGCTGCATTGCATGACCAAGCCCGACTGGCCCGACGACTGCAAACGATACATGGACGATCTTGAAAAATGCAAGGAGCAAGGCCTCATTCGCGGACACGGCATGACTTCTCATTCGCTCGTCGCGCTGCAAACGGGGGTCGCCAATCCGTGGAACGACGCCGTTCATATTCGTCTGAATTCCGAAAACACGCGAATGGACGGATCGTTTGAGGACAATGTCGCCGCCGCGCAAAAGGCTCAAGACGCCGGAATGGGCGTCGTCTGCATGAAGCTCGTCGGCGAAGGCTCGATGAAAGAGCTCGAAGTGAGAAAACGCTCCGTCGACAAGGTTGTTCGCGCGCAAGTCGCCGACGTCTATATCGTCGGTTTCGAAAACGACTGGGAAGTGGACGAACTTATTGAAAACGTCGGCGCCACGCTCAAAGCGATGGAAGCCGAACGCGGGGCGTAGTCTTTCGCAAATCGCCGTCGATTGGAACAGCGTTCGGCGGCGTTCTTTACGAACGCTCTTCAATCGGTCTTAAAATTATCGCGGCGGCGGTCAAACGCCTCCGCGCAATTCTCGGGAGAACGTTCCAGTCTGGAACAACATATTCGCAAAGGCGTTTCCGGTAAGGACAAAACCGACTTCCCGTCGCGCGATCGCGCGTAAATTTTGACAACTTAGCGCGTTGTGGGAACGAACGCGTAAAACGACCGATATAGTAGAGGATCAACTGCTAATCGAGGCGTCGCCGCAAGGATGAAGGCGTTCTCAAGTTCCTCCGTCTCAACGCGACGCAAGTTTTTTACAAGAAAATGGTCTGGAAGCGCTTGCAAAAGTCGGTCAAACCGTTATAATGAAAGGCTCGATTTCGGCTTGCGGACGTTAGCGCTCGATTCTTTTTGATAGCGGGTCGTTCGAAAGAAATCTTTCTGTTGGGAAAAGGGAAAAGTTGAAAAACAGGGAAAACGCGGGGGAGGAAACTATCAATGAATATTGTGGTAATGGGCGGTTCTTTTAATCCGCCGACAATCGCGCATCTGAAAATCATGCTAACGGCTTTGGACTCGGTAAACGCGGAAAAAGGATTTATGATTCCGGTCAGTTATCCGTATCTGAAAAGGAAGATGAGGAAGATCGGACAAAGCAATCTTTGTCTTTCAAACGACTTGCGCGTTCAGGCTCTCAAAGCGACGATCGCTTCCGACTCCAGAATTCAGGTCTTCGTCGAAGCGATGAACGACCCGTTTTCCGACGACGTCGGAACGATGAACCTTATACAAGACAGATACCCCGGCGCAGGCGTCTATTATGTCGCCGGAGCCGACAAGCTGGCGCTTCTCGACGGCTTCGCGGGGAAAAGCGATTTCTTCGACCGCTTCCGCTGCATTCTTTACGCAAGAGGCGACGGAGGTCTGGACGAGGAGATTTCCCGTCGCGAGCATTTGGCGAAATATCGCGACGCGTTTGTTCGGGTCGATCCTCCGGACGGAATAGACGGAGTAAGCTCCACCAGAATCAGAGAGAGCCTGTTCGATATTGACGCCGTAGCCGATATGCTCCATCCGGACGTCGTTCCCCTGTTGCGCGAATTGAGACGGGAGGACTACCCGGAAGAAATCTTGCAGTTCAAAGACGAACACGCCTTTTTGTCGAACGACTTTCCCGCCGAGACGTCGTATGAAGGCGTCGCGTACCCTTGCGCGACGTCCGCGTTTCTGGCGTCGAAAATCGACGATCCGTCGGAAAGGAAGGCGATTTCCAGAACGGGTCTCGACAAAGTGAAGAAGAGGTATGGCGCGGATCCGGGATCTCCCGAGTGGGAAGCTCGCAAAACGGACGTCATGGAAAACGTCGTCCGTCTGAAATTCCAACAACATCCCGAACTGTTGGCCAAGCTGATCGCGACGGGCAATCGGAAACTGATAAACGGCGGAAAAAAAGACGAGTTCTGGGGAGTCAATCTCATTACTTGGGAAGGCGAAAATCGTCTCGGTCAAATTCTAATGAAACTGAGAACAGAGGAAAAGAAATCATGAAATATACAAGAAAATCTATTGTCGAACGATATAACGCGGGCGAAAAACTAAACGTCGTAGCCTTCTGGGGCCATACGCCCAATCCGAAGAAAATGACGAAAGCGTGTTTCAGCCAGTGGTACGACTGTCGGTTTAAATTGTCGGGGGAAGAGTATCACACGACCGAGCAATATATGATGGCGAGCAAGGCCGAATTATTCGGAGATTACGATACCCAGAAAAGAATAATGGACGCCGACAACCCGAAAGATTATAAGGCTCTTGGTCGCGAAGTTCGATATTTTGACTCCGAGTTATGGGATCGCGAAAAATATTGGATCGTCCTGAAGGGCAACCTGGCAAAATTCGCGCAGAACCCGGAATTGTTTGAATTCCTGGACAATACCGGAGACAGCGTGTTGGTCGAAGGCAGTCCCTTTGACGACGTCTGGGGCGTCAAACTGGGTATTGACGATCCGAGAATCAACGATCCCAACGAGTGGCAAGGCGAGAATTTGCTTGGCTTCGCTTTAATGGAAGCGCGGGATATTCTGCGCTCGCTGCCGGAGTATCGGTGGGAAGGTTGTGTAGATTGGAATAACTTTATGTCGCATTCCGGTAAAACGGAGGACGGAGACCCGCCGGACGAATACGAATACGAAAGCAGCTGTTTTATCGAAGGGGGCGGAAAAACGGGGCTTTTGAGAAGCGACGGGAGCGACTTATTTGGAATTAAGGAGCTGGTCGCGTTCTTCCCGCAATGGGACTACTGCGAGGAGATGGGAACGGGATTCACGTTTAACGACTTTCCCGACGGCGAGTATTATTACTGGGATCAGGCGGAAGAATACGGCAGGATAACGGCTAAAGGAAGGCTGAAAAACACCTACTATTTTATCAGGGTAGACGAGGGGGAGAAAAGCGGGGTCGTCGATACCGCCGGTCGCGTTATTACCCCCTGCAAATGGGATGAAATTGATAGCTATGGAAACGCCAGACAAGGCGATCTCTGGGGATTTGTGAACCTGCTTACCTGCGAGGAAACTACGCCGCAATGGTCGGAAAACCAAAAGCTCAAACCCTACGATACGGCATGGGAAGCGTGGTTCCTCGAAGGCTTTAGTCATCCTAGCTGGGAAAAGGTGATGACTATTTTCCAAGCGGAACCGGGTACGATCGACTTGCCGTCGTTCCTTTTCAAATAGTTGCGGAAAAACGACGCTTTCCCGATAAAGTCGCGCGTTTTCTCGCGGCTCTCAGAGGACGCGCGACAGACGGCGACGCGACGATCCTTTGAATTTCCGACGCGATAGAAGACGGGAGGTTGGCGAGACCGCCCGTCGCTTCGCGCGGTTCTCAAGAATCGCCTTGGCAATTTCCCAATTATTCATATCGGGATTGTTTTCAATCATCCGGGATATCCCGTCGAGATGTTTTAGACCTATGCCGAGAATGTCAAGAATCGTTTTATCGGTTGTTCTTCTTTTACACCGTCTGACCTGAGAAATCGTGGTCGCGAGAGTTCCCTACTTCCTTTCCTGTTTCTTTCCCGGTTTCCTCTCCCGTTTCTCTCCCTCTTTATTCGCGATCCGGCAAATAGAAATTCGAGCGAAATATAATTCTTCCTCCGTCCATTATCAGTCCTGATCTCTTTAACGGCGGCGTCGAGCGTTTTCGCGTAGGTTCCCGAAAGAGAATGACTCGTCATGCAACAAAGGACGCCTTTAAGTTCTTTGATTATTTCCCCAATCGTTCCGTTGACGCTCAAAACGATCGACGTCGTTTCGTCGTTCCTGACGATTCGCGCTCCAAAAGAATCGCGCGCGGACAACGCGCCGAAGCGCGCCGCGTTAAATTGGGAGCGATTACTGGACGACTTTTGTCAAAACCGGAGTCTCGGTTGACGGATCTGTGCGATTGAATCGTCGCGCGGAGGTTTAACCGCGCGAAGGAGATTCGAGCGACGCTTATTTGTCGTCCGAATCGAGCCAGATTTTAACGTCGGCGACGTCGACGTCTAAGAACCTCGCGATAGTTTTGTCGTCCAATCCTTCGGCGCGCATATTGGCCGCGCTTTTTTTCAAAGTTTCAAGGCGTCCTTCTTCGCGTCCTTCTTCGCGTCCTTCTTCGCGTCCTTCTTCGCGCCCTTCCTCGCGCGCTTTTTCATGTTCTTTCGAGACGATTCGATCCAATAACTCGCACATATACTCCGGCTCCTTTTCGTAACCCTGCATAACGACGTCGTACGCGAAGCGACTATCGGCGACGACGTGTTCCATAAAGTAAAGCAACTCGCGTTTGTGAACGATTTTTATCAGCGACGGCGCGTAGGCGGTTTTTTGTCGCCTGGCGCGAAAATATTCCGCGATGATTCGAATGTCGCTCGGGTATTTTTTCAGTTCGTCGTCCGTCATTCCGGCGAAATCGACGACGCGAATCTCGAAGTCGACGAAACTAGGCTTTAGAACGCGCGCGACGTCGGCGCTCATCGTCGCTCGTTCGGAAAGCCTTCGATTCTTGCGCCAAGGGCGATCTCCAAAGTAGAGAATCGTCGTAAAAATCGGCGCGACTCGCGCGACTCCGATTTGGTAACGTTCCCACAGCGTTTCGTTTCCCAGTTGATCTCTGTAAAAAACGCCGTCGTACCCGAACGCTCGGACCGGCATAAAAACGTCGATCGACGATTGAACCTCGAACGCGAAAACGCATTCGCATTTTCCGTCTCGAACGAAGAATTTCGCGACGTCCCGCAAGATTCCCCGCAAACCGCCGACCGACTCGTACGTTCCGCCGAGCGGCGCGTTCTCCAACTCTTCCGGACTAACGAACTTTTCGCCGTTCGCAAAGATCGCGTTGACGAGTCCTGCGGCGACGTCAGATTGCGAAACCAACGAATTTTCAATTTCAGCTTTGGCCGGCGTCATAACGAATAATCCTTTCTGCTCGCATTATACGCCGATTTCCATTCTTCGGCAATAGACAACCGCTGTTTTTTCGCGTCGGCTCCGCGCGACTTCCTCGACGCCTTTTCCGCAAAAAAATCCCAATTCATTTAAAAAAATTCCCCAACGCCTTTTTCATCTTGTATAATGCGTCTATTCGGTAATGCGTTTCGACGTCGGCAATCGGACGCCGCGTCGATTGTTCGCCCTTTAATCCGGGAGTTTTAACCTATGAAACTATCGTTGACTTTCGCGCGTTTGTGCGCGTTTGCCGCGCTGACGACGGGCGCGTTCTGCGCGCCTAATCTTTTCGCTCAATCGGTGGAGCCGGAAAAAGCGGTCGCTCTACCCGAAGGATTCGCGGACGACTTGGCGCCGAACGCCGTTCAGGATCAGCGCGTTCGCCAATACCTTTATGCCAAACGGATCGTCTCCGTTTCGGAAACGGGCGTTAAAAACCCCGAGTTCCTGCTCAAACCTGTTCTCGGTCAGACGTCGACGTCGATTATGGGCGACGAAAAACAGGCTTGCGTTTTGAGCAAAGGCGGATACGTTCTGCTTGACTTCGGTTGCGAGATTCACGGCGGTTTCCGCGTCGAGGCGCGCGACTTGACGCCAAGTAAAAACAGCGTCGGACGCACCGTTCGCCTGCGGATTCGCTTCGGCGAATCGGTCGACGAAGCGAATTCGACCGTCGGCGAAAAAGGCGCCGTCAACGAACATTCGACGCGCGATCAAATTATTACGGTTCCGTGGCTTGGCGCGGTCGAATGCGGAGAATCGGCGTTTCGGTTCGTTCGGATCGACCTGGTTGACGACGACGCGAAGATCATTTTCGACTCCGCGCGCGCGATTTTCATTTATCGCGACGTTCCGCGTCTTGGTCGGTTCAAATGCTCCGACGAACGCCTCAACAAAGTCTGGGACGTTTCCGCGCGCACCATGCTTCTGACGATGCAGCAGTACGTCTTCGAGGGCGCGAAACGCGACCGGCTTGTTTGGTACGGCGACTTCACGCCCCAAACGATGACGGCGTTGCGCGTCTACGGCGATTCGAAAGTCCTGCGCGACACGCTCGGCTACTACGCGCGCGAGACGTGGCCGCTCCCTAAATGGATGAACGGCATGCCGAACTATTCGCTCTGGTGGCTCATTACGATCGGCGATATCTATCGCCACACCGGCGATCCCAAACTTGTCGAAGAACAGTGGGATTACGTCAAAGGACTCGTTCAACAGCTTCTGCCTTATATTGACGAGAACGGCAAGGCAAGGTTCCCGTCTCCGTTCCTCGACTGGCCGACCGCCGACAAACCGGACGCGCTTAACTCGGGCACTCACGCGATGTTCGCGCTCGGTTTTGACCGCGTCGCCGAAATGGCGCGAGTCGTCGGCGACGAGGAAACCGAAAAACTCGCGCGCGACGTCGCCGGGAAAGTTCGTTCGTACAAGCCGTCGAACGTCGGCAATAAGCAGGCGGCGGCGCTTCTTGAACTTGCTGATATTCAAAAAGACGGAGAATCGAACGTCGACGTCGTCGCCAAGGGCGGTCCGAAAGGGTTCTCCACGTTCTACGGTTACTATATGCTCGAAGCGCTCTCCAAAGGCGGCAAAGATCAAGTCGCGCTCGACGTCGCGCGCGATTACTGGGGCGCGATGATCGATCGCGGCGCCACGACCTTCTGGGAAGATTTTGATCTCGACTGGCTTGAAAACGCGGGCAGGATCGACGAAGCGACGCCCGAGGGCTTGGAGAGTCTGCACGGCGACCGCGGCGCGTATTGCTATATCGGTTTGCGCCACTCGCTCTGTCACGGCTGGGCGTCCGGTCCCGCCGCATGGATCAGCGCCCATGTGATGGGCGTGACTCCGCTTGAGCCCGGCTTTAAGAAAGCGCGAGTCAAGCCGTTCTTAGGCGATCTCGACTGGTTCGAGGGAGCCGTGCCGACGCCTTACGGTCAGATAAAAGTCCGTTGTCAAAAGAACGCGGACGGAACGGTCGACGCGAAGATCGAGGCCCCCGAAGGCGTGGAAATCGTTCGCTAGTCCGACGTCGGACTCCCGGTTCGAGTCGCCGACCGATTGACGTCGGCGCGCGAAAGGGATATAATACGCGAACGCGTTTGTCATAACGCGCGTAAGTATATTCAAGCGTCCATTAGGGGTAGGTTCCGTGCAAGACATTAGAGAACGCCTGGTTCAAGCGTTGCAGACGGCGACGACGGCGGAACAGGCGGAGCAGATTCGTATCGATTTTCTCGGCCGCAAGGGCTTAATCACGCTGTTGGCGAAAAATGCGGACTTCGGCAAAATGACGGCTGAAGAGAAGAAGGATTTTGGTCAAAAGCTTAACGAATTGAAACAATTCGCGACTCGAAAAATCGCGGAAGCGACGGAAAAGTTCAAGGCGGGCGCCGCGCGTCATAAGTCGAACGATCTCGACCTGACGGCGCCGGGCAAAGGGCGTCGGCTCGGCGCGCTTCATCCGATCACGCTTGCTCAGATGGAACTGGAAGACGTCTTCCAGGGCATGGGCTTTTCCGTCTTGTACGGTCCCGAAATCGAATCGGAATATTTCTGCTTTGAAGCGCTCAATATTCCTCGCGACCACCCCGCGCGCGATATGCAGGACACTTTCTGGCTAAAAAACCAGCTGATTCTCCGCACGCACACTTCCGCGAACCAGGTTCGAACGCTCAAGCGGTTCGGCGCGCCGATTCGCGCGATCTTTCCGGGGCGTTGCTTCCGTTACGAAGCGATCGATCCGAGCCATGAAAACACGTTTTATCAATGCGAAGGGCTCGTCGTGGACAAAAATATTTCCGTCGCGAACCTTATCGCGGTCATGCGCGTGATTTTGAGCCAGGTATTCCGTCGCGACGTCAAAGTTCGGCTTCGCCCCGGTTATTTCCCGTTCGTCGAACCCGGCTTTGAACTCGATTTGAACTGCCTTTTGTGCGGCGGCAAGGGGTGTCCGACGTGCAAAAATTCCGGATGGATCGAATTGATTCCGTGCGGACTCGTGCATCCGGAAGTCTTGCGTCATGGCGGGATCGACTCGAAAGAATACAGCGGATTCGCCTTTGGCGTCGGTCTGACGAGACTGGCGATGATGAAATTCGGAATCACCGACATCCGCTACTTGAATTGCGGCGATCTGCGCGTCAACGAACAATTCTCGACTCTGTTCTGATTCGCTATGCTTGAAATTGAAATCAAGTACCGCGTCGACGACCCGACCGCCTACGAGCGTCTGTTGGAAGAGTCGCTCGGCGTCAAGTTTGGCGCGCCGACGACGGAGTCGGACGTTTTTTTCACGAACGAGGCGCTCGGGTTTCCGAACCGGGGCAAATCGTTGCGTATTCGTCGACGCGGAAACTACCTGGCGGCGACCTTCAAAGGTCCCAGACTCGATTCCGAGACGAAAACGCGCGAGGAAATCGAATTAACGCTCGTCGACGAAGCGCCGGTCGCGACCGAAGAGACGACTCGCCGCGTCGACCAGGCGCGCGCCGACTGGATTAAATTCTACGATCGGCTCGGATTCTTGCCTTACGGAGAAGTCGTCAAGACGCGCCGACGGGTTCGCGCTGTCTTCGAGGGGCGTTCCTTCGAGATCACGCTCGACCGCGTCGAGGGGCTCGGGTTCTTCACGGAACTCGAAACGACGGCTGAAAAGATCGATTTTGACGCCGCCAAGGCGATCGTCCTGAGCCTCGCGCGAAAGCTCGGTTTGCGCGACTCCGTTAAGCAAAGCTACTTGAGTCTTGTCTTTTCCAGAGACGAATATCTACGCGCTTGCGACGCGAAATAAACGGCGGAAATAGTCGCGGTCTAATAATTGACAAAACTGTCGCAAACGACAGATTTTTTCAAAAATTTCAAAAAAAGTGCTATTTTAGGTAATTTGGTAGTAGACGTTTCGAAAGCGTTAGATTATCATTGTTAGATAGAGCTTGTTTTAGGCGACTCATTCGCGTTTTAACGGCTTTGCGGGCGAGTCCCGCGTCAACCTAGGCTTTAACCCACGTTGGGATATTCGTCGAAAACTTTGTCGCATACGCGGAGGAAACAGATGAAATCGGGCATGTTCCACTTACTATTGTCGCTGGCTGTCGCCCTGTCGGCAGTCGGCGTTGTTGGCGCCGCGGAAAAAGCGACGGAAACTAAAGTCGACGAATCGAAAGCCGTCGAATTGTTCGACGCCATCGACAAGGGGCTTGTCGAAGTCAAATTGATTCCGAAAAACTCGCTCCAAAGCAGTTTGTCCGTCACCAATAAGACCGACAAAGAGATCGTAGTCGATATGCCCTCCGCGTTTGCGGGAGTTCCGGTCGTCGCTCAGCCCGGAATGATGGGCGGTCGCGGCGGTATGGGCGGCATGGGCGGCATGGGCGGTATGCAGGGAGGCATGCCCGGCGGCGGGTTAGGCGGCGATATGTTCGGCGGCGCGGGAAACGGAGGTCGCAACAACCGCAATAACGGCGGTATGGGCGGCAATCAGCGCGGCGGCAATCAGTCGATCGGCGGCGGCATGGGCGGTCGCGGCGGCATGGGCGGCATGATGGGCGGCATGGGCGGTCGCGGCGGCGGCGGAATGTTCTCGATCGCGCCGAATAAAACGCACAAGCAATCGGTTCGCACCGTATGCCTCGAACACGGTAAAAAAGAGCCTCGATCCACCGTCAAATATACGATCGTTCCGATCGACTCGTACACCGGCAACAAAACGACGCAAGTTCTCTGCTCGATGCTTGGCGACGAGGAACTCGATCAAAACGCGGTTCAAGCCGCGGTTTGGAGCGCGGAAAACGGGTTGACTATGGAAGAGCTCGCCGCGAAGACCAAGCAGATCTCGCGCAACAATCCGGTTCAAAGCTATTTCAACGCTTCCGAACTTGAATTGAGCGCGCGACTTCTCGAACAGGCCGACGCCAGAGCCGCCGAGCTTGAAGAAGTCGAAAAGGCTCAAGAGGACCTCGAAAACTACGAGCCGGAAAAGACCGACGATACGGTCGAAACGCTCACCGAACAAATTTTGAGCGAATGAGTCCGAGACATTAACCCAGCTCGGGAGACACGCGGCCGCGCCATACCGTCTTGGTATCGCGCGGCTGTTTTTGTATTTGAGGCGAACGGAATCCTAACGATCCTTTTCGTCGGGCGCGTCGTCGCTTCCAAGATCGCGTCGAACGTCGAGACGTCGTTGGAGAACTGAGTCCGTTAAAGGCGGTAAAAACAACGAGAAACAAGGGGATGAACAAAAAGACGTCGGTCGTAACTGGACTCGCGGCGATCGTCGTCGGATTTGCCGTTTGGTCATGTTTTTTTCGGCAAAAACATTTAAGACCGTCGCGATTCTCCGCGTCGACGAAATAGGAATTCGCGACGGTTTCCCTTCCTTTTTGCGTTTAGTCAAAAAACGAAAATTTTTCTATTTCCCGTCAAGTTGGCGTCGTCTTAATGAACTAGAGCCGCGCGCAAAGCGTTGGCGCGGAGTTAAAACGACGGCGTAAAGGAGCGAATATGACGACAAAAACGACTGCAAACCCGATCGACGACTATCTGCGCGAAAACTGGAACGCAATCGCCGGACGGTGCGCGTCGACGACGACGCGGCGCGTTCTAGCAGCGCAAAAGTGGGAGCGGCGCCTGGCTTACGTCAACCGCGCGGCGCTTGCGGTCGGAGTCGCGTTGCTCGTTCAATTTCCCATAGCGTGTTACGCGCTCGATAAAATCGGGGAATCCGCTCTGTTATTTTGCGCGGGGCTGTGAGGGCGTCGTGGTGAAATAGTCTTAACAACGAAGAAATAGGAACAGAAACGATGATAAAGAGCGTTTTGGCTACGATAGGGCTCGTGGCGATCGTCGGCGGAATCGCCGTCTGGCAATTCGGCTTTTTCTCGGAAAAGACGCGCGAACTCAAAACGCAGGTCGAACGCGCGACCGCGTCCGCTCGCGTCGACAAATCGATTTCCGATCTTAAGAACGAAATCTCGAATCTTGACGAGAAGGCGCGCTCGTACAACGTCAAAGCGCGCAAACTGGAGTACGCGTGGGAACGCGATCGGGAACAGGTCGACCAAATTAAAGAGGCGATTAACAAATTGTGCGCGGCCGCGAAAGAGCAAGGATTGCCCAAGCCGAGCGAAAGCTTACAATTAACGGACGAGCAAAAGAACGCGTCGCTCTCCTTTAACGGCAAGACGATCGAAGGCGCGGAGGTCTATTCGATCCTTGAAAAATGGGTCGACTCGCTCAAATTAAAGGAGAAGACCGCGAACGAAAAGAGGGAGACGATCGACCGTATGCGCGAGGTTTCCGCCCAAATCGTCGAGAAAAAAGGTCAGATGGAACTCGAACTCGCTAAAATGGAAGGGCGCGTCCGAGAACTGGAAGCAGCCAAAGATCTTGCGGAAATCAACGCGGAGCTCGCGACGATGGAGGCCGACGTTCAGGGAATCGCGGCGGGCAAGTCGGGCAAAGCGCTCGCGACCATTCAGGATCAAATCGACGAGCTCAACGCCATCGCCGATTCCTACGAGGAAGAAGCGACGGCGAAAAACGACGAACTCAACCCGTCCGACGTCGTCGCGCCCGAGAATCGGTCGTCCGAACTCGATTCCTACTGGGATTAATGAGCGACGGCGAATCGTTATGGAAAATGAAACGCGACCGGGCTCTTGCGACGCGCTCGTTCGAATCGCGGCGAGTCTCAAATCGGGCGACTCCCGCGACCTCAACGCCGCTCTGCTAGATTTGAGCCTGATTATGGAGCGAAAATTCCGCGCGAAAATCGAGCGGCGGCTCAAAGAATACGCCGACAGCTCGCGCGGTTACTCCGTCTCGATCGACGAGGCCTGCGACGCGCTCAACGAGTTGCTGTGGGTCGTCTGTCGGAAAGCGCCGACGTTTCGAGGGACGACGGACGCCGAAGCCGAGGCGTGGCTCGGCAAGATCGTCGAGCGGAAACTTCTTGACAAAGGTCGCGTCATCCTTCGACGAGCGGCAAAATGGCGCGAGTTTTTCGCGCTGTTTCCCAAGGAGAAGAAAGCGTTGCTCGACGCTTCCGGTTCCGACGATTAACGCCGTCGTCAAAGACCTTTTTATCAACCGTTTCGCCCGCAAGTCGTTAAGGACGCATTATGAAAAAGACAACCCTGTTCGCGTTGCTCGCCATTCTTGGCGCGTTGGCGGTTCTTGTTTTCGCCGCGCCGAAGTTCGGCTGGTCGCCGACCTCGTTTTGGACGAAAAAGCCGACCGGGCTGAAACTTGAACTTCAAGAGTTTGACAAAAAGATCGAACCGGTCGCCGAGCGTCGCGCGAAAATCGTCAAACGGCTCGAGAAAATCGAGAGCGAGGAACAAACGGCGCGCAAAGCGGCCGCGGACGCGCTCGACAAGCTGTCCGCAGACGAGCGGGAATCGCTCGAAAAAGATTTGGTTCGGGGAAGTCTGTCGGGCGAAGCCGCCAAGAATCCGTCGGCGGTCGTCGCGTTCGCGCGGTTGCAGGAAGCTCTTTCGCTCGGTCGTCAGACGAGCGCCTTGCGCGACGGGCTGGCGCGCTACGAACTCGAACTTGTTCGCGCGCTTTCCGAACGCGACCGACTCGCGCGACGGGTGGAAACGAGCGAGGCGCTCGGCTACGATCCCGAGAACGCGTCCGTCGCCGACGTCGATTTCGGGATTCTCGACGATCTTGCCGCGCAGACCGACGAATCGATCGCGGAGCAGGCGAAACGCGTCGCTCTTGATCCTCTTTCCGCGACCGCGAGTCCCGACGAACTCGAGAGGGCGTTCGACGAAATCGTCGAAGGTCTGGAAATCCCGGAGCGCGTCAAGATTGACGGCGCGCTCGACGCGAGAATCGACGCGTTCGTGAAAAACGAGGACGCCGCCAACCCGTTGACGGCGATCGCCGCGCCAAAGACGCTCGCGATTATCGCTTCGCTTGGATTCGCGCTGACCGCGTTCCTCATTTTGGCGCTTGGCGTCAGGGGAATTTTCTCGATGACGAGTCGGTCGAACGTCGCGCCCGCCCCGGCGGTCGTCGATCCTTTCGCGACGACGGACGGGTCGGGGCGTCCGGCGCCGCAAGCGGCGGTCTCGAGTTCTGAAGGAGCCGCGTTGAAGCTCCTGTTCTTCACGATCCTCGGAGGGCTCTTTTTGGGACCGTTAGGCGCCATGCTCGGTTTCTTTCTCGGTTTGATAGCGGCGGGATGGCGCGCGCTCGCTCGCGCGGTCGGCGCGATTATGTTTGTAATTTTCGCGCTTTTTGCCGCGCTGATCGTCTACGGACTCGTAATGGTCGCGATTTTTATATAAACTTTGGCGACGATTTTTTAAACCGCCGTCTTTCCTTTAAAAATGCAAAACGCTCCTTCGTTATTCGCGAAAGGAGCCTTTTGCGCGTTACGCAAGCCGGACGCCGTCGATTCTTTTCGGCGCCTTTCGAGATAAGACGCCGCGGTCAATCATATCTCGAAGAATTAACGTCGCGGTCGTCGCCGCTTGCAACTTTAATTCCGCGCTTCGCGCTTGTTGTTTTTTTTCGCGAAAGCGACCAACGAGAGCGGATATTTCTTCTCCGCGCGAGAGCGCGAACCAAGAGTTCGCCGTCGAATAGACGTTAATCGTCAGTCTTCTTCAAAGACGTTTTCCTCGGCGTCGAGACTGTCCCATTCCTCGTCTTCTGATTCCGCGATGTTCTTGCAACTTTCGTCGGTTTCTTCTAAACCCGCGCCGCCGATTTCGGAGCCTGCGGGACCGTCGATGAGTTCGGCAAATTCGTCGTCGGAAAGTTCTTCGAAGTCTTCGTCGAAATCGTCGTCAAAATCGTCTTCTTCCGTCGTCGCGTCTTCGTCGGGAAAAAAGAAACGCTCCCGTCGCGGTTCGTTTTCGTACAGATTGTCGTTCATATATCGTTCCATGTACGCCATAAAGAAATTTTCCGTCAACAGCTCCGCTTCGTCGACCGCAGGCGCGTCGTTTGGCGTCGACGCAAGTTTGTCTTCTTCGTTCGCGTTGGTTTTGCGCCGACGCGCTCGGTTGAGCGTTTCGTCGTCTATCGGCTCGCTCGCCGATTTCCTTTTCCGTTTTTCCAGCATATTCCTTCCTGCCGCGGGGTCAACGTTCGGCGCCAGAGCCGAAAACTTGCGATTCGACGTTTCGGAACCGCGCTCCAAAACGCGGGGTCATTATAGCGCTCGAGCCGCGCGCGTAAAAGAGCGAAAACGTTTTTTCACAAAAAAACGTCGATATTCGGAGCGTTTTTCCATCAGATTCCGACGATCTCGAGTCGTTCCGAAAACGGTCGACGCCGCTTGTTATGTCCGCGCCTTGGAGTAAACTAACGGAACGGCGCGAAAAACGCGCCGAGTAGTTGACTCTTTCCAAAAGGAACCTTGTCGCCATGTCCGAACCCAACGCATCCGGAGAGACGAAATCGTCCAACGCGATCCTCGTCGTTTTTGTCGTAACGCTTATCCTTGTTCTTTTCGCCGGTTACGCGTTCATGTTCAAACGCGGGGAGAAAACTAGTTTCGATCTCGATTCGGGGCTCGAAAAAACGACCAAGTTCGTTTGGTTTTGCAATTACAAGACGGTCGAACGAGAGTCGGTCTTTTGCAAACGCGTCAAAGAACGCGGACTGGCGAAAGACGAGCCGCGCTGGGTCGACGAAAACGGAAAAATCGGCGCGAAAAAAGTCGAATACGAATACGACGGCGCGAACGACGTCGCCCAAAACGCCGAAGTTTTTCTGGAAACGTACCGACTTGATCCCGCCTCCGAAAAGGAATTCCTCGCGCTCGTTCTCGATTATCTCGCGACGCCCGACCGCTACCCTCTCGTCTACGAATCCATCGTCGCGATGTTGAAGAAGAGCGTTTCTTTTAGGAACCGTCCTCTCGAGGAAGAAGAAAGTCGGCGAGTAATCAACGATCTCCGCAAGGAAATAGAGAGGCTCGAGAACGGAGGACTTGCCGAATTAAAAGAAAAGGTTGAAGAGTTTCGGCGCCGCGTCGAAGAAACCAATCGCCATATGCGCGACCATGTTCACGAGCGCGACCATGATCATGACCTTGATCATGATCACGACCATGATCACGACCATGACCATGATCGCGACCAAGAAAGCGCTTCGGCGTCGGGCGAGCTTTGAGCGGATCGCTATCGCGACGTTTTTCGCAAAGAGTCGGACAGGGCGCTAGTCGAACGGGGGTTTTGTTCTACAATAGGGAAACGGCGTTTTTGCGACGTTCTCTCGGAACGTCGGCGTCGCGCAATCAATTAAAAGATAAGGAACCTAAGGGTGTTTCGAACTAAAACTTGCGGCGAGTTGCGCCGCGCGAACGTAGGCGAAACTGTGTCGCTATGCGGTTGGGTCGACTCCGCGCGCGACCACAGCGGAGTGTTTTTTGTCAATCTTCGCGACCGTTACGGCAAGACGCAGACGGTCTTCAACGTCTCCGAAGACGCGGAACTCTTCGAACTTGTCAAGACGATTCACAACGAAGACGTCGTTCAGATCACGGGCGAAGTTCTCGCGCGTCCGGACGGACTGATCAATCCCGACATGGCCACGGGCGAAATTGAAATCAAAGCGACCAAACTCGTCGTTTTCAACCGTTCGAAACCTGTTCCGTTCCTTCCTTCCGCGCCCGAGATTCCGTCGGAAGAGATGCGGCTCAAGTATCGTTATCTCGACTTGCGTCGTCCGGAAATGCAGCGCGTCCTCGCGCTTAGACACCGAATTACCAAGACGTTGCGAGACTACTTCGACGAAAACGGTTTCCTCGAAGTCGAAACGCCCGTCCTCGGCAAGAGCACCCCGGAAGGCGCGCGCGACTATCTCGTGCCAAGCCGGATCACCCGAGGCGCCTTCTACGCGCTGCCTCAATCGCCGCAACTCTACAAGCAGCTCCTTATGATCGCCGGATACGACCGCTACGTCCAGGTGGCGCGCTGTTTCCGCGACGAAGACCTGCGCGCCGACCGACAGCCGGAATTCACGCAACTCGACGTCGAGATGTCGTTTGTCGATATGGAAGATATTATCGACCTGATTAGCCGACTGGTCGCGCGGCTAATGAAAGACGTCAAAGGGAAGGAAATCGCGCTCCCGATTCCGCGCGTCACCTACGACGAGGCGATGGAACGCTTCGGTCATGACGCGCCCGATTTGCGGTTTGGCATGGAACTCAAAGACGTTACCGAAATCGCGAAGACGGTAGACTTTAAGGTCTTTCGTTCGGTCGCGGAAAGCAAGGGCGGACGCGTTCGCGGAATCAACGTCAAAAACGCCGCCGACAAGTTCAGCCGCAAAGATATCGACAACCTGACGACGTGGACGGCCGAACAATTCGGAGCCAAGGGGATCGTCTGGTTCAAAGTCGACGCCGAAGGCAAATTGACCGGCTCGAGCGCCAAGAATTTCTCGGCGGAAGCGCTCGAGGCGATCGGCGCGAAACTCGACGCGCAAGCGAACGACCTGCTTTTGTTCTCGTGCGGCGACTTCAATCTTACGTGTCGCGTTTTGAACGGATTGCGTCGAAGGCTTGCCGCGGAACTCAAGTTGTACGACCCCGATGAAATGAACTTCTGCTGGGTTGTCAAATTCCCGATGTTCGATTGGGACGAAGAGGAGAATCGCTGGGTCGCCATGCACCATCCGTTCACGATGCCGCTGGTCGAGGATCTGCCAAAACTCGACGGAGACGCCGACGCGATACGTTCGATACGCGCGCAGGCTTACGACCTTGTTCTCAACGGGTTTGAAGCGGGCGGCGGCACGATTCGTATTCACGACGGCGACGTTCAGAACAAAGTCTTCGGCTTGCTCGGCATGACGCGCGAACAGGCCAAAGAGCAGTTCGGGTTCCTGGTCGACGCGCTTCAATTTGGCGCTCCGCCTCACGGCGGACTTGCGCTCGGGCTCGACCGCGTTGTCATGCTCTTCGCGGGAATCGACAATATCCGCGACTGCATCGCCTTCCCAAAAACGACCAAGGCGAGCGACCTCATGACCGGCGCTCCCGCCGAAGTCGCGCCCAAACAGCTGGAAGAACTTGCGATTAAGACGACTGTCGACGGGAAGGAAGATTGAGCTTTTCGTTTTATCGCGAGATTGAGGCAAAGAAGTCGAACGGCAATTCGCTCGACTTCTTTGCGTTTGTTCTTTGCGTTTAGAAAAATAACGGTCGTTTTTGAAGTTAAGCCGCTTGCAAAATATGAGCTTCCGTATCGCGGAGGAAGTTGATGGGACGTGAACGATCTGAGACGTTGTCTGATTTGTCCGACGAAAACCAATCCGTTCCGACTTTGCCCGACGTTCCGATTGTTCTTGCAAACGGCGATAAAAAAAAGTCGTTTGGAAGAGTTTATACTCCGCGATCCATTGTCTGCGAAATATTGAATTTATCCGGTTACTCCGGTAAAAGAATAGTTGGACGACACGTCATTGACAACAGTTGCGGCGACGGCGCGTTTCTGGCGGAAATCGTTAAACGTTACTGCGAAGAACGTCCCGAGCATCTCAAAGAACACTTGGAGCAATTTGTGCATGGCGTTGAGATTGACGAAGAAGAACGTTGCAAGTGCGTTGAAAAGCTCGATTTAATCGCCGCTCAATACGGCGTCGCGAACGTTCGTTGGGACGTCGTTTGCGCCGACGCTTTGTCCGTTAAACGATACGACGGAAAAATGGATTACGCGCTTGGAAATCCCCCTTATATTCGCGCGCATAATTTAGGGAAATCGTTTGATCGCGTTAAGCAATTTGAATTCGCCCGGGGAGGAATGACTGATCTATACCTCGTTTTTTACGAGATAGGTCTTCAAATGCTCGCGCCAAACGGAACTTTGGGTTATATCACGCCAAGTTCTTTTTTTAACAGCCTTGCGGGAACTTCGTTAAGAAGGCGTATCGTTCAACATAATCTCCTTGAAAAGCTCGTCGATTTGGGGCATTATCAAGTATTTGACGCGACCGCGTACACCGCGATCGTCGTTTTGAAAAAAAACAGAACAAAAAAAACGACCGACGTCTACGAATACGACGGCGCGTTAAAACCAGTCGACGTCCTGCGCGTCGACGACTTCTATTTTAACGATCAGTTTTACTTTTCTTCGAAAGATAAACTGCGGACGTTAAAAGAAATCTTCGCTTTGGGGAAGGACGGAAAGAATTTCCAGGTTAAAAACGGGTTCGCCACGTTGGCGGACTCCTTTTTTATCGGCGATTCGCTGAACTATGAACATACGATTCCCGTTGTTAAGGCGTCGACTGGAAAATGGACGCGATGTAT
Organism: uncultured Planctomycetales bacterium; assembly: GCA_947305735.1. GTDB lineage: Bacteria > Planctomycetota > Planctomycetia > Pirellulales > Thermoguttaceae > RUG369. Next base: position 4,453 of record CAMZEO010000009.1, on the reverse strand, counting down.
TTTTCCATACGAAAACGGAAAGTTAATTCCTTATGAAATACTGGCGAAAAACAAAGATTTGGAAAAGCGCTATTCCGAGCGTTCTCTTCTTTTGAAGAAAAGAAGTATCGCAAATCCAGAGGAATGGCACGGATTCGGTAGAACGCAGGGAATTAAAGACGTCTATAAGAACAAAATTGCCGTCAACGCGTTAATCAGAGACGTTAAAGATATAAAGCTTGTTTTTAGTCCTGAAGGAACGGGAGTTTACGCCGGGTTGTACATTATCTCTTCCTTTTCTTACGACGTTGTTAAGTCTCTATTATGCGCGAGAGAATTTATAACTTATATTTCTCTGCTCAAAAAATATAAAAGCGGAGGTTATTACGCGTTTTCATCAAAAGACTTAAAGATCTACCTTGAATATGCTTTCGTCAAAGGAGGAAAACAACGCCAAGAGCAATGATCGGTTTTTACAGGGTTTTACAAGATTCTTTGTCAAACATATTTGAAAATTAGTCCTTGGAGCGGCGAAAACTAAGAGTTTTTTACGGAACAATTTCCGACGACTTTCGATTTTGTCGGGGAATGACCGAGAGTTATTCGTTAAAAAGGTTGCGCGCGCGATAAAAAACGCGCAACGCCAAAACTTATCGCGCGCCAAATAGAAATCGTTGCAAAAAGGACCTTCTCGTCGGAAAAGCGGGGAAATAAGAGGACGCGGCAAAAAAACGGTCGCGTTCTCTTGTTTTTCATTCGAGAAACGTGTAGAATGGAGCGCGTGTTTTGAGCCGCTATTGAAGGCGGTTCGACGGAGTTTCCATTGTTGGCAACGTTCCCTAAAAGGAATACTATGAAGAAGTTATCGACTTTGTTTTTGTCGTGGTGCGTCGCGCTTTTGGGCGTCGCCGCGACGGCGGCGGATTATCCGGATCCCGCGAAAATGGCGTGTCCGATCGTCGATCCCGCCGAATTGAACATGGACGCGGCGGATCTCGATAGAATCGACGCGATTATTCAGGAGAATATCGAGGAAGGGAATTTTCCCGGCGGCGTCGTCTGCATTGGGCGCGGCAATAAGATCGGGCTCTTGCGCTGCTACGGCGACCGTCAGACGGAGCCGACGGTCGAGCCGGTCACGCCCGACACGCTCTACGACCTTGCGTCGGTCTCGAAAGTAACGTCGACCGCGATCGCCGTCGCGATTCTCGTCGAACGCGGCAAAATCGAATACGACGATCGCATCACGCGTTTCTTCCCCGAATTTGGTCAAAACGGGAAAGAGAACGTCACGGTGCGCGATTGCCTGACGCACGTTTCCGGTCTCACGCCGGACAACAGCATTAAAGACTATATCGGATTCAACCGCGCGGAAATCCTCGACAATATCTGCAAGCTCGGGTTGCGAACGGCGCCGGGCGAAGCGTTCGCGTACAGCGACGTCGGATTCATCCTGATGGGGTACGTCGTCGAGAAAGTAACCGGCATGTCGCAGGACGAGTTCGTTCGTCAGAACATTTATCTGCCGCTGGGTATGGCCGACACGGGCTACAACCCGAACGACGAGCAAAAAGCGCGTTCCGCCCCCGCCGAGAAGCGCGCGCCGGAAGACGAAAACTGGATCAAGGGCGAAGTTCACGATCCTCGAGCTTACGAGATGGGCGGAATCGCCGGTCACGCGGGCAATTTCTCCACGGCGCCCGACTTGGCGATTCTTGGCTCTATGCTCCTTGGGCATGGGACGTATACGCCCGCGAACGATCCGGATCATCCCGTGACGATTATGTCGGAAGACGCGTTCCGGCAAATGACCGAAGCGATTATTATTCCGCGCGGCGTTCGTTCGCGAGGCTGGGACAAACGTTCGCCTTATTCCGGAAATCGCGGGCTTCTGATGAGCCCTTCGGCGATCGGACACAGCGGATTCACCGGCACGTCGTTCTGGATTGATCCCGATATGAATCTGTACGTTATCTTCCTCGGCAATCGCCTTCATCCGGACGGCAAGGGGAATTACGTCGGCATGTGCGGTCATATCGGCGATATTGCGCTCGATTCGATTCGCGAAAAAACAGACCCCGCGCAGGCTGCGGAATTCGTCAAGAAGTCCGTTTACGTCTCGCCGAATAAAACGGAAGGCGAAACGCTTACGGGCGCGGACGTTATGGATCGAGACGGATTTGAGCCTCTGAAAACGCGCGGTATGAAAGTCGGGCTCCTCACGAATCAAACGGGTCTGCTTCGCGACGGTCGCCGTCTCCCCAAAGCGATGCAGGACGCCGGAGTCAATATGACCGCCTTATTTAGCCCCGAACACGGACTTTACGGCGTTCTCGAACAAAGCGAAATCGGCGACGGCAAAGACCCGGAATCCGGATTGCCCGTCTTCAGTCTTTACGGCGAAACGCGTCGTCCCACCCCGGAGATGCTCAAAGACGTCGACGCGTTCGTCTTCGACATTCAAGACGTCGGCGTTCGGTTCTACACCTATATCAGCTCAATGTGCAACGCGATGCAGGCGTGCGCGGATATGGGCAAGAAGTTCTTTGTGTTCGACCGTCCGAATCCAATCGGGGGAGAGCTGGTCGCGGGCCCTGGTCTCGACGCCGGGCGCGAATCGTTCGTCGCGTGCTGCCCCATGCCGATTCAACACGGAATGACGGTCGGCGAAATCGCGCTGATGTTGGCGAATCAGTACAAGTTGAATCTGGATTTGACGATCATACCGTGCGAGAACTGGACTCGTTCGCAATACTTTGACGAGACGGGTCTTACGTGGGTCAATCCTTCGCCGAATATGCGTTCGCTGACCGAAGCGCTGTTGTACCCCGGTTTCGGTATTCCGGAATTTACGAACATTTCAGTCGGGCGCGGCACGGACGCGCCGTTTGAAGTGGTTGGCGCGCCGTGGATTAACGCCGACGACCTCGCGAAGAAAATGAACGACAAGAATCTTGGCGGCGTCGAATTTGAGCCGATCAAATTCACGCCGACCGCGTCGAAATACGCGAACGAAGAGATCAACGGCCTGCGCGTTACGATTACCGACCGCGCCAAATTGCGGGCGGTTAACGTCGGAATCGCGCTTATGTCTCAACTTGCCGCCGATTATCCCGATCAGTGGGAGACGAAAAACGCCAACACGCTTCTGCTCAACGCCGCGTCGCTGGACATGATCAAGCAGGGCAAGAGCGTCGACGAAATCGCGCCGCTGTGGAACGACGATATCGAGCGATTCAAGGAAACGCGCGCCAATTACCTGATTTATTGATTTCACAAACGTTGAACGATTAACGAACGTCGCTGAAACTTGCGCCAACGCGTTTGTTTCGGCGCGTTTTGTTTTTTGAGCGACATATTGGAAAGGCTGACGGGCGAGACGATGAAAAAAATAACGTTGACGTTTGTTTTGTGTTTGGCGACTTGCGTTTGCTGCATGGCGGCGGATTCTCCGCTTCAAAAAGACGGAACGACGCTCGTTCCGCCGGAATCGCGGATCGCCGAGGCGACTCCCGTCGTCTGGAGCGGAAAACCGATTCTAATTGGCTCTATTCATCTGTCTTTTGATTCTCTTGATCCTTCCGTCTCGAAACTTTGCGTCGTCGATTATTTGAACGGTCAAACGATTTTGGAATTCGGCGTCGGCCTTACGCTCAGCTGCGCTTACGTCGAGGCGCGCGGGGACGGAGACGTCTTGCACGTTTTCGCGGCGCGTCATCCGGAGGGGAAGAATTGGTTCGAACCGATCGAGATCGTTCATTTAAAGACGCGCGATCTGGAGACGTGGACGGAAATGCCCGCGATTCGGGCTGATAACGAGCATCTGCTCAATTCGTCCGTATGTCGCGACGGAGACGGCTACTTAATGGCGTACGAGACCGATCAGCCCGTCCAGTTCTGCTTTAAGTTCGCGCGATCAAACGATCTTGAACGTTGGGAAAAGGTTCCCGACGTCTATTACGCCGGCCGCGACGGCGCGACCTACGCCGCGTGTCCCGTGATAAGGCGCTGCGGCGAATACTATTGCGTTATCTATCTTCGCGCCGACGGCAAGGGCGGCTACGAATCGGTCGCGATTCGTTCCAAAGATCTGCGCGATTGGGAAGAGTCGCCTCTCAACCCGATTCTCGCGTCGTCGGAAGGAGAAGGAATCAACAATTCCGACGTCGATCTTTTCGAATACGACGGCAAGACGCAACTTGTTTATTTGACGGGCGATCAGCAGGGAAGTTGGGATATGCGCCGCGCCGTTTTCGACGGTTCCGAACGCGAATTCTGGGAAACGATTTTTAAAGAAAGAAAATAATATCTCCTTTTGACCGCCGACGCGTAAGAACCGCAATCGGTAGGCGGCGAAGTCCGCCGAACGCCGCGGGCAAACAAGGCGACGGTCCGACGGCGGACTCCCGGCGCGCGCTTCCGCGCGAAAGTAATATTTCCGCTCCCGTTGGTCGCTAACGCATAAGAGCCGCAA
>CAMZEO010000008.1 GCA_947305735.1 uncultured Planctomycetales bacterium | reverse complement strand
TGATTAAAAACGACACGTCGTTCTTCATTTCCATGTAGACGGCGTCTTCAATCGTATTGATCTCGATCGCGTCCTCGTCCGTGTAATTCGAGCCGTTGACGGCGTTGTATAAACTTAGCGTCCACGCTTTGTTTTTCGGATTGCCAAAGATGAACTTGAAAAGACGGTCCCGATATTCGCGGTTCGTTTTTTTCGCCATGACGTCGCTCCTTTGTCACTATTCTAACGTTACCAAACGGTTTCGTCAAGCAAAAGGTTGCCTGCAACATACGGAGGACAAAGGCGCCTGCTGCTTGCGGCTCCAGTTCCGCGTTTTGGAGACGCGTTGTTGGAGAAATCGCGCGTTTGCGGTTTATATGCGCGCCGCGCGACGAAAACAAACCGCCAGCGTCGGACGTTGCGCGGAGTCCGACAAGAGCGTAGAGCAAGCGTAAACGCGCGGACGATTAAGGGGGCTAACGCGCTCTCCGTTCTTCTATATTCCCATTTGAAGAAAAAGCGACTATCGAAATTCTAAAAACCCGTCGCGTTATTCGTAATTTCCAGATCGGAAATCATATCGTCGATACGCCTTATAAAGCCTGTCTCATAACAAATAAGTTTGTTAGGATAATAGATCGAGGTATAATAGATCGATCCGGGACGACTTATCTTTTTCATAACTGAAAATTACGAAGCAACAATTCGAAAAATTCCCCGTCGTTGTACTTCACGCAACCTTCGTTAAAAAAAACGCCGTCGACGAACAGCGTTTTGAACCGCTCGACGCGAGCGTCGCCTTTTTGGACAGTAAATATTTTAACCGTTATTTTTTCCGTTGCCCGGAATCTCCTACGCGACTAATTGATAAAAAACTTCAAAATAGCAATGAAGCGATAAAGGATCGGAATATAATTCTTTGAAAAAGACGGAGACGAGTTCCGTTCTTCTATCGTTCAAGTCTTTTAACGCATAGGCTTCGAAACGTCGATATTCCCGAGGCGACAATACTCTTTTACCGCGGTGGATTGAGCCGGCGCATCCGTTATCATCGAACGAAGTTCAGCCCTTGTTTGTCCCTCAGGATCCGTTGTCATCCGAATATACGCGTCCAGAGCCTTTCGTCTGACGCGCGGAACCAAATGCTCGACGGCATGCCCAACTTCATGAGCCGCAACCTCTCCAACTATTTTGGGCGAAATCCCCGACGTGGAAATAAGATTATTGTGTTCGTCGAATTCTCCGCGTTTGACGATAACGTCGAGGATTCGCACTTTTTCAAAAAGCTTTGGGACGTCCGATTTGTTTAACAAATTATCGATAACGCGACCGCAGAAATCAAAAGCTCTTTCAATTTCGGCAAGAAATTTTTGTTCTTCTTTCGGAGCCAAAAAAACCGCTTTGCAAGCGTCGTCGGAATAGAAGACGTCGTCGCCCGCTTTTTTTATTGGCGAAAAACGAACGCTCTTCGGAGTAAGCGATCGTAAAAAAACGCAGTTCCCACCGTCATAATCATCGATCGGCAATATCCTTCTCAGTGATTTTTGAGACTCTTCTTCCAGATAGCGAACATCGCCGTCATCGACGAATCTAATCTAATTATTTACTTCGTAGTCCAGAACGGGCGCGTCTTTACCGTTATATTCGGCTCCGCCAATAACCGGCGCGTCGATCTCGCTTCGTTCGTCGAGGGGCGCGAAAAATAAACCGCCTTTGCGGTTGTATCTCCATAGTCCGTAAGCGTCTTGACTTTCATTCCATACGTATTCGACGCCGTTGATAATCTTTTTATTGTTTTTTGCATAATGAACGCCGTTTCCAATTTCCTTGTCGTCACGGCGCCGTCTCTTTCGATCCGCGATTCGGGGATATCCTCCGCGCCGCGCGACTCGCTCGGGCGCGCGTCCAGGTCTTTACGAACGCGCAATTTCCGGTAGAATTACGGAACGCGCGCCGCGGAATCGCCCGGCGTCATTACCGCAACTCAACGGACGGACTAACGTATTCATGGCAGTCATATTAAACGTCGAACATCTTCGAAAACACTACGGACCGGAACCGGTTCTGGCGGACGTTACGTTTCAAGTCCGGGACGGAGACAAAATCGGTCTCGTCGGACCCAACGGATGCGGCAAGACGACGCTGTTGAACATTCTTTCCGGTCGAGAGGAAACGGAAAAAGGATTCTTCGAGCGTTATTCCGACGCGACGATCGGCTACCTGGAACAACGTCCGGCGACCGATTCGCGCGAAACGGTTCTCGAAGCGAGTCGCGGCGCGCTCGCTCATCTGACCGACGCGCAACGCGAAGCTGAAGAAATCGCGACCAGGATGTCGAACGTCTCTCTGAGTTCCGACGAACTTGAACGTCTTTCCAGGCGCTACGACAAGTTGCACGAGTACCTCATGCGACACGACGCCTACAATATCGAGCACCGCGTCCAACGCATCCTGCTCGGCGTCGGTTTTCGCGAGGAAGATATGAATAAAGCGGTCTCCTCGCTCAGCGGCGGCGAATTGAATCGGCTGGGGCTCGCCAAACTGCTCCTCGAAGAACCGGATATCATGCTTCTCGACGAGCCGTCCAACCACCTCGATCTCGCCGCTACGGAATGGCTTGAAGACTTCCTGAAAAACACAACCGCCGCCGTCGTTCTCGTCAGCCACGACCGTTACTTTCTCGATCGCGTAACCAATAGAACATTCGAGCTTTACGCGGGCACGATCGACGACTATCCCGGCAATTTTTCGAAATATTCCGTTCTCAAAGAAGAGCGACTCGCCGTTCAAACGAAAACCTATGAAAAATGGGTTGAAGAAGTCGAAAAGACCAAAGACTTCATTCGCAAGAACCACTACGGCAAAGACACCGCCGCGCGCGCCGAGGACCGCCGTAAAAAACTCGAGCGGCTCGAAGCGGATCCGCCCGAGTTGCCGCGCGACGTTTCGTCCCCTCCGATGACTTTCCCGCCCGCGTCGCGAACCGGCGATATTGTTTTCCGCGTCGAGGGACTTAAAAAGGGTTACGGAGACCGCGTTCTGTTCGACAATTATTCTTTCGACGTTCAGCGAGGGGAACGCTGGGCGATTCTCGGTCCCAACGGGTGCGGCAAAACGACGTTCCTGCGCTGTCTGCTCGGCGAAGAAACGCCCGACGCGGGAACCGTTCGCTTTGGACAGGGCGTCGAAATCGGATATTTCGATCAGCAACTAAGGGCGGTCGACGATCAAATCCCCGTCGTTGACGCGATTCGTCCAAAGAAAAAAGTTTTTGAAGATCTGCAGCGCCGCAAGTTGCTCGCGACGTTCGGTCTAACGGGCGATCAACAGCTTCTGAAAGTCTGCAATCTCAGCGGAGGTCAGCGTTGCCGCGCGGCGCTCGCGAAGCTGGCGGCGGACGATCCAAACGTTCTCATTCTCGACGAACCGACCAACCTCCTCGATTTGTGGGCGAGAAAAGCGCTCGAAAAAGCGATCAAAGAGTTTTCCGGAAGCGTTATCTTCATCAGCCACGACCGTTACTTCGTCGATCAGGTCGCCGACAAAATCCTCGTCGTTCAACCGAACGCTTCCTACAAAATCGTCGAAGGCAACTATTCCACGTTCCGCCATATGGTCGCCAAAGGTCTGATCGCCGACCCGTTCCTGCCGGGCGCGCTCGACGAGCCTTTCGCGCCGGAGAAAAACGTTCGCGCGCCCGTCAAGCCGAATTCCGACATGTCCAGGCGTTCGTCCCTTGAACATATCTCGTCCAAGGCGCCTAAAAAACAGCCGACAAACAAGAGTCGTCGAAACGTTCCGCAGGTCGCTTCGTCCCCCGCGCCTATGAAAGGTTCCAGGGGAAAGAACAGAGGAACGATCCCCGAACTCGACGATAATCCCGACGCCAAAAGAACAAACGGCGTTCCGAGTTATAAGTCGACGCCAAGACGTCCGAAAAACGAAGAAGAAGCCTTTAAAGAATCGCAGGCGAACTTCGGAAAACAAAAATCGAAGCCGAAACAGGAAAAACGCAAGCGGAAGTTCCCGTTCCGAAAAGTTTCCGACGTCGAAGACGAAATATTCATTCGCGAAACGCATATGCAATCTCTCAACGAGGAGTTGCTCAAGCCGGAAAATTTGCGCGACGGCGAAAAAATGAAAGAGATTCAGGCGGAAATTAAAGCCGAGGAAGAAGCGATCAAAACGCTTTACGAACACTGGGAAGAAGCGTCCGAATTAAACTGGTGAGATTGTTCGTCCCGCCTTATTCATAGCGAGAAAAAACGTTGAAACCATCCCGTCAACAAGAACACTGGGGCTCGCGCGTAGGCGTCGTGATCGCCGTCGCGGGCGGCGCGGTCGGACTGGGTAATTTTTTGCGTTTTCCGGGTCAAGTCGTCAGCTACGGCGGCGGCGCGTTCATGATTCCCTATCTGCTTTCTTTTCTGTTTATCGCGATACCGCTGGCGAGTTCGGAATGGGCGCTGGGACGTCGCGGCGGGAGACTTGGCTATCATTCGCCGTTTGGAATCTATTACGCCGTCGGGAATAAATCGCGTTTTTGGGGGCTTTGCGGAGGTCTGTCGGGATTGACTCCGCTCGTGATCAGCATGTACTACATTATCGTCGAAGCGTGGTGCCTGCTTTACGCGCTTCAATACCTGGGCGGTCTCCTCGATCATTGCGGATTGGGTTTCTCGCTTCTTAACGAAGTCAAGCCCGGACTTCTTCTCGACTCGTCGAGCGAATACGGCTCGCTGTTCGAGTCTTTCACCGGCATGAACGCCGACGGCTCGCTCTTCAAAAACGCCGTCTCGCCGCTGGCGGTCGTGACGCTCGTATGCGCCGCCGCCAATTTCTACCTGATCTACCGCGGCGTTTCCAAAGGAATCGAACGGTTCAGCAAAATCGTCGCGCCGCTCGTCTTGATTTGTTCGTTCGTCGTTATCGCGCGGATTCTGACGCTCGGCAATCCAACGGGAACGCCCGGACAAAGTCTGATCGACGGCCTGGGATTCATGTGGAATCCAACGCGCGAGATCGTCTTGGAATCGGGCGAAATCGTCCGATCAAGCGTCTTCGATTCGCTGAGTAATCCGGAAGTCTGGCTCGCGGCGACGGCTCAACTGTTTTTCACCGTGTCGATCTGCCTGGGCGCGACCTGTTCCTACGCAAGCTACGTCAAACCGAATGAAGACGTCGCGCTGTCGAGCGTCACCGCCACGGTCGCGAACGAATTTTGCGAAGTCGTTCTGGGCGGCCTGATGGCGATTCCGCCCGCCGTCATGTTTCTGGGAATCCAGGCGGCGGACAAATTCGGCAGCACGTTTTCGTTGGGGTTTATCGTCCTGCCCAACGTTTTCGGTCAAATGCCCGCCGGTCAGTTTTTCGGGTTCCTGTTCTTCACGCTTTTATTTTGCGCCGCGATCACAAGCTCCATGTCGATTATTCAACCGACGCTCGCGCTCTTTCAGGACGCGTTGAGAATATCGAGAACCGTTTGCGTTTTGCTCGTCTCCCTCGTCGTTCTCTCGGGAACCGCGTTCGTATGCTGGTTCACCAAAGATCTCGCCGCGCTCGACGCGTTCGATTTCTGGCTCGCAAACTTCGCGCCGTTTCTGGGCGGCGTTTTCCAAACGATTTTAATCGTCCGCGTTTGGAAACTCTCGAACCTGCAAAAAGAATGGGACTCCGGCGCGATCGTCAAACTGCCAAGATTTTTCGGACCGATCATCAAATATGTCTCGTTGCCGTATCTCGCGGCAATCTTTGCGTTTTGGTGTTATAAAAACCTCAAAGGAAGAGTTCTCGACGTCGCCGAGAACGACGTCGCTCAGTACTCGTTGATCTTTATCGCCGCTTTGGCGGTCGGACTTCTCGCGCTCTCGTGGATCGTTATCGAACGCTGGAAAAAAGAGGAGCGCCTGAAATGAAAGATGGTTCGCAAACAAACGAACATTGGGGTTCGCGGCTGGGCGTCGTCCTGGCGGTCTCGGGAAGCGCCGTCGGTCTGGGAAACTTCATCCGCTTTCCCGGTCAGGCGACGCTTCACGGCGGCGGGGCGTTCATGATTCCCTATCTGATCTCGCTTCTGATCGTCGCGATTCCTCTGGCGAGCGCGGAATGGGCGCTCGGGAGACACGGAGGCAGACGCGGGCGACACTCTCCCATTGGAATCTATTACGAAGCCGGGGGGCGCAAGCCGATTTGCGGAATCTGCGGCGGACTCATGATCTTTACGGCCTACGTAATCGACATGTACTACCTCGTCGTCGAAAGCTGGTGTCTTGTCTACGCGTTGCAATACCTGGGGGGACTGCTCAAACCGATTGGTCTCGGCTTTTCGATTATCCCGACGATAGAACCCGGTCTAAAACTCGGGTCTGCGGAAGGATACGCGAGCGCGTTTGATTCGATTACCGGCTCGGCGAGCGACGGTTCGCTGTTCGGTTCGTCGACGTCGATTATCGTCGCGCTCGTCGCTCTTTGCACGTTTATGAATTTCTGGCTTATTTATCGGGGAATCTCCAAAGGAATCGAACGATTCTGCAAAATGGTCGCTCCTTTAATTTTGCTTTGTTCGTTCTTCATCGTCATACGCGTTTTAACGCTTGGCAATCCGACCGGCGAGCAGGGACAAAGTTTTCTTGACGGCCTCGGCTTTATGTGGAATCCCCAAAATCTGGACAAGACGCTCCTCGACATGGACGTATGGCTCGCGGCGACTTCCCAAATTTTCTTTTCGACCTCAATTTGCACAAGCGCCGTTTGCACGTACACGAGTTACGTCAAATCGAAACAGGATATCGCGCTTTCGAGCGTTACCGCGACGATGGCCAACGAGTTTTGCGAAGTCGCGCTCGGCGGACTTATGATCATTCCTCCGGCGATTATGTTTCTGGGCGCCGCCGCGGCGGACAACATCGGAAGTTCCTTCTCGTTAGGATTCGTCGTGCTGCCGAACGTGTTTGGCGAAATGCCGATGGGACAATTCTTCGGCTTCCTTTTCTTCACGTTGCTGTTCTTCTCGGCGATCACAAGTTCGATTTCGCAACTTCAGCCGGCGGTCGCGTTTCTAAAAGAGACGTTCCGTTGGTCTCGTCAAACGAGCGTTCTCGTCGCCGCCGTTCTCGTTTGCGCGGGAACGTCGTTCGTATGCTGGTTCACCGCTCAATTTGCCGCGCTCGACACGTTTGACTTCTGGTCCGCGAATTTCACGCCGTTTCTGTGCGCGATCGTGCAAACGTTTATCATTTCTCATATTTGGGGCTTGGAGAATTTGAAAAGCGAACTCGATCGCGGCGCGATCGTCAAATTGCCTTCCGGACTAGGCAAATTAATCAAATACGCGTCGCTTCCCTACCTCGTTCTGATTTTTGGCGCATGGCTGTTCCAGAATTTTGGCGAGCGCGTCGAATCGCTCAAAACAAGCAGATCGGCGCAAATCTCAACGCTCTTTCTGGCGACGATCGTCGTCGTTTTATTCGTCGTCTCGTTGGCGACGACGCTAAGGTGGAAAAAAGAGGAAAAAGAGCAAATTTCGTCCAATAAGGAGATCCAGGAATGACTATCGGCGGATGGATAAGCATGACCGTTACCCTTGGATTCGTTCTCGGGTTGTTCGGATGGTGTTGCTATAAAATGATCACGGCGCCGGAATCGGTTGAAGAAGACCTTGCCGAAACGATTGAAGGCGTTGAAACGGGCGAAATATCCAACGGATCCGTCGAATAGTCTAAGGTCGACGAAACGCTTTCAATAACTCTCTTGACAAACAAGGGGAAAAAGAGGAGAATCGCCGGACTTTTTTCGTTAAATAGGCGGCGGGAAAACGAACCGGTCGCCGCGTTTTGCAGGGAGGCGCCGTCTTGAACTGGAAAATTACGCCAAAGGCTCGACCGCAACGACCGTCGGGACGTCGCGAGCGTCCGGTTGTCTTGAAAGTCGATAATCTCGTTAAAAGATACGGTCAACGAACCGTCGTCCAGGGCGTTAGTTTTGAAGTGCGCGAAGGGGAGGTCGTCGGACTTCTCGGCGCGAACGGCGCGGGAAAAACGACCAGCTTCCGTATGTCGTGCGGTCTAATTCCGACAAACGGCGGAACCGTCACCCTCAACGGTCTTGACGTCACCGACTGGCCGATGTACCGTCGCGCGCGCGAAGGACGCCTGGGCTATTTGCCGCAAGATCGAAGCACGTTCGGAACGCTCACGACTGAAGAAAATCTTTACGCCGCCATGGAATATATGGGCTATTCGCGTTCCGAACAAAAAAGGCGTTGCGCGGAAGCGCTTAAACGGTTCAATTTAGAGCATATCCGCAAGACGAAAGTGGGCATGGGCGGCTCGGGCGGTCTTTCCGGCGGCGAGCGTCGGCGTTTGGAAATAGCGCGCGCCCTTCTCGCCGATCCGAAAATCCTGCTTCTGGACGAGCCGTTTGCAAACGTCGACCCAATCACCGTCGAAGAAATGCAAAAAGTTATCCGCGAACTTGCCGACGACGGCGTCGCCGTGCTTATAACCGACCATCAAGTCGACGAAACGCTGCAGATTACCGACAGGAGTTACATCGTCGACAAAGGCAAAGTGTTATGCTCGGGAACGCCGCTCGAAGTAGTCTCCAACCCCGAAGCGGTTAAACGGTATTTCGGAGACAAAGCGCGCGTCATCCGCGACCGTATTCTGGAAAGAATGAACGGAAGAGAAGATACCTCCGCGCGCGCCGACGTCGACGGTTCCGGCGAGACGGAAGACGACCGCGCGAGTCGAAACGACGCTTTTCAACGTCCGTTCGACGCAAGACCGGACTTGTCGCTCAATCGGCGAAACGTCGGATCTCCAAAAACGTCTTCTCCAAAGGACGACAAACCGGAGCAAAATCGGTTTGAAGGAAAAATGAGGCGTCTCTTTAAAAGACGATAGGGAGCGCTAATCCCGATAAAACGCCGATCGCGCGACGCGCTAAAAGACGACGACCCGCTATCAACAGCGGGTCGTCTCTTTGTTGAAACGGACGGACGCCGACGAACGCGCGTTCGTCAGGCGCTTAGCCGACTAAGATCAGAGAGTTTCATTGATGAAGGACCAGTCGATCTTGTCGTAACCGTTCTGATATTCCGGACGAACGAGTTCGGCGACGCCGGGAGTCTTGAGTTCGGCGAGGTTGGTGACTTCGAGCTTTTTCGCGTCCCATTTGATCGTTTCGCCGCGTTCGCCCGCCGTCGGAGCGGCCCAGACGGCCAGATTGCCCAAGAGGATCGTTTCGGTAAGCGGTCCGGCGAAGTCCGGGAAGTTGGACCAGCAGAGTTCCGGCTTGTTTTCTTTGATCGCCGTGACCCATTCGAGCTTGTTGCGAGCGTCGAAATTGCCGGAATGTTCGTCTTCGGGAGCCTTGCGCCATTCGACGCCTTCGATTTCCGCGAGAGCCTCGCCGCCTTCGGCGAGAAGCTGATAGCTATTGGCGTAGTCGTCCGGGCTGTAAGCGCAACCTTTGGAACCGATGATGATAGCGCCGGAGTCGGTCGGATTTTCGATCGCGTACTTTTCGAAGATGGCGGAATCCGGTTTCGTCTTGGCGTCAAACCAGGTGACTTCGAGCGCGTCGCGCCAATCGTTCGCCGGGAATTGGAACCAAATCTTGGAGGACGCCGGGAACGAATCGAAATCGTGTCCGGAGGATTCGGCGACGACTTCGGTCGGGAACTTCAGATCGCAAGCGCCGTAAGGCATGTTGGCGGTATGGCAAGCCATGTCGCCGAGCGAACCGGAACCGAAGTCCCACCAGCCGCGCCATTGGAAATCGTGGTAAATGCCGGGCCAGAATTCGCGTTTCGGCGCGACGCCAAGCCAGGAGTCCCAATCGACGCGCTCTTGAGCCTTCTTGACTTGCTCTTCTTTTTCCTTGTAGAGTTCTTCGATTTCTTCCGCGTCGTCGGTCTCGTCGGCAAGTTGAGCCTTGTACTTTTCCAACGTCATAGCGCGATCGGGACCTTGCGCCCAAATCGGACGGTTCGTCCAGATGTGAACCGCGAGAATATCGCCGATGACGCCCGCTTTAATTTGCGCGACGCAACGACGCATCGCGTCAAGCGTGGATCCCTGGTTGCCCATCTGCGTGCAAACGCCATGCTTGCGCGCGAGGTAGCCGAGGTAGCGCGCTTCGCCGATCGTGCGCGTAAGCGGCTTTTGCGTGTACGCGTGCTTGCCGGCTTTAATCGCGGTCGCAGTGATGATCGTGTGCATATGGTCGGGAGTGCTGACGGTAACCGCGTCGATCTTGTCCATCATTTCGGCGAACAGCTCGCGATAGTCCGTGTAGAGCTTCGGATCGTTGGCGGCGAAATTCTTCGCTTGTCCTTCGAGCGTGTTGCGGTCGGTGTCGCATAAAGCGACGACTTTGCCGTAAAGACCGGCTTGTTGAATGTCGCTAGAGCCTTTGCCGCCCACGCCGATACCGGCGATCGCGAGACCTTCAAGCGCGGAAGCGCGCGCGACTTTGGCGGCGGAACCGGCGGCGCAAAGGAAACCGGCGCCGGCAATGGTCGACGTCTTGATAAAATTACGTCGGGAAGTTTGGAAACTCATTCTTGACTCCTAAATTGCAATGAAGGGGAAACTTGACGGAGAAGCGCTCTCCGATCGCGGAACGAACGAAAGGCGAAAGAGGTTGCAAACGCTCGCTCGATTTCGTCGAATTATACAAAACAACAATCTTTCTTCATAGACGCGGCGGCGGATTTTTTAAAAAATTTCACGATTTTCTTCCGCGCGCGCGAATTGTTTCATTTTAAGGGCAGTTCTAAACAGCGTATTTTTACTATCTTAGCTAAATTTCCTCTCGGTTGAAGGAAATAATAAAAAGCGGAAAATAAAAACCGCCGTTCGAGTTGATTCTTTTTTTATTTCCTTTATATTCTATGTCGTGGTCTGGGACGCGCGTCGTTTTCTAAAAAACGTTCGCGGCGTCCGACGTGATTTGATGAGAAAACGCGCGGCGACGCGGCGTGAGAGAAGGCGTTATGGGCGAATTTCATTTTTACTATCCGCGTCGGAAACTTGATCCAATGCTGACGCGGCGCGCTTTTATCGCCCGCAGACTGCGCGCGCCGGTCGCTTCGGAAGCGTTTGTCGAACATATTTCCCAAACGCGCGATCTGCTCGTCTTGCGCGTGAATTCGGAGGAGCCGGGAATTCTGTACGTTCCGTTCGTCGATCCTCACGGGTGCGTCTACTTCGCGTCGACTGAAACGCTCTCGTGTTCAACGCGACCTAGACCGCTTTTTCTGGAACTCGCGCGCGGTCAATTGTCCAGACTGACCAACAGGGGCGCCGAATGGATTGGGCGCGGCTTTCTTCCCCATCCCAAATTGCGTAAAGCCGCGCGCGAGCAAGTTAGAAAATTCGCGGAGCTCTTGACCTGCGACCGCGAGGATTCAAAATTCGACGCGAATTCCGTAAGGCTCTTTGAGTCGTTGTGCGATCTGAGTCGGAAAATCAACGAAGAGTATCTCACGCGCGTTCTGGCGGCTCGCGGAGAAAAATCCCCTCCGTGGGTCACGCGTTTTGGTTTTTCCGCGCCCGTGAATTCCACCTGGTCGGAATTGTACGACTCCGTATTCGAACCGAAGCGTTCCGGAATCGCGCGTCGTAGTTTAGGCAGGATCTTTCAAACGGTCAATCCTGATTTCTGCTGGCTAGATATCGAACGCTCTAAGGACGTTTTCGATTGGACGCCTTTCGACACGGTCATGAGAGACGCGACCGACCGCAATCTCCGGACGACGATCGGTCCGCTCATACGGTGGGGCGAAACGCTTCCGGCGTTCCTCAACGACGGCGACGAATCCCAAACGCGCGAGCTTTTTAAAAAATACGTGGCAGAACTACTTAAGCGAGACCGCAAACGAACGAAACGCTGGATTGTCGCCACGAACGTCGAAGCGCGCGTCAAGGGAATTTCGCTCGAATCGCGGCTCGCGTTGACCGCCCAAGTCGCGTTCGAAATTCACCGTTTTAATCCTAAGGCGCAAACGTTCCTCGGTTTCGAGCAGCCTTTTGGCGATTCCATCCGGCGAGGGGCTCGCGACATGACGCCGTTGGAACTCGCGATGCGCGTAAATAAACGCGGAATATTCGACGGGTTTTATTTGGAAGTTAATTTCGGACTTTCGACAAATTCGACGTATCCGCGCGACCCGATGGAACTGCACCGATTCTTTGACCGCTGGAGCGCGTTGGGAACGCCCGTTTGTCTGGGCTTGTCATGCCCTGGTCCGACGAAGACGAAGACGAAATCAAAATCGAACGACTCCGAAGAATCGACCGTGCTCGTCGATATGTACCGGCAAAGAGCTTCAAAACGATCCCTATTTGGACGCAAGCCCGACCCTGTCGACGCCGAAAACGATTTGCTAGTCGATTCGCCGGACGAAACCGACGAAGAGGCGTTGCTCTGGAACGAAGACACGCAACGCGAAACGACCGTAAGGTTCCTTGTCGCCGCGCTTTCGCACCGGAACGTCGACGAAGTCGTCTGGACGAAGTTCGCCGACGTCAACGCCCTCAAATATTCGACTGATCAGGAATTTGGCGACAATCAAAACGGCGAAAAGAGTCCCTTCGTCAAAGACAGTTCCGAAACTGGCGAAATCGCCTTGGACTCCGACGACGAGCAAGGTTTTGAACTTGAGGGCGAAGTCGATTCCAAAGAACGTTACAATCCTCGCGACCGCAACCGTCTTCCGTTGTCGGGTTTGATCGACGAAAAGTCGAAACCAAAATCAACGTTGGACAAGCTGGCGGGGTTAAGGCGCGCCTACATCGATTGACGCCGAACCCCGACGCGTCGGAAACAGTATCATGAGAAAAAAAGCGTTTTCAGCTCGTTCAGGGCGACGCTCGGCAAGACGAGGCGTTATGCTTTTGGTCGTGTCGCTTGTGATCGCCGCGTTAACGCTAAGCGGAGCCGCGCTGTTACTGCTTATGAAGACGGAGCGCGAAGCGACGGAAACGCGAGGTCTTGATTCGCTGGTCAAAGGCGCGGAACGATCGGCGGTCGTCTTCCTTATCGGCGCGGTTGAGGCAAGTCCGGAAGAACGCGACAAATTCGGCGGACTCTACGACAATCCCAACTATTTCTGCGCCGCGCCTCTATTGACGATTGACGAAGGAGGAGAAGAATCCTCGAGGTTTACGGTCGTCTCGCCGGAACTGACCGACTCTAAAATCGAGGGAATACGCTACGGGCTTGTCGACGAATCCGCGAAGTTGAATCTTGAGGCGGCGCTCGCATGGGAAAACGAGACGCCCGGCGCGGGGAAGGCCGCGCTAATGAAGTTGCCCGGCATGACTTCGACCGCCGCCGATTCGATCCTCGACTGGATCGACCCCGACGAAAGAGCGAGAACCGACGGAGCCGAAGCCGCCTGGTACGCAGGAAAGAAACTCCCTTACAGTCCAAGAAACGCCGTCCCGGTCTTTCTCGAGGAAATCCTCCTGGCGCGCGGCGTCGCGAGATCGCAACTCTACGGATCCGACGAAAATTTTACGTACAACGTCGACAAAATCCAGGCGAAAGAAGAACAAACGCTCGGAGGGTCGCTTACGTCCGTCGGCGGATTGGCTCCTCAAAGCGACGCCCCGACGGAATCGATTCCCTGGAAAGAATGTCTGACCGTCTTCAGCGCGGAAAAAGACGTCGATCCGACCGGCGAGCCGCGCGTCGACCTCAACGGCGACAGTTTGCAGTTCCTCTATCAGGAATTACAACCGCGCGTCGGAGACGATCTCGCGAAGTTCGTCGTTCTCTACCGGCAATACGGACCTCAAGCGAATCCTTCGACGGACGCGACGTCAGACGCTCGGAACGCTCGAACGCGCGCGCGGCGAACCTCGGGATATACGTCCGGCGCGACGCGTCCCGCCGCGACGACAAACGTCGCCGCGGACGGAACCGCGTTGACGCAAGGAGCGCTCGGCGACGTTCGACTCAATTTCGAAACCGCCGCGACAGCCGCGTTAAAAACGCCCCTCGATATCGCGGGGGCGCGCGTCGTCGTCGGAAACGTCGTCTACGATTCCCCGATCCGCGACTCGACCGACGTCCAAAATATCGAAACGCTCTTCAAATTCCTCGACTACTGTTCGACGAGCGCGTCCACGACGATCGTCGGGCGCGTCAATATCAACGCGGCGCCGCGCGTCGTCTTGTCCGCGATTCCCGACTTGAGAATGTCCGACGCGCAAACGATTATCGACCGACGTCCCGATCCGGCGAAAACGCTTCCGAAAGACTATCGACACGCCGCATGGCTTTACGCCAAGGGGATCGTCGACCTTCCGACGATGCGCCGACTCTACGACAAGACGACCGCGCGCGGCGACGTCTATCGCGGCCAAATCATTGGATTCCTCGACGGTTCCGACGAGACGGGACGCGCCGAAGTCGTCGTCGACGGAACGACGATTCCGCCGAGACAAGTCTTTTATAAAGACTTAACGACTCTTGGCAAAGGATTTAGCCCCGCCGTGTTGCTTGGCGGTCTGACCTCGGGAGCCTCCAATCGGAACGTCGGAAACGGATCCGACGCATACTATTTGAATTCGGATATTTTTGAAATAGAATCGCCCCGAACGTCGGGATATACGACGCAAAACAACGTCGACGATCCGGTCGTCGATCCGTTTAAAGCGATCGACGAAGCGAACGCCGCGACGTTCGGCATGCCGCGGTCCGGATATCAGGCGGGCGGAAGCGCGTTTGACGCGATCGACGCCGCGACAAACGCGGCGACCTACGCTTCGAATCGCGGGCGCGGCGGGAGCGCCTACGGATCAAGCGGGGGGTTGGACGACGCCTCCGGAACTTCTTCTAACGTCGCTGCAAACGCCGACTCGGAACCGGAGGGTCCGTCGCGGCGACAAGCGCTGCTGAACACGTTGCGCGAAGGGTGGGAGCGTCGACAGACTCGTTACAACGAGATGCGCGAAGATCTCGGCATGACCGCGCCCGAAACGACGGACGCGACGACGGACGCGGATGAGCCGGAACCGCTGTTTCCGCAGGCGAATCCGCAGCCCGCCGCCGAACCTCGACAAAGCGACGGACAAAATCAAAACGCCGACGGCGCGCGACAGCGCGGCGGAGGCAGGCGCGGAGGATGACGCGACGGGCGACGCAAAATTAATGCCGACCCTCGTCTTAAAAAATAAAAAAACCCCTTGTCAAAAATACGTTTTCGATTAGAATCCTAACGACGTGGAAGAAGCGGCGGGTCGGTCGTTTCTCCAACGCGGTCGGGCGCGTAGCTCAGTTTGGTTAGAGCGCAGCCCTGATAAGGCTGAGGTCCATGGTCCGAATCCATGTGCGCCCACTTCAAAGAGTTTCGATCTGTTTCTCGAAGCTCTTTTTTTTTGCTTATTCATAATAGGATTCTCCCGATGAAAAAAGTACTAAACGTCGGTTTAATCGGGTTCGGCATGATCGGCAAAGTTCACGCGTACGGATACGCGACGCTTCCGTACTACGCGCCCGATCTCGAAATCGCGGGCAAGATCGTCGCCGTCGCGACGTCGAATCCGGAATCGGCGCGTCGCGCTCAGGAAACGATCGGCTGCGCTTGGTCGACCGACGATTTTCAAAAACTGATCGCGTCGCCGGAAATCGACGTCGTTCACGTGTGTTCGCCCAACGATAGGCACCT
Source organism: uncultured Planctomycetales bacterium (assembly GCA_947305735.1). GTDB lineage: Bacteria > Planctomycetota > Planctomycetia > Pirellulales > Thermoguttaceae > RUG369. The sequence goes on along the minus strand of CAMZEO010000008.1, from coordinate 26,810 downwards.
GCCCGCGCTGCTCGCGGCAATTCGCGCCAACAAGCATATTTATTGCGAAAAACCGATCGTCGCGAACGCCCGAGAAGCGGCGATTTTGCGCGAAGAACTCGCCAAACGCGACGACGACGGCAAGCCGCTCTATCGAGGAACGACCGCGACGGCGTTTCATATGCGCGGGTTCGCGGCGATACGTCGCGCCAAAGAATTGATCGAGGCGGGAAAACTCGGGCAAATCATTCAATATCGGCTCGGATACTATCATTCGAGCATGCTCTCGCCGACCGCTCCGTTTCGGTGGAAGCACGAAGTCGGGGGCGGCTCGATTCTCGACCTCGCGTCCCATCTTCTCGACTTAATCGACTACCTTGTCGGGCTGCCTGCGGAGCTCATGGCGCAGTCGACGACGCTCTGTCCGACGCGACCGACGCGTCCGCTTCAACAAGGCGAAACGTTCGCCGACGTCCCGACGCGTCCCGTCTTGGCGGAAGACTCCGTTACGTTCCTCACAAGAGGCCTGGACGTCGTCGCGGGCGCAAAGACAGTCCCCAACCTCCCGACGTCGCGAGTTTTCGAACATCCGGCGAACGTCGGCGCCGAGTCGTCCGAACGCCTCCCGCTGGCCGTTGCGGATCCGTCGAACCCCGCCGCAATCACAGGCGTCGTCGAAGCGACAAAACTCGTTCACGGCGCGGAAGACGACCTTAACCTTGAAATCAACGGAACGCGCGGATCGATACGATTCAGTCTCATGAATTCGCACTATCTGGAATATTTCGACGCGACCAATGAAAGCGGAGTCAACGGAGGAAACTCCGGCTGGCTCAAAATCGCGAGCGGGGGACGATACGCCAAACCGGAAAGCGAGTTTCCGTCCCCGAAATCTACGACCGGCTGGGCGCGCGCGCACGTCTCGTCGCTCGCGACGTTCTATCGGTCGATCGCGGACGGTCGTTCCTACGGCGCCGACTTCGAACAAGCTCTTCGCGTTCAAGACGCGCTCGAAGTCGTCAAGAGGTCGGCGGAACGACGAACCTGGGAAAAACTCTAATCGAAACGTTTGTCTCAATTAACCGGCGCTAAAGGTTTTCTTATGTTTGAACTGTGCAAACCGTTTGAACCGGCGGGCGACCAGCCTCAAGCGATCCGCAGTCTGGTCGAAGGATTCCGCTCCGGCGCGAAATGTCAGACGTTGCTCGGCGTCACCGGATCGGGCAAGACGTTCACGATGGCCAACGTCATTCAGGAGATTCAGCGACCGACGCTCGTATTGTCGCACAACAAGACGCTCGCGGCGCAACTCTACGACGAGTTTAAAGCGTTCTTTCCAAACAACGCCGTCTCTTATTTTGTCAGCTATTACGACTATTACCAACCTGAAGCGTATATTCCGCAACGAGATATCTATATCGAAAAAGACTCTTCCATCAACGACGAAATCGACCGAATGCGTCTGTCCGCGACAAGCTCGCTCATCAGTCGCGAAGACGTGATCGTCGTCGCGAGCGTGAGCAGCATTTACGGACTGGGATCTCCGGAAGATTACAGGAATCTTACCGTCGCCTTAAAAGTCGGTTCCGAAATCGACCGCGACGAATTGCTCCGCAAACTCGTCGACATACAATACGAGCGCGCCGACGCGGCTTTGGAGCGCGGTTCGTTTCGAGTTCGAGGAGATTCGATCGACGTCAGGCTCCCTTACGAAGAATACGCGTTGCGCGTCGAATTGTGGGGCGACGAAATCGAGGCGATTTCCTACGTCGACCCGGTTTCCTTCGAAACGTTGCGGAAAGTCGACGAGTCGTTTATCTATCCCGCCAAGCATTTCGTCATTCCCGAAGAAAAGATTAAGGAGGCGGTCGTCAGAATCAACGAGGAAATGAACGCGCAAGTCGAATATTTCCGAACGAAGGGATTGTTTCTCGAGGCGCAACGGCTCTTGGCCAGAACGCGCTACGACATGGAGCTTATGCAGGAATGCGGCTTTTGTCCGGGAATCGAGAATTACAGCGCCGTCCTCGCGAAACGCGCGCCGGGCGTCCCGCCGGAAACGCTCTTCGACTTCTTTCCCAAAGATTTCCTGCTCTTCGTCGACGAGTCGCACGTCACGCTTCCTCAAATTCACGCGATGCACGCGGGGGATCGCGCTCGCAAAAAGAATCTCGTCGACCACGGGTTTCGTCTCCCGAGCGCTTACGACAACCGCCCGTTGAAATTCGAGGAATGGGAGGAACGCGTCGACAAGGTGGTGTTCGTGAGCGCGACGCCGGGCGATTACGAACTCGAAAAGTCCGGAAACAAAATCGTCGAACAGGTTATTCGTCCGACGGGTCTGCTCGATCCGATCGTTGAAGTCGTGCCGGCGACGATTCAGATTTCGCATCTGCACGAACAAATTCTCGAACGCGTCGCCAAAAAAGAACGCGTGCTCGTCACCGCGCTTACCAAACGACTCGCGGAGGACGTCGCCTCCTATTTCGTCAAACAAAACGTCAGATGCAAGTGGTTGCACAGCGAACTGGACGCGTTCGAGCGCGTCGAGCTGTTGCGCGATCTGCGCTCGGGCGCGTTCGACGTTCTCGTGGGCGTCAACCTTCTCCGCGAAGGACTCGACTTGCCGGAAGTTTCGCTCGTCGCGATTCTGGACGCCGACAAAGAAGGGTTCCTGCGCAGCGAAACGTCGTTGATTCAAACGATCGGAAGAAGCGCGCGCAACGTCAACGCGAAAGTGATACTGTACGCCGACAAAGTCACCGAATCGATGCGCAAAGCTATGATCGAAACGGAGCGGCGACGACAGCTCCAACAAGCGTACAACAAGGAACGCGGAATCACGCCGGAAACGGTCAAACGGAGCGTCAAAGCGGGAATCCAGGCGGAAGCGGAAGCGCGCGAGCGCGTCGGCGAAGCGATCGGAAGCAAGTCGGACGCGGAAATCATCACGCTCGAGTACCTCGACGAACTCGAAAAGGAAATGCTCGAAGCCGCCGACAAACTCGAGTTCGAGACCGCCGCGAGACTACGCGACCGCATCGAGGCGATGCGCGAAAAAGTCGGCGAAAAAATGACGATCTTCCAATTCGACCGCGAGGAGCGCAAGAAACGCGGACGACGCGGGAAAAGGAGAGGATACGAAGGAAGAAACGGCGCCTCGAGAATTCCCAAGCCGGAAAAATGAAGCCCGACGCGGCGCGTTAATTCAGCGACACTCGCGCGGCGGCGTCCGAAATCCGCGAACGCGCGAGACGCGGGAAAGCGAGACGCTTCCTAAAGCGTTCGGAACTCGGCCTCGTCGAGCGTCAGCAGTCCGTAAGAAACGGCGACGAGTTTCAACGCGTGAACGACGGGTTTCGCCGAGCTTTGCGCAAATTGCATATTGCAAAACGAGCATTCCGACGAACAACAGTCCAATTCGGGGTCGCGCGTCGCGAGCAACAGTCGACCGCCTATTTTTAAGGACTCGGAAAAACGGCGCTTCGTAAATCCGGAGTACCCCGAAAAACCGCAGCAACCGTGTTCCAAACGCCGGACTTTCGCGTTCGGTATGCGTTCGAGCAACGACTGCGCGGCCGTGGGCGCGCCAATCGAGGCGCCGGAAAGCGCGATCGAGCGGCAGGGCGCGTGATAGGCGATCGTCGTCGGAGCGTCCGGGTTGAGAGGCTTCAATCCGTCGCAATCGAATTGACCGTCGCGAAGGAGACGATTGAGATACGAGCAAACGTCGGAAGTTGAAGAATAGACGAGTCGCGCGTCCTGGTCGTTGCAAAAATACGGATATTCGCGTTTCACGCAAACGGCGGACGACGGCTCCAGCGCGAGGATATCCAAGCCGGAGCGCGCAAGTTCGCTAAAAAGAGCGACGTTGCGCGTCGCAAAATCCTCGGCTCGATCCAAATCGCCCAGCGCGAACGCGACCGCGCCGGACGACAGAGGACGCGGAGGAACGTAGGCGGAAACGCCGTTGCGTTCGAGAATCGCGATCGTCGCGTCGACAAGTCGCGCGTCGAAAAAATTCGCGAACGAATCGATAAATAGCGCGACTTTCTTTCTGGATTTCTTGTCGGTCGACGCGTAGGGCGCGCGCGCTTCTCCCAAATCGTCTTCTTCCAGCGACGCGAACGCGTCCAACGAAGAAACGGGCGACTCCGCGTTCTTCTTGACGCGGCTCAAATAGGGACGATCTTCCAAGCGCGGCAATTTGCGTCCCTGCGCGATCCCCAGCGTCTTTTCAAGCGCCCAACGACAATAGGGGCGTTTCAGCGCGAAGCGTATCGTCGGCGCGGCGAGCGAAGCGACGCTTAGCGCCAGATCGGCGCGAACCGCGAAGAGTTCCGCCATTCCCATGCCTGCGGCGGCGCGATAAGCGCTCGTCAAACGAAACGTCAGTCTCGACGCGTCGACTTGCGCGGGGCATTCCTTTTCGCAGCAATGACACCTGACGCACTTTTCGGCAATTTTTCTGACGTCCTCGCGCGTCAGTGACGCGAGTTCCAACTTGCCTTCAAGCGTTCCTCGCAGAAGATTCGCCTTAGCGCGACAGGACGACTGCTCGTCGGGACTGTTCCTAAAGGCGGGGCACATCCTCGTTTCGGAGGTTCTGATACGGCAATGACCGCAACCTGAACACTGATAGACGGGAGCGTAAAAGGCCGGCGGATTCCACGCGAGTTGAAACTCGAGTTGAGAACGTTTCGGACGGTTGAGCCAGTCGATTTTTTCGTAACGTTCGAGCCGCTCGCGATCGTAGGGAACGCGTCGTTCGATCGAACGCGAATGGAGCGCGCTTTCGCGCAGAATGGCGTCCGTTTCAGGCGCGAGATAATCGCCGAAATCGTCGGCGCGATCGACTTTTTCTCGCTCGGAACGAATTTCCGGATTTTCCGTCGCAAGCCGTCGCATTTCGGGAGAGACGACGCAATCCGGATTAAGTCGGTTTTTCGGATCCAACGCGTCTTTAATCTGGACAAACGCGCGAAAAAGATTCGGAAATCTCTTCGGCAAGACCGCCGTTCGAACGCGTCCGTTTCCTTTCGCGACGCCGATTTCTCCGCCGTAGGAAAGCACGAGCTCTTCGTACTTGTCGGAAAGAGCGAACGTCCGACGTTCCTCTTCGTCGGAGTATGGAAGAATCGGATGGATTGAAATCTGTCCGAAACCGACGTTGCCTCCCGCGGAATAAACGATTCGCTCGCGTTTGAACAATTCCTGAACGTCGCGCAAAAAATCAGGAATCGCGTCGACGGGAACGCGCGCGTCGTCCCAAAAAGGAAACGGTTGAAACGACGGCGCCATGCGAGCCCTCGCGCAACTTGATTTTCGCAACAGGTCGCGAAACAGCGTTCTCGCCCCCGTTTCATACGCCGTCCAGCCCCCGAGCGACCCGTGTTCGTCGCGAACGCGTTGAAACATCTCGTTCGCGCGAGCGCGCAGATCGGTTTCGTCGAGGGCGTCGAATTCCAATACGAGCGCCGCTTCGGGCGTCTGGGGAAAGACCGTTTCAAAACGGTCGTCCCAGTCGCGAACGAGCGAAACGACGCGACGGTCGAGCAGGTCGCACAAGGTCGGGCAATAAGTCAAAATCGCAGGAACGGCGCGCGCCGCCTGTTCCAACGAGTCAAAGAAAAGAATCGACGCGCAATTCGATTTGGAAATTGGAAAGGACGCCAACTTCGCTTCCACGATTATTCCCAACGTTCCCTCGGAACCCGTGAAAAGCCTCGTCGGATCAAATCCGTCGCGCGCGACGTCGCGCAACGCGTAGCCGCATCGAAGCGGGCTCGAGGACGCTTGTTCGGAGTCGAGAAACCGTTCGAATTTTCTGACGACGCGCAAGACGTCCGCCCAGGGACGCGTTCCAACCATTTCGCGCGCGGCGCGCGCGTCGGAACCAAACGCTCTTTTAAAAAACTCCTCGCGCGCGACGTCGGAGCGAAACGAACGCGCGCCGTAGCCGTCGAAGAAATCAAGACCAAAGAACTCCGCGTCTTTCGAGCCGACCGATTGCGTGAGTTCGGCGTCGAATTGCCGATCAAACAGAGAGTAGTCGCGCGAATAAGACTGGGCGTTCGCTTCGGCGAGCGCCGCGTTGAGAAATCGCTTTCGAAACATGACGCGCGCTTCCAGTCGCTCTTCGCCGTAGTCGCGTCGCGCTCTAAAAGGTCGCAAATCCCATATTTCGCCCGAAGCGGAAACGATTTTTAATTCCAAAACGCTTTCGTGAGGCGAACCGTAACGCAACCAGCGCGGTCCCGCGTTGTCGACCGCCAGAATACTCCCGATCGTGCCGGTCGGAACGTGTCCCGAGCTGGGAGCGAAAAAACGTCCCTCCGCCAGGCGCATCATCCTGTTGACGCGCTCTCGGACGGCGCCCGGCTGGACGCGGACAAAATCGTCGCCTATTTCTAAAACGCGACGCATATAGCGCGAAAAATCGAGGACAATTCCGGAACCGATCGCGCCCCCGGACCCGCTCGTTCCCGAGCCGCGCATATGAACGGACAATCCTTTTTCGGAGGCGTACTGCGCGACCGCGACGACGTCCTGGACGCCGCGCGGCCAAACGACCGCCAACGGACGCTCCTGATAAGGACTTCCGTCGGACGAAAAGAGCTGAAGCGTCAAATCGTCGCATCGAGCGTCTCCGCCGACCACGCCGCGCAAATCTTCCTGAAGTCTAGCTTGTTGCGACGACAACGATTCGGACACATTACCCCCCGTCGACGAATAAAGGAAAACAACGGCGCGTATTATAACCTTAGCGCCGCGCCGCGTCAATAAACTCGCGGAAAGGAAACGCGCGTCCGGAGACCAATTAAGGCGTTTCGATATCGCGAACGACGACTTTGCCCCCGGACGCCGCGTTCGCTTCAAGTTCGACAAAACGAAACGCGGCGGGTCGATGCGACACGATAATCAGCGTCTTGTTCGCGTCGCGCGTCAATCGCGTCAAGACGGAGTTTTCCGTTTCGGAATCGAGCGCGGACGTCGCCTCGTCCAGCAGGAGAATCGGAGCGTCGGAACGCGCCGCGCGCGCGATGGCAAGACGTTGCGCCTGCCCCTCGGAAAGCCCCGCGCCCTCTTCGCCCAACGTCGTTTCATACCGATCCGGCAAATCGTCGATAAAATCGGCGCGCGCCAACCTTGCCGCTTCGCGCGTCTTTTCCGAGACGTCTTTCTCGCGAAAAAACGTTAGGTTCTCGGCGATGGAGCCGCTAAAAAGCATATTTCCCTGCGGAACGAGCGCGAAGAGCGCTCGCGAGCGAGAATCCGCCGGAATATCGCCCGAACGAGTCCGAAGATAAATCCGTCCCGAATTCGGCTTGCTCGCGCCGATCAGAAGCTTGAAAAGCGTGCTCTTTCCGATTCCCGAACGTCCGCTCACAACAACGTTTTTTCCTTTTGGCAACTCGAAGGAGGCGTTCTCAAAAACAGCGACTTCTTTTCCGGCGCGCTCGTATCGAAACGTCACGTTGTCGAACACGATCGCTTCAAGTTCCTCGTACAACGTCGCGCCGTCGATCCGATCGACGTCGGCTCCCGGTTCGTCCGGCGTTTCTTCCAATTCGCGAAGTCGTTCCGCCGACGCGATCGCGTTGTAGTATCGAGGAAGGAGACCTGAAAGCCCCGCGAAAGGAGACTGAACGTTTGCGACAAGTTGAAGCACCGCCAACGTCGAGCCAAAAGTCGACGTTCCGAGAAAAATCCGTCGCGCTTGCCAAACCAACGCGCAAAAGTAACTCAACGAGAAAAAAACGCTCATGCCGCCCCCGGCGACAAGCTCAAAATTGCGACGTCTCATCGTCGCTTTATAATGAGCTTCGAGCAACTGATCCGAACGCGCCTCGACCTCTTCTTCGCGCGAAAAAGCTTTCACGACCAAAAGATTGTCGAGCGCTTCATGCCAAAACGACCGTTTTCGTCCTTCCGCCGCCTGCGTCGCTTTGTGAAGTTCTTTCATTTTTTTACGAAATAGCGACGTTCCGCAAAAAACGAACGCGCCGGCTACGGCAAAAAACGACGCCAGACGCAAGTCGAAATAGCACAGCGCGATAAACGCGAACGCAAGTCGCGAGACCATCGACGCCAAAGACGGAACGATCGAAGACGCCCCGTCGGCGACCACTTTTACGTCGCTCGTAAGCCGATTGATCGCGTCGCCGGAATGCCGCGTCGAGGTCGCCTCATAATCTTTGCGCATCAGCATTGAAAAACTGCGGCGTTGCAACGCCACGCCGACGCGAGCGCGAAGACGTTCGGCAACCGCGCGGTTGAAGAGCGAGACGGATATGGAAAACGCGACGGCTCCAAAAAGAACGAACGAAGCTCGCCAAATCCGCGCGCTTGAACCCGACGTCGCCGCGTCGATCACGTCGCGGGAACAAAACGCCCCGTAAACGCCAAGACCGGAAAGAACCGTTTGTCCCAACGACGCGACGATCAGCAACGCGAACGTCGAACGGAATCGAGCGATCAGCCAGAAGAGCGTTTCGCGCTCTTTCATACGCTTCTCGCGCGCGGAAGATTCGTCGATCAGTCGTGCGGCTTCGGTCGTCATAGGTCTTTCTCGCAATATCTTCAAAGTCTGACGATTGGGATATTATACAACGAACGCCGCGAAAGGTCAATAAAAAACGGTCGTTAGTCGTTCAGGATCAAACTTTTTCTTCGAAGCCTCTTGATAATTTGCCGTCGGACGCGTATTATAAGGGCGTCGGTCGGCGCGACGACGCGCGAGCCGTCAAGGTTTCGGTTGATTTGGGCGGGATCATGCAAAAATACAAAGTGGCGGACTTAATCGTCGGGGTCGATTTCCGATATCGGCGCGGATACGAGCAGGCGCAACCGTATCGCGTCGACGACGACGCGTCCGCCGATTTTTGTCTTGAACCGTCCGAAGAAGACTTTGAATACGAAATGAACAACGGAGCGGAGTCGCGCGAAATTGTCGAATACGTCCTGACGCGCTGGTTGTTTCAGTCGAAGATTCTTCTCTTCGACGGTCTGGTTCTACATTCTTCCGCCGTCGTTTACGAGGACAGAGCGTATCTTTTCTCCGCCGACAGCGGGACGGGCAAATCGACGCACACGCAGTTCTGGATTCGACAATTCGGCGCCGACAAAACCTTTATTCTCAACGACGACGCGCCGGCGATTAGAAAAATCAACGGCGTTTGGCGCGCCTACGGAACCCCGTGGTCCGGATCAAGCCCGCTCAACGTAAACGCTAATTTTCCGCTGCGCGGAATCGGTTTTATCGAACGCTCCTCCGCCAACTGGACGAAACAGCTCGCGCCCGACGACGCCGCGAAGCGCCTTCTTATGCAGACGACGTCCCCGTTGCGTAAAAAAACGTTGATTCAATCCCTCGACCGCGTCGTCAACTTACTCAAAGAAGTCCCGGTCTTTCTCGTCGGTTGCGCCCTGGATCCCGACTCCGCGCGCGTCTCCTATGAAGCGATGCGCGACGCGCGCTCCTATTTGGAACTCGACGGACGTCTTTAGCGCCCGAAATGAACTCGCCTAACGAACGATCGAAAGGATACGCCCCATGAAGCTAAATTCAGAATTCGTCTTGCGACGCGTCGTCGACTCCGCCGTGCTCGTTCCGTTTGGAAAAAAAATGGTCGATTTCAACGGAATGATCTCCGTCAACAAAGTCGGAGCGTTTCTGGTCGAGCTTCTTCAGAATGAAACGACGCTCGACCAACTTGTCGACGCCGCGGTCGAACGCTTTGAAGTCGACCGCGAAACGGCCTCGAACGACGTCGCGCGGTTTCTCGATCAACTTCGTTCCAACGGAGCTTTGGACGAATGAACGCGTCGGAACGACCGCTCGTTCTGGCTCCTTCCGACGCTCTCTTCGCGCTCGCGCGCGAGGCGTTCGAACGCGATCCCGACGCGGTCGTCGCGCTTACGACCAGCGGAACGAGTATGAAGCCCATGTTGCGCGACCGCAAAGACGTCGTCTACCTGACCAAACTCGCGGCGCCTCCTAAAAAATACGACGTCGTCCTCTTTCAGCGCGACTCTGGCGCTTATGTTTTGCATCGAGTCGTTCGCGTCGAGCCCGACGGGGGCGTCGTCTTCTGCGGAGACAATCAAACGACGTTGGAGCGCGTTTCCAATCCGGATCTGCTGATCGCCGTAGTTCGCTCTTTTAAACGCGGCAATTTTCAGATCGACTGTCGCAAGTCGGTTTTCTATTTTTTTTACGTTCGAATCCGAACGAAAACGCGTTTAATTAGGAAAATCGCTCGCGGATTGACAAGGAGAATAAGGCGCGCGATTCAAAAACGCTCCAAAATCGTCGGCTTTAATGAGAATCTCGAAGGCAAATAGAAACGAGTCCGCAAGTTCCGTGAAACAAAAAAGTCGACGACCAAACACTCCGCTACGGAAAATGTTGGAGTCGACTTTTCGTAAAATGACAAGCGTCGCGGCAAACGACGCGCGATGCGAGTAGAAGTCCGGAAACCCCCGATTAATTATCGTCGAGGCTCTCCTCGTAAACGTCGCCGCCAATTAAGTGTTTGGGACCTTGCAGAGGCCTCGAAATATCTCTCGTAATGGCGTCCGCCGCCTCAAACGTCATGACTTCGCAAACGGGCGCGATATATTCTTCACGTTGTTGACAAGCCATTTTCAAAACCTCCTAAAAAGACTAATCAATTCAGTGGATTGCAATCAATAGTAATCGCCGTGTTTCAATCCGTAAAAATCGGTGTTATTCAACGTCGGCAAATACGAGTCCTCAAGTCCATTAAACTTTTTGGATTTGTAAAAAAACGGCAAAAAACCATGCCGATCAAACACGTCTAATCGTCACAATCAGCGCAAACTACAAAAAATCTCTTAAGAACGACAAACAATCAACGCGGCTCGTAAACAAGATCGTAGCCGTTGCGCGAGCAAGCGCTCGTCAAGATCAAGATCGTAAAACGGCGGGAAGACCGGAACATTTCAGGTCGCGGCGCCAAAAACTTCAAAGGCGGCGCCGCGTTTGGCGAATCGTTTACTCCTCCTTTGAACGACCGTCCGACTCGCGAGAACGCCGCGAGAATTTCTGGATAACGTAGTAAAAGACGGGCGTCAAAAATATCCCAAAGAGCGTGACGCCAATCATTCCCGCGAATACGGCGACGCCGAGAGCAAACCGCATTTCATGCCCCGCGCCCTTGCCGTACATGAGCGGCGCGACGCCAAGAATAAACGCCAGCGACGTCATAATAATCGGACGCAAGCGCAATTTGCACGCGCGCAGAGTCGCGTCGAGCCCGCTCGCGCCTTCTTTGGAGCGCAAGTCTTTGGCAAATTCGACGATTAGAATCGCGTTTTTGCAAGCCAGTCCAATCAAAACAAAGAACCCGATCTGCGTAAAAACGTTCATATCCGACTTCGCAAGATTCACGCCGACCAAAGAGCAGAGCAAGCACATTGGAACGACCAGCACGATCGCGAACGGAAGGGACCAACTCTCGTACAACGCGGCGAGCAATAGAAAAACGAAGACGACGGCCAGCGCGAAGACGTAGATCGCCGTGTTGCCCGCGCGTTTTTCAAGAAACGCCAGTTCGGTCCATTCGTATCCCATCGTCGGCGGTAGTTTTTCTTCCAGCAACTTCTCCATGGCGCGCATCGCCTCTCCGGAACTGTACCCCGGCGCCGTCTGACCGCTGATCGCCGACGACGGAAACATATTGAAACGTTTAATCGACATCGGTCCGGTCGAGTCGCGCGCGGTCAGCAACGACCCGAGCGGCACCGACTCGCCCTTCTTGTTCTGAACGTAAAGCCGGTAAACGTCGTCGGCGACCGAGCGATTCGGCCAATCCGCCTGAGCCGTCACCCGAAAACTACGTTCCAGAAACGTAATATCGTTGACGTAGTCGGAACCAAGATAGATATTAAGCGCGTCGAAGACGTCGTAGATCGAGACGTTCATCGACTTGACTTTCTTCCTGTCGACGTCGATAAAGATTTGCGGCACGGCGCCGCGAAACGCGTTTTGCAATGAAAAAAGTTGCGGAATTTTGGATCCTTCGTCGACGATCATATCCCCGACCGCCTGCAGGCTTGACAGGTCGTTCGAGCCGCTTCTGTCTTCAAGCTGAACTTTGAATCCCCCCAGCCCCACTCCGTCGACGGGAGCGGCGCGAAATACGAACGCTTTTCCTTCCGTCAACGTCGAAAACTTCTTCAAAAGCTCCTGCTGAATCACGACGTCCGAGCGGCCGGTCTTCGCTCGTTCTTCAAAAGGTTCCAGAATGAAATTCAACGATCCGACGTTCGACGCCGCCGAATCGACAAGATTGCTCCGTCCTTCAATGCCGGTCACGTGCGCGACGCCGTCCGTTTCCAACGCCATCCGGTAGACTTTGCGCATCATTTCGCGAGTCCGAAACAACGACGCCGAGTCCGGAAGTTGAACCGCGCCGCGCATAATCCCTTTGTCCTGTTGGGGAATAAACCCTTTTCGAGTCGTTTGAAACTCATGAGCCGTCAAATACAGCAGCCCTCCGTAAACGACCAACACAAGCAGGGAAACGCGTAGCAAACTCCGAACAATCCCGACGTAAACGGAGGTCGAAGCCTTAAAGAAAACGTTGAACAATTTAAAGAACCAGCCGAACAGAACGTCGATCAAAAAAGTCAACGGATCGCGGCGCGCGCCTTTCGGAAGCAAAAAGATCGCGCAGAGCGCGGGACTGAGCGTCAACGACACGAAACATGAAATCAGCGTCGAAACGGCGATCGTCAGCGCGAATTCGCGATAGAACATCCCGACGATTCCCGGAACGCAAGACGCGGGAATAAAAACGGACGCCAACACGAGCGCGATCGCCACGAGCGCTCCGGACACCTCCTTCATCGCGACGTAAGACGCCTCTTTCGGCGGAAGACCTTCCGCCATGTGACGCTCGACGTTTTCCACGACGACGATCGCGTCGTCGACCACGATTCCAATGGCAAGAACTAGTCCGAACAAAGACAGATTGTTCAGGCTGAACCCCAACGCGCGCATCGCCGCGCACGTTCCAATAAGCGAAATCGGAACGGCAAGAAGCGGAATTATCGTCGCGCGCCAGCTTTGCAGGAAAAGCACGACGACGATCGCGACGAGAATCACCGCTTCGATTAGCGTCTTTTTCACTTCGCGAATCGATTCTTCAACGTAAGGTGTCGTGTCGTAAGAAACGACATACTCGATTCCGTCCGGAAACGACCGCGAGAGTTCCTTCATCGCGTCGCGAATACGCCGCGACGTCGCGACCGCGTTTGCGTCCGGAAGCTGATAAACCGAGAGCGTCACGGTCGGCAGACCGTTAAACGCGCTCGTGATGTTCGTGGCGAGAGCGGCAAGTTCGACGCGCGCGACGTCTTTGAGAAGCGCGACGCGTCCTTCGGAATCGGTTTGAACGACAATCTGTTCAAATTCTTCCGGTTCGACGAGCCGTCCCTGAAGGCTCATCGGAGCTTGAAAAACGATCGGCCTGTCGACGGGCGGATCTCCCAACGAACCGACGGCGACCTGTTGATTTTGCTCTTCGATCGCCCTGACGACGTCGCTCGCGTTCATTTTGCGCGCGGCGATTTTTTGCGGATCCAGCCAAACGCGCATACTGTACGCTTTTTCGCCCCAGATCGAAATATCGCCGACGCCTTCGACGCGCGATATCGCGTCTCGGACGCGCAGAGAAACGAAGTTGCTCAAATAAACCTGATCAAACGTCTTCGACGGAGAGATGAAATTGATCATCATTAAGACGGTCGGAGAACGCTTGCGAACCGTCACCCCGACTTTCTTGACTTTTTCGGGAAGTTTCGCCGTCGCCAATGATACGCGGTTCTGAACCAGAACGAGCGCGTCGTCGAGATTCGTGCCCGTCTCGAACGTCACGCTCAAATTCATTCTGCCGTCGTTCGTGCTGCTCGACTCCATATAGAGCATTCCTTCGACGCCGTTGACTTGATCTTCAATAATCGTCGCGACGGAATCGGCGACGGCGCGCGCGTTCGCGCCGGAATACGACGCGCTTACGTTAATCGTCGGCGGCGCCACGTTCGGATACTGAGCCAGAGGCAGGGAGAAATAAGCGATCGCGCCGACCAGGACGATCAGAATCGACAAAACGCTTGCAAAAACGGGTCGATCGATAAAAAAACGAGCCAAGAGAACGATCCTTTATAATAGCGTTGTTCGTTAACGGACAAAAACGTTCCGGGGAAGAATCACGTTTCGTCGGGCGACTTATTCTTTTTGTCGCGCCGCAAGGACCATTCGTAAATATCGTCGTGCTCGACGGTTCCATCTCGATTGATAATCGTTCCGTCCTCGCGCACGATTCGCGTCGTCGACTGAGACGGCGCAAGCGTCGGATCGACGATCGAGCCGGAACGAATTCTCAGCAAATTGTCGACAATCACTTTGTCTCCCAAGCTCAACCCCGCTTTAACGACGCGCATATTGTCGTCCTGCAACGGTCCAAGTTCGACGGGCGTCGAGACGGCGGCGTTTCCGTCGCCCAACACGTAGACGCGTTTAACGTTCTGGTCGGTGACAATCGCTTCTTCGGGAACAAGGATCGCTTCGTATTCCGGAGTGGTCGGAAAGAGCACGCGCAAACGCAAACCTGGCAAGAGATCGCGTCGACCTCGATCGTTCGGCTTGTTTTCGGCGATCGCTCGAAATTCAAGCGTTCCCGTCGTCTCATTCAGACGCGGCTCGGAAAAGTCGACGATCGCTTCCCTGTTGAATTCGCCGTCTCCTATCGCGAATTTCACGCTCAATTTTCCGCCGGAATCAAGTTCTTTGATCTGTTCGCGAAAACGCAGAAGCGATCGTTCGTCGACGTCGAAAAAGACGTGAATCGGATCGACGGCGACGACGCTCGTCAAAAGAGTCGCGCCTGATGAAATCAAGTTTCCGACCGTTAATTGTTCGCGGCTGACCTCGCCGTCGATTGGAGAACGTATCGTCGCGTAATCGAGATCGATTTGCGCGCGTTCAAGATTGGCTCTCGCCGCTTCAAGTTGCGCGAGACAGGTGTCGTAATCGGTCTGGGCTTGTTCGACTTGTTGTTTCGAGGTCGCCTGACGCGAATCGAGCGTATGTTGACGCGCCAGATCCAACTCGAGTTGCTTGAGTTCCGCTTCTTTCGCCGCGACGTCGCTTTTGCGCTGGTCGAAAACAGCCTGATAGACGCGCGCGTCGAGTTGGAAAAGAACGTCTCCTTTATGAACAAAAGATCCGGGCTTAAAATTGATCGATTCCAGGTATCCTGAGACTTGCGCGCGCACCTCCACGGATTCCGCCGCCGCTGTTCTTCCGGTTAATTCGGCGTATTCCACGACGTCGCGCGATATGGCGTCAACAACGCGCGCGGGAATCGCCTCTTCCGCCTTCTTTTCTTCGGGAACTTCTTGTTTTACAAATCCGCAACCCGTTATTGCGAGAGCTAACGTCAATAACGCCGACGAAAACGATCTATAACGGCTCATCGATTACTTCTTTCGGAGCGAGGATTGGAAAAAAACGGAAAAAACTTACGTCTACAGTTTAGCGCGTCGAAGCGTTGAAGTCAACCCGCCAAAAAACGTCGACGGAGCATAAATATCATACGGACGAGGCGAAAGCGCGACGTTCGCGCGCCCGACTAAATTAGCGAAACGCCGCGGTTTGATAAAAGTCCCCGCGAAATATTCGGCGACGTTTAAGCAATAATCCCGAGTTAGTAGATTGCGCGGCGCAAGCGCGTCGTTATAATGTGGGAAAGCTCGGATTGCGACTTTTAACAAAGCCGTTGAAATTGGTCGCCAAAGTATCGTCGATTAACGCGCGGCAAACGCCGCGTTCGCGCAAAGCCGTTTAAAACGCGTCCGCCGTCTTCCGGCGCGCGCGTTTCGACTCGCCCTGATTTAACTCATCGTTGCCATGAAAACGTCTCGATTACTCGTATTCGCGTTGCTGTTTTTCGTCTCGACCGTCTCTCAGGCGTCCGAGCCTACTCTGCTCGAGCGTATTCTGGCGCTTCCCTTCGTTCCCTCCGAAGTTGTTTCCCCGGCTGTCGGTTTCGACGTCCACGGAGGCGACTGGAAACTGGAAAACGGCGTCGTTTTTGGCAAGGGCGACGCGGGATCGCGCCTGACCTACGCCGACGCCGACTGGCAAATCGCTCGTCGCGGCGCTATTGAGGTCGACTTGCGCTTTCCGGAAAAAACCTCCGGCTTCTCGGGAATCTGCTTTAAAATCACCGACTCCGCCGTCGGAGCCGACGCGTTCAACGGGTATGAAATCGGATTCAACCCCGCCGAAGGAGTCGTCAACGTCGGCGCGCACCGCCAAAACTACTCGCCGATAACGCGCGTTCCCCACGCGATTCCCGTCGGCGAATACTTTACTCTCCGGATCGAATTCGACGAGACTGGGTTCGCGTTCTATCTCGACGGGGACAAAAAATACGAATATCGGGATTCGAATCCCAAAGAAGACGACCCGCTCCTGTCGGGAACGTTCGCGCTCCGACTCTGGCAAAACGACGTCGAATACCGCAATTTGAGAGTCCGACTCGACAAAACTAGCGACCGATTTGTCGACCGACCGATCGAACGCGTCGAATTCGCCCCCAGTCCGTCCGCGTCCGAAACCGACTACCCGGAAACGCTCGCTTTGGACGACCTTCCCCCGTTTGTCTACGTCGCGCGCGCCATGCGAACGCGTCCCAATTCCGTCGGCAACGACCTCTGGCAGGCGACGCCCGTGAAAAACGGTTGCGCGATCCGACGCGTCGACCCGAACGCGCCTCGAACGCCCGTCAAAACGATCTTTGAAGATCCCGACGGCTCTATTTACGACATGAACTTGTCGTTTGACGCCAAAACGATCTATTTCTCCTATCGTCCCAAAGATTCCTCCTATTGGAATATCTGGAAAATTGGCGTCGACGGTTCCGGTCTTGCCCAACTGACGAACGGTCCGTTCTTCGACGTCTCTCCGGCCGAGTTGCCCGACGGCGGAATAATCTTCGTCTCGACGCGTCGTTTCGGCAGAACAGTCTGTCAGCCGGGTCCGTCCTCTAATCTCTTCCGTATGAATCCCGACGGCTCGCAAATAACCTGCGTAAGCATGAATTCGCTGTCCGACTTCAATCCGCAAGTCCTGCCGGACGGGCGCGTTCTTTTCACGCGCTGGGAATACGTCGATCGCGACCTGACCTATCGGCAATCGCTCTGGACGCAAAACCCGGAGGGAACGCTCTATCAACTCTATTACGGCAATACGATTCGCGATTTCGGCTCGATACTTCAAGCGCGAGCTATTCCCGGCGCGCCGGCGTCTAAAGTCATGGCGGCCTTTACGCCCCATCACGGGTATCCTCACGGGGCCATAGGGGTCGTCGATCGTTCGCGGGGAATCGAGTCTGGAAAAAACGAAGGCTTTACCTATTGGACCAAAGAATTTCCCGTCGTTGAAGACGTCTCGCGCGATTACGCGTATCGCGATCCGTTCCCGCTTGACGAAGAGCGCGCGCTATGCGCTTACGGCAGTTCCGGCGGAATTCTCGGCGCCAACTCGTCCGGCTCCGACAAACGCTACAGAATCTGGCTTCTCGACGTCGACGGCGAAAAGCGTCTCCTTTGGGAAGAACCCGAACTCGACTGCTTTTGCCCAATCGCGATCGCGGAGACGCCAAGACCGCCTGTTTTGCCCACGCGCGTCGCGACTCCCAATTTGAAAGCGAAGCTTCGCCCGAACCTCAAAGAACGCGAACTTTTCTCCGGAATGCGCAAAACGGACGGAACGGAATCACGCGCCGAATACGACGCGCTCGCCGACGCGAGCAACAAAAATCCTGGCGCGGACAAATTGCAAATCGACGGTAAAACGATCGACGTCGGCGACTGGGGAATCCCTGAAAGAACGAATTTACTCGAAGGCGATCCCGTCGGACAAGTCGTTTTAGCCGACGTCTATCAAGGACTTGAACCGCTCGTCAAACGCGGGGAAGTCAAGTCGATTCGAATCATAGAGCAAATCCGCAAATCGGAAGAACTGTACGATCGATCGTTCGATCAATCTCCGTCGATGGGAGTCGGAACCTACTACGCCAAGCGATGTTGGGGCGAAGTTCCCGTCGAAGAAGACGGCAGCGCGAATTTCTACGTTCCCGCGTTGCGCGAAATCTATTTCCAGGCGCTCGATTCCGAGGGACGCGAGATTCAACGAATGACAAGCGCCGCTCAATTCATGCCCGGCGAATCGATCGGTTGCGTCGGCTGTCATGAAGATCGCGACTCGATCCCCGCCACCGCGCAAGACGAAAGCCGACGTCCGACGGCGGCATTGCGCGCGCCCGACGTTCCGATTCTTCCCGACTTCATCGAGGCGGCGTTCCGTTATCGTCAGGAACACGGAGGCAATTTGACGCTCGACGAAGGCGTCGTCGATTATCCGAGTCTCGTTCAGCCGGTTCTCGACAAGTATTGCGTCTCGTGTCACGAGGGAGCCGATCCCGACGGAGGATACGATCTTTCAGGCGACATGACGCGATTTTTCTCGGCAAGTTACGACGCGCTCGTTCTCAAGAGCCGTTCGTATCGTCAGGCGGATATGCTCACCGGCGCCATGCCCGACGCGCAAGAAGCTCTCGGCAAGCCGCTCGTTCAGTTTTACTGGCTCCTGTTCACGACGTCCGCCGTCAACGTTCCGTATACGACGGGCGCGCTCGCGAGCCGCCTGCCCGACTACTTCGCCGAAGAGCATTGCAAACAAAAAGTCGACGAAGAATCAATGAAGCGCGTCTACTTCTGGCTCGACTCCAACGCGATCTACCAGGGCACTTACGCGAACGCGCGCCCCGACTCCGCCGGCCGACGCGATCGCTGGGCGCCCCTGGAAGGCAAAGGGTTGGCGAACTGGTTTGCCAGGGAAATATTGCCCGTTTACGAATCGAAGTGCGCCGAATGTCATAAGAACATCCTTGGCGGAAACCGCGACTTGACCGGCGTCTACGACTCGCTCAACACGGACTGGACGGGGCGTTTCGCCTGGATTAACCTGTCCCGTCCGGAAAACAGTCCGATCCTTACCGCTCACCTGCCTAAAGAACAAGGAGGAAGAGGACTCTCGATCGACAAAAACGAACGACAATTCGTCTTCGACTCAAAAGACTCCCCCGAATGGAAGAAAATCTATAACGCGATTCTCCAAGGAAAAGCGGACGCCGAAAAACGCCCGGAAGCCGATCGACCGGGGTTCCAATTCGCAAGACCGGAACCGTAATGTCGACGCGAGTTTGAACGCGTTCAACACGGCGTCTATTTAAGACTCGAACCTTTTCCGTCTCCTTTGACGCCAGAGTTCGTCCCAGCCTTTGAAAGAGAATTACTTGTAAAGCGCAAACGAAGAAAAAACGGGAAACGACCGTCGTTTGCCGAACACTTTGACCGACGCGCCCCTATCGTTCCCAAAAAGCTGATGTTACTGAGCGTTATCGTACCCGTTTACAATGCCAAAGACTACGTAATTAAGTGCTTGGAGAGTATCTATAATCAAACGCTTCGAGATTATGAAGCAATCGTCGTTGACGACGGTTCAACCGACGGCAGCGGGGAGCTTGTCGACAAGTATTGCGGGGACAAAGATCGTTTCAAGGTTATTCACAAAACGAACGGCGGTCTGATGTCCGCGTGGTTGGAAGGCGTCCGGCGCGCCTCGGGCGACTATATCGGCTTCGTCGACAGCGACGATTACGTTAGCGACGCCATGTTTCAGCGATTGACCGACATTGCGACGGAATACGGATGCGATATCGTCATGTGCGATCATTCAAAACCCGGCGGTCACAGCATTCGTCCCGGTCTCTATACAGGCGAACAGATGGACGAAATTTATCGGGTCGCGCTGCCAAAATTCGACGATCCGTACTTCATGAACGCGCGCTGGGCGAAAGTCTTTAAACGAGAAATAATCCTGGAAAACGTCAAGTACTGCGAACATCGCTCGCGACTCGTCGAGGATCGCTTCATCACGCCCGCGTGTCTCTTCTCGGCCAAGTCCTTCTACTACTTGGACGAAAAGTTATATCGATACGTTTCTCACGCGGGTTCCCTCTCTTATCGTTCGTCTACAGACCTTCAAGACGCCTTTGAACTTCTTGCCGCCGTTCAAAAACAAATGCTGAAAGACAAAGGTCTGTACGAAAAATACGGAACTATGGTTGACCGGGCCCGTCTCCATTATCTGAGGGTGATGATTTTAAGAAACTTTTCAGGAACGGAAGGCGTTTGGGATCGCAAGTCTTTTTTGGAACGCAGGAAGTTGGCAAAACAAATTTTACGAAGCGAATACTATCGTTCGAGCGTTCGTACGTATCGAAACGATTTGACGGGATCTCTGGGAACTGTCGTTAAAGCGCTGTTTAAGATTAAAAGCCCCGTTCTATTCGTTGTCGTCCTCCAATTATCATATTCCAGACTATCGCGTTTTATACTTTCGAAAATTCGCTGAAAAAGATTTTACAAAAACATAGCGGCAAACATTACGAACGCATTAAGAGAGTCGTCTTTAATTTGAACGAAGGCGATTTCAGGAAACGAAAGTCGGCGGCGCTAAGCGACTTCCTCCAACGCAAGCCGATTAATCGCGAGGCTAACATCGCTTCGTCGCGGAAACGTCAGGTTTAAACCTTAAGAGATTCAAAACGATCGAAACAAACAGTCTGGCGAGGGAGAATCGTCGGTTGGATTGCCAGTTCGGAAGCCGCGCCGTCGACTTTTTGTTTGTTCCGCGCGCGTTTGTCGCGAAACCGGAACGTCAAGCGATCGCGATTAACGACGATTCGTCGCGACGCGCCCAATTTTAATCTTTTTTCATCTTCATAATCTCGCGACGCTTGATTCCAGGGCGACCTTTGGTATTCTTATACGGCGTTGGACGCGCGAGTTTGCGTATGTTTTTAATTCAACGCCACCTGCTTCAACGTCGGCAAAACCGGATAGCAAACGATTGTCGTCCCCATTTCAACGACCCGAGACGACAGTTCTTCAACAAGCGAAAAAAATGCGTAAAAATTCGACGAATAGGATCAAGATATGCCACGTCGTCTATCCGGTGGCATTGGGCGGTATCGAAACGTTCCTCTGCAACGTGCTTGAACGAACCGATTTCAGTAAATACGACGTTACGATCGTCCAATATAGTCTCGGAGCAAAGCCGTCAGAGACGGCGTTGTCCCGTCTGAACGCTCTTCCCGTAAGGATTGTTATCCATCCGAGCAAAAACGTTTGGGATTTTTGCAGATTCCTCAACGCCTTTTTTAAGGAAAACAACTTTGACGTCTGTCATTCGCATTGCGAGGTCGCGAACGCGTTCTTTTTGTTTGTCGCTTTGCGCAACGGTGTTCCGATACGAGCGTCGCATGGACACACGGCGCGCAATCCCAACGAGAAAAAAGGTTTGCTAAAAAAGATCCGCGAAACAATTAGCCGCTGGATCTTATTCCGCTGCGCGAACAGATATATGGCGTGCAGCGAAGAAGCTTCGTTGTTTCTGCACGGACCAGCCGTCGCGCGAAAACGTCATCTTATCATCCCTAACGGAATTGATCTCGAAGCGTTTTCCAATCCCGACAGAATAAAACATGAACCGACGGAGATCCTATTCGTCGGCAGAATGTCTCAAGAAAAAAATCCCGTATTCGCCGTTCAGACTTTCGCCGAATTTCTGAAATATGACCCGTCCGCTCGCATGACCATGATTGGAAGAGGTTCTTTAAGCAAGGAGGTTCAAGCCGAAATAGAACGTCTTAATCTTTCAAAACGCGTCAACCTTGTTCCTCAGACAATCGAAACGTCAAAGTTCTATCAAGCCGCTGACTTGCTTATCGTTCCTTCTCTTTACGAAGGTCTTGGCATTGTCCTGATAGAGGCGCAAGCTTCGGGATTAAAGTGTTTGGCCAGCGACGCAATTCCCCGGTTGGCTCAATGCGGACTTGTTGACTATAGACCCCTCGCGGACGGCGCGAAAGCCTGGGGATGGCATTTATCAAATTTGCTGCGCGACGACAGTTTAAAAGTCGATCGGGACAAATTGAAATATTTTGACATAAATAACGCCGTTAAAATGATTTATGAATCATACGGTCTGTGACGACGCCGGCGCCGTTAGAAAACGCTCGCTATCGAGGTAAAGAAAAATTCATATTTGCTCACTTTAACCAGGACGAACCGTTTGCCAGACGCGGGCGTCTTAAACCATTTCGAAAAGGAATCGGTATTCTAAATGAATAAAATCAAGGTGTGTTATGTAAGCGCTCTCGGCATGGAGGGACCGGCGATCTTTCTCTGCAATCTGCTTGAACATATGGATTTCAACAAATATGACGTTACCGTAATCAGCGTTTGGTTTAACAATTCGGACGCGATCGTTTCGCGCTTGAAAAAACTTCCCGTTAAGTTTGTCCCCTGCCCTACGGAAAATACGTTCCAATTTTGTAGATTCATTAACAGGCTCTTTAAAGACGTCAAGTTTGACGTATTCCATTCTCACTCGGGCGGCAAGCACGCGCCGTTGTTCTTAATTGCATGGCGCAACGGAGTTCCCGTTCGAGTCGCGCACAGCCACATCGCGGACAGTCGCATCGCGAAGGCGATAACCGTCAAAGGAGTCTTGCGACGCTTTGCGGTCGTCAAAATAATCTTTCCATTCTTGCGTCAACTAATTAGAATCTTCGCAAACAGATACCTTGCATGCGGCGAAGAAGCCGCCGAAAGATTATATACGCGATCCATTATCAGTAAGAAACGATACGTCGTCGTTCCCAACGGAATCGACCTCGAAAAGTTTTCTTGTCCCGACAGAACTAAACATCAACGGACGGAAATACTTTTTATCGGCAGGTTCGAGCCGCAAAAGAACCCGACGTTCGCGGTTCGCGCGTTTTCGGAATACCTGAAAATTGATCCGACCGCTCATATGACGATGATCGGAAAAGGAGGTCTGAACAACGACGTACGCGCCGAAATAGAACGTCTTAATCTTTCCAAACGCGTCGACGTCGTCTCGGAAACCGACGAGACTCCAAAGTATTATCGAGCCGCGGATTTGCTTCTTGCCCCTTCTCTTTTCGAGGGAATGCCCATCGTCCTGGTCGAAGCGCAAGCGGCGGGCGTAAAATGCCTGGTCAGCGACGCGATTACCACGTTCGCGCAATGCGGTCTTGTCGACTATAGACCTCTTGACGACGGCGCGGCGGCGTGGGCGGAATATATGTCGCTGGCGTTGCAAAACGACGACTTAAAAATTGATCGGGATAAGTTGAATCGCTTTGATATTAACAACACGGTTCGAATCATCGACGAAGCGTACGGTCTTTAACGGTCGACATACGGAGGATAGACGCAGCCGACAATTAGTTCCTCGCGCGGACGAACGCTCCGATCCCGTGAAAAGTCGAGTCTTTTCATATTGATCGGGGTTGTCGTCTCTCGCGGAGGATTTTAAAAAAAATCGCGGGAAATCACGTTTACGAAGAACAGTCCGTCGGCGTCCCGATAACTCCCTAATTCCCAGAACGTTGTTGATTAGACGCCAAACAACCGTTTGAATTTTGTTTTCTTTATTAATTCCGTCGCGGGAACCAAAATAATCAAAATCAGCGAAAAAGACGCGATACCTTTTAAAAATTGCGCGGACAAAGAATTGTCGGCAAACAGCCCCAGCCGTTCGTATAAATAATAAAGCGCCACGAGAACGATCCTCGAATGCCACGCGAATATAATCATGGCGTTTTGACCGAGATAGATTAGCGGTTTGAACGCCGCGCCCGCCGAGACCATGACGACGAACGCTATGCCCGACAGAGCCGAAACGGTCGTCGCCAATTCATTCCCGTACATGCCTATCGACATATTAAGAGAGCGTCCGGACAGCCTAACGCACAAATACCCTGCAAAGACGTTCAGTCCAAGAAAGAACAAACATTTCAAAAAAGTCGCGCGCTTGTTTTGAGAAACCAACAATTTGCCGAACATCTTTGATTTAACGAAAAAATACCCGCAACAAAAATAGAATTGAGCGACCAAGGCCGCGTCGACGTCCCAAGGCAGGATCCGCCCGCCGGTTCGGTAATACAGGTACGCGACGCAACTAAGAACGATTGAAACGGCAAAAGAGGGCGTCGCTCGATTCCCGCCGACTTTTAAAACAAAGTAGAATATGATTTGACACAAAAACAAACACGCTAAAAACCAGATTGTCCAAAAACCTTTCTGCAATATCAGATTTCCAAGCATATCAAGATTGGAACCGTACATTTTGACGCCATAGTCGGAGAACAAACTCATCGTCGCGTAAAAAAGCCAGATAACCAATCCGAGGAACCAGTACGGAATAAAGAGCCTTGGTATCTTCTTTTTAAGAAACGCTTTGAAACTATCCGGCTGTCGGTATACGCATCCGGAAAGAAAAAAGAACAACGGCATATGAAACGTATAGACCCAAGCGGCGGCATAAGGCAAGCGAAGATGTCCAATAATGACCAACAGAAGCCCGACGCCTCTCGCGACGTCAACCCATACCACTCTGTTTTCTTTTATCTCGAAGAAACCGGTCATACCGTTTTATTCCTTCACATGCCAGGATAAGACGCCGGCGAACGCTATTGACGCGAACGCGCTTATTAAGTCGTATTCATTAAAAAAGTTAAGTCGCGAAGCCGCAAAACTACGCGTCGGCGAGATAAAAGATAGCGTCGACGTCTCGTATATTAATCGCTTTGATCGGGAGTTTAAAACGACTTCCCGTCGGTTTTGATTTCTGCCGCTACCTCTGAATCCGTCCGTTGCCGCCGCTCTTCAAGAGAAATTCGACGTCCTCCAGCGTCGTTCGGTTAAAATCTCCCTCGATCGTCTGCTTCAGACAACTTGCGGCCGCGGCGAATTCGATTGCGTCCCGACAATTCATCCGAGTTCCAAACGCATAAACAAGCCCCGCGCTAAAGGCGTCCCCGCCGCCGACGCGATCCGCCAACTGAATGTCGTACTTGCGGGAGAAATAACTCTCTCCGACGTCGGCGTCGTAGAGCGTCGCGCTCCAGCCGTTCCTACTCGCCGAATAGCTTTTGCGGATCGACGTCGCGACGTATTTGCAACCGTAAGCGTCGCAAATTGTTTTAGCGACGCGCGAGAGTCCCGTTTCATCCAACATTCCCGACGTTGAGTCCGTCGATTCATTTTTGATTCCGAGGACTTTTTCCGCGTCTTCCTCGTTGCAGAAGCACGCGTCGGCGTAGGGAATCAGTTTTTTCATCACGGATCGCGCTTTCTCCGGACTCCACAGCTTGGCGCGGTAATTCAGATCGCAGGAAACCGCGATTCTCTTTTCCTTCGCCTTCCGCGAAGCCTCCAAACAAATCTCCGACATTTCGTCGGAAAGAGCCGGATTGATTCCCGTCCAGTGGAACCAATCGGCTCCTTCAAGAATATCGTCCCAATCAAATTCTTCCGGTCTGGCGAGCGCAAACGCGGAATAGGCGCGATCGTAAATAACCTTCGACGGGCGTTGCGAAACGCCTTTTTCGAGGAAGTACGCCCCCATCCGACCCGCGCCGTAGACAATCTTGGACGTGTCGACCTTAAAATAATCAAGAGAACGAGCGGCGGCGCGACCGACGTCGGAATCCGGTAGTTTTGTTACGAAAACGGACTCCGCGCCAAAAATGGAAAGCGAAACGGCGACATTCGCCTCGGCGCCGCAAAAAGTGACGTCCAGACTGTCTTTCTGAAACAGTTTGGAATAGCCCGGCGCGGCAAGCCGAAGGAGTAATTCTCCAAACGTTACAACTTTCATTATCGCGCTCCTTCTATAGGACGACAAACTTCGGAGTCGTTATGAACTCGACGTCCATTTCTTTCCTTATTTCCCTCAAAACCGCCGACATACCGGCGTTTTTCTTCTCCGCCAACGCCTTTTCCGTATGGAAGTTCATCTTCTCGTCCGCGTAGTTCTCGTCGGGATTGGCGGAATAACCGTCCATGCCGGCTATATAAAGTTTCTTCACCCCCAGCTGCAAAAGGAGTTTCGCAAGCATGAGTCCCGCGTTGTCTTCAACAGTTTCAAACGAATTCAGCAAATCCTTGTATCTTACCTGCAGATAAACGTCGAGAGCCGGAATATTGGACGTCGCCACGCTTTTTGCTCGCTTATCATGAGGAAGGTCGCGATACCGCCTTAAATTGCTGACGAAAAGAAAATCGGTTAAGTCGGCGTCGTATTCGTAGTTGACGCTTATCGTGATCACGTCGTTTCGTTTGGAGCAGGCGACAATCTTGTCTCTTTCCGTAACGGAGCTTTGTCCCGGAGCGATCATCAACGCGCTTTTGCCCGTCAGTTTCTCTTTAAAGTCGGACAGGCGAGCTTCCTGAACTCGGTCTTTCTCCTGATACTTTAAATAAAGGTTCTCAATATACTCCTTGTCGTATGAAATCTTCTTGTCTTCGTCCATCAAGTCGAAGATTTCATTCATATCTTCATACGTAAGCGTTTTCTTTGCGTCAAGATACGCGGCGTAATTCGGGTGCGCGTTATGAACGGCCGAGATATAGTTGGGAAGAGAGTAGCCCCAATAGTTCCGTTCGTAAAACGGAGTTAGAATCGCGTCGATGATTGTCAGCAGGGGCTTCAGTCGATATTTCTTTCCGGCGTTCTCGTTCAGATAATCAACGAACAATTCCGTGTTCAGATTGCCCGCGCCGCGCCCCATGCCCATAATGGAAGAATCGATAATCAGATTAAATTAAGAGGATTAAGAATTGAACTTGGTGAG
>CAMZEO010000007.1 GCA_947305735.1 uncultured Planctomycetales bacterium | reverse complement strand
ATCCTTTTGCGTCTAACCTCGGTGGCGTCAAAGAAAATAATATCGTTCTTCATAATTCAACCTTCCGGACGTCAAAAGGGAACAATTGGTCGCTCCGGACGTTTTTCTCCAAAACTTTGGAACGCCTTTGATTCCCTTGCTGTTTTATCCTATTCTACCATTATCATCGACTATCGCGGCGCATCCGTATATAGTAGACGTATTTTTCGCCGGTGACAACGTCGACGCGCGCGACCGGCCATTCGGCGTTCGACGGGTCCGACGGAACTACGGAATCGGCGCGACGCGCAAAGAAGGGACTTGTCTTTCGAAGCTTCTTTTCCGGAAACGACGAGTTTCTCTTCAATTCGAGGACGCCCTTAAAACATTCGGCCGCGCCGCTTCCCGCGCCGAAATTGCCGACGCGCGAAGCGATCGATCCCAATCGCGCGGGCTTCTCGTCTCCGGAAGCGGCGACGATATCCGCGATTGCGTCGACAAACTCTACGTCCGAGTCGCATCCGGCGACGGGAAGTTCCACGACGTCGGGACGCGCGTCGGTCGCGCCGGCGCGACGCGCCGCAAGCGTCGCGTTATTATAAAGCAAATCGTTCGACGCGACGCCTATTTTCTCAATAACGGCAAAAATTTTATCGCCGTCTAGTTTCGCGTCTTCAAACCTTTTAATCAGTAAAACCCCGCAACCTTCGCCTGGAGCGACGCCGTTCGAGTCTTCGTCGAAGGGAGACAGTCGCGGATCGGTTGGCAACGTTCCAACAGCGCGGAGAAAATCAAAAACGCCCGGTCCTAAATCCTGCTGACCTCCGATGACGACCATCATATCGTTGCAACGGCACAACAATTGATCAACCGAACACATGAGAGCCGCGCCAAAAGAACCGTTTCCCGAATCGACGGCGACCGCTCCGCCCCCCAAATCAAGCGTCTTGGTTATGCGCGACGCAAGCGCGCTAGGCGTAAAACTGCCCGTCTCGTCCAGAAGAGCCGGCATACGTTTGTGCAAAATTTTCGAATATTCCGAAAGAATCGCGCCAATTTTTTCTTCCGCGATGCCCTCTTCGCGCAACGCGTCCGCCAAAACGCGTTCAAATCGCGGCAGAGCAAGAACCGCGTTCATCTTATTCGAGAAATCGCCGCCAAATCCCGAACCGACAACAACGCCGGACCGTCGACGTTGCTCCGCCGTAAACTCGCGAAGCGACGCGAGCGCCTCGTTCGTCGCGTCAAGCATCATAAACTGGATAGGGCTTGCGTTTTGAACCTGTTTTGGAGGCACTTTGTTCTTCTTCCAGTCGTAGGAGTAACCGTCGATTACGCCCGCGACGAACGGAGGAGCCTGCGAGAAGTCTCTCCCTAAATAATCGCGTCTGAAAACGTCGTGTTCCCAAACCTTGCTCGGAACCTTGCGAAAAACGTCCGCGTCGGATTCCAACAATTTTTCAAACGCGTCGAACGAGTACGCGTCGGGAAAAATACACCCCATTCCGACGATCGCGACGGCTTCGGAGTCCGCGTTTGCCGTCGCGAAAGAGACCCCGACTCGTCCGGGTTTTGGAAGTTCCTCCCGCCAATAATCTGGAAGATATTCGTCGAGCGCGACGTGCGCGTTAAGCCCGCCGATCCCGAAGGAATTGCATGCGGCGCGGCGCGCGCGACCATTCGGAGTCGGCGCGAGTTTTTCCAACGTCGTCGGCGCGTAAAAGGGAATATCCGACCAAGGAATCTTCGGATTCGGCGTTCTCAACCCGCCGACGGGCGGCACGATTCCGGTCGACAACGCGAGAGCCGCTTTTAAAATCCCGGTCGCTCCGGCGACTTCGAGCGTGTGCCCGACGTTCCCCTTGGCGCTGCCCAGCGGAACGCGCCGACCGCGCAACGCGTCGCCAAGCGCTTCCTGCAGCGCTTCGAGTTCCGTCGCGTCTCCAAGAGCGGTCGACGTCGCGTGAGCTTCGACGTAATCGACGTCCGACGCCTTCAATCCACTGGCGTAAGCTCTGCGAATCGCCTCGATCTGTCCCTCTTTGCGCGGAGCCCAAAGACTCTTGCCCTTCCCGTCGGACGCGATTCCAATACCGGTAATCAGCGCCATTATCGGATCTTTCGCGTCAAGCGCGTCCGAAAGCCGTTTCAAAATAAACGCGACCGAACCTTCGCCGACGACGAGTCCGTCCGCGTCCTTATCAAACGGACAAGATCGATTAGTCGTCATCGATCGCGAACTGGCAAAGAGCAAAAGCGTGTCGCTATGAAAGAAAGTCGAACCGCCTGCGATCGCCGCGTCGATACGACCGCGACGGAGCGCGAGCGCGGCTTGACAGACGGCGTGCAACGACGAAGCGCACGCCGAATTAAAAACCATGCCGGGACCGTCAAGTTTAAAAGTTTCTCCGACAAGCCGCGCCAAATCGCTGCTCAAATAGAGAGGCCGAAACCCCTCGGGAACTTTTGCCAGATTTTGAGTCGCGCGTTCTTGCAGACGGCGGTAAAACGCGGAAACGTCCTTAACGACTCCCTGAAAAGCCGTCGTTTCGTCGAGATAGCCGATCGTCTCGGGACAAGTAAAACGATACGCCCAGTCTTGCGAGATCGTTCCCGGACGCGTATGCCCGACAAAAACCCCCGTGTTCCTGATAGGAAACGCTTTCGGATCGTACCCGGCGCGACGACACGCCGACGCGACGGTATCGACGTAGGCAAGATGAGCGACGTCGAATCTCTTTTCCGCGTTCGGAGGAAGAAGAACCAGAGAACGGTCAATCGGGGGATATTCGACAAGCGCCGCAAGATCGGTGTACGTTTTATTGAGCTTGCCGACCTCGGGATCGTAAAACAGGTCGCGATTAAATCGCGACTCGGGCGCATGATCGATCGCAATTTTACCGGCGCATATATTCGTCCAGAATTCCTCGACGCTCCTTCCGCAGGGGAGTCGACATTCCGCGGCGATTATCGCGATCGGTTCCTCATTGTAATCCCTTGAAAATCTCATCTGTCCACCGCCGCCTGATATTGATTGGTTAAAGCGTTTCTTGCGACAAGTTCTCGCAACGCGGCCAGCGCGCTCTTGTATTCCGACTCGGATCCGCCCTCCCAGGAGGATTTCTCTTCAAGCGCGACAAGATCGCGGTCGTCGCAAAACGCGCGAAGCGTCCTCGAATTCATCGTCATCAACGGCGCGTCCAACGGCAGACCGCGCGACGCGCCGTCGCGTTCAACCGTCCAATCGCCGCCGCCTGCTCCGGAAACGCGCAGTCCAAACGCGCTCGCGGACGTCCTTTCTACGACCGAATTATCGGATCCTTCAAGCGCGGAAGCCGCGACAAAATCCAGACGCGTCGGCTTCGGCTTTGGCCAACCGAACTTGCTCTCTATCGCAAACCTAACCAAAACAAGCAATTGTTCCTCGTTCATCGGAATTGGCGGAAATTGCGGAACGGCGCGCCTCGTGTTCGTCATGTCGAACTCGGGATCGTCGCGCCAATACGCCTGATAGACCTCCATTTGATCGTGAAAGATCGGCAGGAGATAAGAGAGATCGGACGCCGCTCGATTCAATCCGCGCTTCGCCCCCGGCTTCTTGTATCGACGAATTCCCTCGGCGATCATACGACTCATATCGCCGATCGAGACGCGGTTGTCGCCGGTAAGATGATACGTCGCTCCGCGCAGACGCGGATCGACGAAAATCGACGTCATCACGCGCGAGCACCAATCGACCGGCACAAAATTCTTCTGGTCGTTCGGATTCATGCCAATTGTTTCGCCGAAGGACGAAAGATTGGCGAATTCCACGTCTTCCGGCTCGATAAGCGGAACGAGAATCTTCATCGGCGCGTAAAAACCGTGAAACGTCGACGTATAACCGGTTACGGAATCCCCGACGATGATAGCGGGGCGAAAAACGGTCGCGGAATCGATCCATTGCGAGTCGCGAACCATTTTTTCCGCCGCAAATTTGCTCTTTTCATAGTCGTTGCCAAAACCAAGTTCGTCGGAAAAATCCGACTCCATGACGCGACCGCGTCGATTGCCGCAAACGTAAGCCGTCGAAACGTGATAAAAATTGCGAACGCCGACGACTCGACACAATTCGAGCGCGTTGCGAGTTCCGGCGACGTTTGACTTGTACGGTTCGCCCGCGTCGGTTTCCACAAAACTCAGACTTGCCGCGTTATGAAGCATAGAGTCCGCATGTCGCGAAAGCCACGCCTTCTCCTCGCTCGTTAAACCTAATTCAGGTTCGCGAAGATTGCATTCCATAACGACCGGTCGCGGCAACGCGCGTCCCAACCGACGTTCAAAACGTTGCAAGACGCCCTCGACGCGTTCCGACGCCGTCTCCATTCGCGACGACCGAACGAGCGCGACGACCGGAACGTCCTCGATCATTAGATCGCGCAGAAGAAACGCTCCAAGCAACCCCGTCGCGCCCGTCAAAATTGTGTACTTCGTCATAGCGCACGCTCAATTTCTATTACGCATGAATCGCGGATCCGCCGTCGACGACAAGCGTCGCGCCCTGAACCATATCGGCGAGAGGACTGGCGAGGAACAAAATCGCGTTCGCGACGTCTTCCACCTTCAGAGTCCGATTGCCGACCATCGAATGCGCGACTATCGACTCAAACATCTGATCGGCTCCGGGAAGTTTTCGTCCGGAATCGGTGTCGAGCAACCCCGCGAGAACGACGTTCACGTTCACGCGTTCGCCAAGTTCAAGCGTCAGATGGCGAACCGTCGCCTCAAGCGCCGCCTTCGACGAGCCGATCAGCCCGTAGGAATGCAACGCTTTAAAACTTCCGTGACTCGACACGGCGATAATCTTGCCGCGCCCCTTGGAACGCCAGAGCAAATCCTTCGCCGCTTGCGCGAGAAAAATAATCGGCAATACGTTCGAATGGAACGCCGCGTCAAAATTCGTCTTCGTCGCTTTGAGGAGAGGCCGGAACCCGCCGGTCGCCGCGTTGCTTACGACGACGTCGAGCCGACCAATTTCATCCTCGATAAACCGCGTCATGGAATCGACGTCTTCTTTCTCGCTGACGTCCGCGCGAACGACCCAGACTTTGCGTCCAAGCGCCGCGATCGCTTCCGCAGTCTCGCGAGCCGCTCCTTGCGACGTCACGTAATTGACGACGACGTCCGCGCCCGCTTCAGCCAAACGCAACGCCGTCGCGCGACCGAGCCCGCGGGAAGATCCGGTTACCAACGCCACTTTTCCTGTAAAATCTATCATCGTTATATCCTTAAATTCGTGTTTGCGAAAGTCGTTTTGCGCCGGCGGAGTCGAAAAAGAACGCTCTTTACGTAAGGAAATATGGTTGACGTCAAGCGAAACGCAACTCAGTTCCGTTGAAACTCCGTCGTTTTAAACCCGTCCGCGCGCCAGACCGGAGTTCCTTTTGAGTTGTAAATCACAAAATCAAAAACAACCTGCGCGTAGCCCATTGGGAGCGATCGTTTCTCGCGAATAAGAGCGCGAACCAAGCATTTCTCGTTTGGTTGGATCACTCCCGACGTCCCGACAAGCGAGTCAAGCGAGTCGGGAATAATCGATTTGCCGGGACGAGCGTAGCCGTTGAGCGCGCCGCAATGCCAAAACGAAGCGTCAAGCAACGCGGCGTCAATCGTCGCGCAAGCCGACTCATCGCCGAGGAGTTCCGCAAGATCGGGAGCGACAAGCTCTCCAACGGCTTCCCGTTCGCTAATGAACCAACAACGCCGCAATTTCTGGAGCGCGGGACCGTGATAAAACTGCTCGTCGTTAAGAGGCGGATAATCGGGAACCCATTCGACCGCGCCAGTAAGGTCAGCCGGAACATTCGGCGCGACGATTCCAGACGCGACCGACTCGTTTGCGTAGCCAACGCGTCCGGTAAAGTACGGGAAAGAGTCGTTAATCGTTTCGCCTTTCTCGTTCAGACGCTCGCCGACCAACCGCATATTCCAGCCGCCCGACTCGTTTCGTTTCGCTATCGTCCGCAACCGATAGGGTCGGAGTTTGGCAAAGCGAAGACCGTTCACGGCTTTGATCGAGTTAAACGTCCACAATTTACGGGAACTTGTTTCATCGGAGATTGTCTCGGCAAAGGCTTCCAAAGCGATCACGAAGGGTAAAATCGGCGTTCCCTTGAGCTGATGGTGGAGAAGATACGGCGCGCGGGTCGGGTCGGGCTCCAGCGCGGCGACTATCTGATCGGAATCGCCGGAAACGCGTCGAACGAGCGGTCGAACTTCAGAAGTTGAAACTTCCGACAGCTCGTCGACGGCGTCATCGTCCGCCTTCGAACGCGCTTCGGAAAGCATGGAGTCGACAAGATCCCAAGTCAGGGCGACGTCAATCGGAACCGACAGAAACGCGATCTCAAATTGTCCGTAGGAGCCGCTCTCTTCAAGTTCCGAGGCGCGCGTAAAATACTCTCCGCCTTCGTCTCGATCTCCCCGACCAACCGAATCGGAAATCCCCAAAACGACAAGCGCGTCGTCCTTGGAGTCGCGGCGCGCCTCGCGCCATTCGCAAACGCGTCGCATAACCTCTTCGAGAACCGCGCGGCGAGCGACGATTCTCGTCTCGCCCTTCGCTTTGACCGCGCCGTATTCGCGAGGTTGCGTGATAATATAAAGACTTGATTCCCTAAGCGGAGAATCTCCAAGTTCGACGCGCAAACGCCGCGCCTCCCATGAATCGCCGTCGACAGTCGCCGACGCTTTGCGCCGGGCGCGCGGTTCGACCGTATCCGAAAGAACGCGTTTCGGAATTGACGCGACTTCGGGCTGGAAACGATCATAGTATTTCCACGAAACGAACAAGACCTCCGGTTCGGGGAGTCCGGCTCGAAATTCGTTCACGAAAAGCGGCGTTCCCGTCTCTTTCGTGAGGAACAAAATCTTCGCGGCAATTAGAGAGCCTTTAATGTCGGGACGCGCCGCCATGCCGACGTCTCCCCACGGTCCCCATTCGACGCACATAAAACGGCTCTCCGGCTTTCTTCGACGCCACGCAAGAATCGTTTTGGCGCTCATGTCGTTTTGTCCGGTATAGCAATTCTGTCCGTTGCCGCCAAAACGCCCGCTGACGGAACCGAAGGCAACCGCAAACTTCAAAGGATGTTTTTCGAGCGTTTCCAGGAAAAACGACAAACCGTTCGTCTTTGTGAGAGACCCGTTGATCATATCCTGAGGATCGCCCAATTCAATCGCGTTGTCGCGTCCAGGCCACCCGGCGCCAAAAACGAAACCGGTAATCCGATCGCCGACGGACTCGATCTCGTGAACAAGACCGCTTATTTGTTCAGTAAAGCGCGTGTCGCAAGCGCGATACTCGACCTCGAGCCCCAATCTCTGGAACGCTCTAAGATTGCGCGCCCCCTCGAGATTGCGATGAAAACTATTCCAGCGTTTAACCGGACTGACTTTCATTCTGAGAGATTCGCGCGTCATTTCGCGTTGCAACAGCCCCAATTCTTCTTCCGTCGCGTCGAGATATTTCTCGTCGACCGACTCTAATGGTTTGGATCCGACAAGCCAGATTTTCTTAGGACGAACCTCGCGAGCGAGCGCGAAAAGGTTCGCGTTCGTTATGCCGCGCAAACCGCCGACTGAAAGCCAGACTCCGTCGCGAGGCTCGGACTGTTTCAATCCTTCAAACCAATCGGCGTTTGCCGACTCGGGAAGAAGAGGAAGTCCTATCGCGCGAACGACGTAACGCCGCTCGCCCATGTAACCGGTCTCGATATCGAACGGCGACCATTCTCCAGGAACCGCTTTGCGTTCGCGAACGTTGGCGACAAGGTTCGGATCAAGATTCGTTCCCGAAACGATCGCGCGGCGCTCCTGATTCAACTCGGCGAGCAAATGGGCGACCACTCTGTCGAGCGGCGCGTTGACGGCATGATCGACGACCTTTACCGGCAAATAAACGGAGTCTTTGACGTGGATTTCGTCCCTTAATGCCTTGGCGACTCCGCTCGCGAATCC
Organism: uncultured Planctomycetales bacterium; assembly: GCA_947305735.1. GTDB lineage: Bacteria > Planctomycetota > Planctomycetia > Pirellulales > Thermoguttaceae > RUG369. Next base: position 36,134 of record CAMZEO010000007.1, on the reverse strand, counting down.
GCCTTCCGGATAGCTCTCCAACGCGGAAAGTCCAAAGTCGCCCCCAAACCTGGAGGCAACCATATGATTATATCGCGCAAAACCGCCCGTCGAACGCAACTCTTTAACAATCGGCCTCAAAAAGAGGGCGTCAAAAAGGATAACGCCGCGCGTGGTGTTATTCAAGGATTTTTCGGTAAAACGTATTTCTTGCCTCGTCCAACCGCTAAGATCGATTACCGAGGCAAGTCGTTCCTTCCGCGATTTTAGAGCGCGCGTCACAAGTTCGGAACAACGCTCGTCGTCCCAGACGACGTCGGAACGAGGCGCGATATTGTCGGCGGGAACGCCCAGACTATTAAGCTTCGCCGTTAAATTTCGCGCGAGCTCGTTATCGCCAACGACAAGCGTAAACTCGTTCTCATACAGCCCCCTCCAAACGTCGGGAGAAGACGCGTCGGGAGGAGCCTGCGTCTCGACGAGACGCGGCGCAAAACGACCAAGGCGTTCCAGAGGATCGTTCAATTCCGGCGCGTCGCCAAGAACGGTCGCAATCGAGTTGCCGCGCAGATAATCGGATCGCGTAATTAGCGCGCGCGTCGGGCAATCCGGAGAATTCGTCGGTTCGGAGCTTTTCGCGTCGGCGTTCGACGCGCTCTCGCGGAACGGCGCCAGCCCCTCCTCAGAATGATGCAAAAACGGATTTGCCTCGTACCAATGGAAATAGCCCGGATCCGTTTGGCATATTTCAACGGGACGCCGCGAACCGTCGATTTCGTCCAGAAAGGCTCTCAACCCTTCCTTAATCGGCATGAGAGGAATGCCCGACGATTCAAACATGAGTTTAGACTCGGGACGCACCGCCATCCCGACTCCGTCCCAAGGATGCCAGTGAACGACGAACGATCGGCAATCGTCTCGCCCGTTGGCAAACGAAGCGAGCGTCTTGCCCAACATATTGTTCGACACGCAATAGCCAACCTGTCCCGACGAGCCGAGCCTGCCGGAAATAGATCCCATGCCGACCAGCGTCGTAGGATAATTCGCGTCGTTAAACGCGGAAAGAATCGCGACGGTGGAACCAACTTTTACGTCAAGGATTTTAAGAACGGCGTCTTCAGCGCATTTTTCGAAGAGCGACCCTTTTTCAAAACCGGCTCCAAAAAGTATGCCGTCGATTCTTCCGTGCTTCTCCAAAATTCGTCTCGTAAGAGCGCGGGCTTCGTCAAAATCAGTCAGATCGCAATTGTACGACTCAACCTCTATATTCGCCTCTTGAAAACGTTGGAGATTCTTGCGAGTCTCGAGCGCCCGTTCAAAGCGCGCCCATTCGTCGACAGGCTTCTTCTTCTGTTTCAGAGCCTCTCTCGTCATCCGTTTTTTCAACTCTTTGAGACCTTCCGCGTCGAGAGCCAACGCTTCCTCAATATGCGGAAGCTCGGGATCGGACGACCCGACAAGACACAATTTAGCCCCCAGCCGAGTTCCAAGAGCGTAGGCCAGCTCCGCCGTAACGCCGCGTCTTCCGCCCGTTACGAGCCATACGGGCGACGCGAGACTCTTTGCAGTCGTCGAACTGGATTCCTGTCGCCGAACGCTCATACGCAACGCGCGACGAACGCCGGCTCGATAACCGACGTCTTCATAGAATTGTCCGTTCCGTTGAATCTCGGCGATAACGTCGCGCGCGACGGTCTCGACGTCCGCGTCGAACTCGTGATCGACGCAAAACGCGAAGATCCTGGCACTTTTTGTAACGTAGGTTTCAAACTGCAACGAACGCAAAAGCCCCGTCAGCGCGCCGTCGGCGGGATGCGCGACGACTCCGTCGCTACCGAGTAGACCGCCCATTCTCGTCGCCGCGACCACTTTAAGAGACGAAAGATTGATTTTGCGCTCAAGCGCGGATTTATACCAGGTTTGCAACGCTATAATCGGGAAAGCCACGCCTCGCGAACGCGTTTGTTCCCAAGATTCTTTCGATTTGAAAACGAGATCGGAAGAATCGTAGGAACTGAGAAGAAGAACGGTTTGCGGGAACTCGCCGCCGCACAGCGCGTCGATTTCCCCCTTAAGCGCCTCTCTTGTTTTCTCCGAACCGTCGCGATCGATTAGAGTCACGAGTTCCGCGTCGCCGCCGATCGAGGTAATTCTCGTTCTTAGCGCGCTAACGAGCGCGTTTTCATCGGCCGCGACAAGCATGACGCGCTCCTTGAGAACAGCGGGAACGTCCTTGAGCGGCGGAAGCGGAACGGCGAAATCTTCATAACGAACGGTAACCGTTTTTTCATTCTTCCGGACGGCAAGATCCTCGTCAATTCCAGCAAGATAATCATTCGGCTTCAAGAGCGGATTATGACGCGCGACGTTCTCCGTATGTTCGCCGAGCGTCTTCGTCTCTCGCGAAACGCGCGCCTTCCGTTCTAATGATTGCGGACGATATTCCGGCATAAGATCGGCGAGAGCAAAAAGCTCGCTGGAATCGTCGTTTTCTCGAGTCGTCATGCTCGAATAGGTTCGCTGGAATCGAATCGCGCCTTCGTTTCGATAAAACATCCAGGAAAACGCGTTGTCGGCGCGGTGAATCATATTGAGCGTGCGGAACCGGGACGTCGAGCGTTTCGTATCATGCTCGTCGCGAAGAACGGCGAACGCGTCGTCGCTATTTAAATCAAGACGATCGGCAGAATCGCCGAGCAATTCGCGCAAACGTTCCAAACGAGCGATCGAATGCGTCGGCGCGCTCCGACTCGCTAGCGCCGACTTAAGGACACGCGCATGGTTGGTCTCAAACCAGCGTTTAACGACGCGCGCGTCCCGCTCGTTTCCCGCGAACTCGACTATCGCCGTCGCGCCCGTCGCGTCGCTCAAGCCGATCGCCTTCGCGCCGCTGATTCTCGTCGTCTCAATGAATTCGATCGCTTCGTCAACCGTCGAACAACGGTCGAGAATCGCTTGAATCGCGACGCCGCGTCGGAGTCCTTCTTTCGGCGCGTCGCGATAAACTTCGTCGAGCAAATCGCTGGTCGTCGCCGCTAAACCGCGTTCGTTAACGCCTCCGCGACTACCGACAAGCCCCGTAAGCGCGATCGAAACGGACGCGTATCCCTCGACGGGACGTCTTACGGCGACGCGCGACGCGACCGTTCCCGGAAGAATACCCATGACCGGCGCGTCGATATTTCCCCCGTGCACAAACTCGCCGTCAAGCGTGACGCCGGCGAAATGCGAACACCCTCCGCCTGGCTTCGCAATACCGCCCCATTCGGAGATATGATCGCGCGAAACGGGAAAGATTGAAAGGTTATGCCGAACCAGCGCGGCAAACGGAACCCTCGCGCCTTCGGCCATTCCGCGAAGCTCGTCGTAGCCGGACTGTCCGAAAACGTCTTGAACGTTCGAAAGATCGGAAGAGTCGAACGTCGGCAGCAGCTTTTCGCTCGTGGATCCGGCGACGTCCGCGTAACGACGCAACGCGCGACGAATACGATCGCCGTCGAACCGTCCGCGCGCCAACCCTATCTCATACGAACTTCCCGCGTAAGAAACGACGTCTTCGGGAAGCGATTCGTCGCGGACTATTGAGAACGTCTCTCGTTTCGAATCATCTTTCTTAGAGGATTCGGCGTTCTCGCGTTCAGACGCGAAAACCGGCGCGACGGAAACGGATGGACGGCGCAAAGCGTCAAAAATAGACGCGTCGAATTCGCGACCGCTCCCTTTGGGTCCGTAGTCGCAGACGTAATAACTCGCGTCCGGCTTGTCTTTGAGAATCTTCGCGGCAAGACGAGTGAGAACCTGCTTTGGACCAATTTCGACAAAACGCCGACCGCCGTTGCGATAGGCGCGCTCCATCATCTCGACAAAGTCCACCGGTTTGGTCATCTGCTCGACGAGATTAAGGCGTATTACGTCCGGATCCGACTCAAAACGCATGGAAACGCCGCTTAAGAACGGCGTCGTCGGAAAATCAAATTCAAACCTGGCGAGCGCGTGAATAAGACGGGGACAAACTTCGGCGACAAGCGGCGAATGATAACCGGCGGGCACGGGCAAAATAACGGAGCCGCAACGTTCCGTTTTGAGTTCGTCGGCGATTTGCAGGAGAGCTGGGCGCGTCGCGGAAATAATCGTATTGTCGGGGGCGTTGCGATTAGAAACAAAGAACGCTTCCGAACCGAAACGCGGTCGAAGCCGATCAAAAACCTTGCGAACGATTTCCTTTGGCGCGTTTGTGGAAAGCATCCCCGACGCCGAAGCCGACCTTCCAATCGTCTCTTCGATAATGCGACAGCGTTCGCGCGTAGAAAGAGCCGCGTCGGCAAAACTTAGAATTCCGGCGGCGACCATCGCGGGGTACTCGCCATAGCTGTGCCCGGCGACCATGTCGGGCTCAAAGCCAAGCCTTCGCAACGTTCGGTCGACAATCGTATCGGCGACAAGCAACGAAAGTTGCGTGGCGGTCACATCGACGCCAAGCGCGTCGGCGTTTTCGACGGCAAGTTCGTTAAACGTCGGAAAACCAAGATTTTTAAGTTCGGCGTCAAGTTCGTCGCGCGCTTCGCGCGCTTCCGGTATGCAACGCAATAGAGGCGCGAGCATCCCCGGATACTGGGAACCTTGCCCTGGAAAGAGGAATACGACCCTGTTGTTTCCGGACGATCGGGCGACTGCGGCGGGCTCGGTCGCGACGATCGTTCCAACCCGCGTCTTCTTCGGAGCGACCGGCTCTTTCTCAAGAGTAATCTGCGCTACCATGCCGTCGCGATCCCATTGCGAAACAACCGCGCGCGGATTGTCCGATCGGTCTTGCATGCGGAGAATGGAGTTCAAAACGGCGACCGCGCCCGAAGCTGGCCGCAAATCGCCAATAAGGTCGCGCGCGCGAGGACTCGTCTCGCCAAAGACCTCAATCCGAGAAGGATTCGCGTATTTCTTCAACGCGTTGTCAACGAGTTTCCCGACGGCGCGATCCGCGTCGCAAATCGTCTCGACAAACAACGGGCGTTCGACGTCCGCCATCATAGGCGACGCGGCGGCAAACTCTCCAAACTTTTTCAAGGCGCGATCGCCGTCGTTCTTTGCAAGACGTTCTTCCTCAATATCGGAAATAACGGCAAGGATTGAATCCCCGTCCTGGCGAGCGTCCTCAACGCGCTTGAGGAGAAAAGCCACCGCCCCTTCTCCGGGCGTGATTCCCAGTTCTTCGCATTCTTTAAATTCTCTTCGATTCATGCTTCGATGGCACGCGACGCACACGACGGAGCGCAACTCCGAGCGTCTTTCCAACAGAAGCGCCGCGTTCTTCAGAGCGGTAAACGAGGAAATGTTCCCGCCGTCGAGCGTGACTCCGCCGCCCATAAGATCATACGTCTTGGTTATTCGCGACGCCAACGTGCTGATTGTAAAACTACCCGTCTCGTCCTTCAGACAAGGATAATTCTTCTCATAGACGGAAGAGTAGAATTCCTCGCCAATCGCGCGCGCGACTTCAATCGGCGCGCCATCGGCGGCAAGGGACTTTTCAAGCCTATCCTGGTAAATCGGCGCCTGTAATTCGAGATTGAGCGCCGCGAGAAAATCGCTGTCGGAACGCGTGCCGACTACGACCGCCGTCGAATGAGGATCCAGGACCTTCAACCGCGCGAAAGACTCGTCGGAAGCGTCGCCCTTCTGCAAATGCGAACGATACCCCGCCGAGAGGATTGCCTGGTCGGCGGCGTCAAGCGACATAAATTGAAGGGGATTGGCGTTCTTGATATGATTCGGCTGAATACGATGACGCCTCCAATCGTAGTTATAACCCTGAATAAAACCGCCGCGCGCCTTGTGGAAAAGCGAATCGGGATCGGAGCGATCCGCAACGGTAAACAACGAGTATGCTCGATCTTCTGGAAAAGACGTTATCGCGCTCTCGCCTTTCTCGACGCGCTCCTTAAATCCCGCCACGTCAAACGCTCCAGGCAACACGCATCCCGCGCCTATAATCGCGATTTTACCAGGAGAACCGCATTTCGTCGGCTTGCTTGCGTCAGCCGCGCCTTCGGCGCCTTCCAAAATGACCTGAGCGTTAAGGCCGCCGACCCCAAACGCCTGGACGCTCGCCTTGCGAACGCGTCCCGCGCGTTTCTCCCACGGTTCGTTTTCGAGCAATACGCGCACGAAAGAACCGTCCCAGTCAAACTTCCGACTCGGTTCGATAAAAGACGTTTGCTTAAGCATTTGCTCATGCGAAAGCTCCAAGACGGTTTTCAAAACGCTTGCCGCGCCCGCAGCTTCAAGAATGTGCCCTATGTTCGCCTTAACGCTCGCGATCGGTATTTTAGAACCTTTTGGAGGCGTTGTCTCAACCATCGCGTTGGAAAGAGACTGAAGTTCCGTCGCGTCGCCAAGACGCGTCGACGTCGCGTGAGCCTCTATTTTGTCCAATTCTCCCCAAGACGCGTATCCGGAATCGCGAAACGCGCGCTTAATCGCCAACGTTTGACCGTCCGAAGACGGAGCCCAAAGGCTCTTGCCGCGCCCGTCCGACGAAAAGCCGATTCCTCGAACCACCGCCAATATGCGATCGCCGTCCTCAATCGCTTTCGCGAGACTCCTAACAACCGCAAAAACGCACCCTTCGCCAGGCAGGAGACCGTCGGCACGTTCGTCGAACGGGAAGACGCCGGTCGCCGTGCAAGAGGACGCGTTCGTAAAATGGATCAACCCCGACGAGGCAAAGAACGTCGCGCCGCCGACAAGAGCCGCGTCAAGCGAACCGGATTGCAGATAATTCCGCGCGAGTTCAAACGCCAACAAAGAAGAGCTGCACGCGGAATCAAACGCAAAACCGGCGCCGCAAAGACCGAGCGATTTCTGAATTGAACGAATTAATTGATGCGGTCGTTCTTCGGATAGGAATTCGTCGCGCCCCATCGCGCTGACGTTCGGAATTTTGGTCAGTATTGCGTCAAGCGCGACCGCGCGGAGCCTTGGCGACAACGATTGAAACGTCGGGGAGGAATCAAGACAATCGACAAAAGCGTCCGCGTCCGGATGAACGGGAGCAAACTCGTTTGAAGCGTTGGCGGAAACAAGACCGCAGAATATGCCGATCGACGGGTTCGTCAAACGAAAAGGGTCTGCTCCCGTCGAACGCAACGCTTCAAGCGCGACCTTTAGCGCCAGCAGATGTCCCGGAGCTTTTGGCAAAACGTCGCTCCCGACGCCATGGCGCGCAAACTCCTCGCGCAATCTCGGAACTTCGTCGTTGCAAAAACGCTCGTAATCGACGACCGCCGCCAAATTAGAATAGCTGCGCCCTTTTTTAGCCTTTTTTTCGCGGTTTGGATCAGGCGAATAAAACACGTCGGGAAACCGGGGCGCGCCAATCGGTTTGCAGGAGACATGATTATTAAAGAGATTCCGCCAATATTCCTCGGGCGACGTCGCGTCAGGCAAATAGCAAGAAAAACCCGTTATTGCGAGCGGGTACGGACTTCCCAAACTTGAGTCCTTTGACGACAATGACGTCTTGGTATCGAAGTCCCTGCTCATTGTATTCACCATTAGTACTATTTCTTGCTATAACAAACGCCACAACGGCGTCGATGGGCAAATAATCGACGCGTCCGTCGACAAACGCCACTCGTCGCATATCGACGCCATTAATGAGAACAACGGTTCTATTATACGTTATTTTAACTACATTATCTATTTTATCAAGATTTTAATAAATAGAATTTAGGTGAAATTCTAAATTCTCAAATACTCAAGTTAGACTCATTATTAGGTCAAAAAGAAAAAGAATAGTTATGCGGATAATACAAGTATCAACAAAACGTTTCGTTCCAATTATTTCCTTTCTATCAATAATTCGTCCCAAATCTTCAGGAAATCCTCATCGAGTCTAATAAATCGGGACGCGTAGCGGTAAGAAAGATAGAAATCACCACCGTAAGAATAGGAAGAAACAAAAATATTCGATCCGCGTCGACACGGACCGGAAAAATAAATTCGCTCAAGCGCGAGAGAATCGAACGCAATCCGTCCGATTTCGTCCCGAGGAAGCCTCGAATCAAAAATTTTGCCGCAGTCGCCAAGATTTGAGAAAACGGCGCTACTCAAAACGCGCGGAAGATTTATCGTCGCCTTGAGGAGTCCCGGAACGCGAGCAAAAGACGCGAGAGACGAAATAAAAAACGCGGCGGAACTCCAATCGCGGAACATTTGAATTTCTGAGGCAATATTCCGACTAAGCGCCAGAGAATCGCCGAGATCGCGCGAGCGTCTGGTTGAAAAGCAGTAGCTCAACGCGTTGCACGCGGACGCGCGCGCGTCTTCGGGTCGGCGTAAATTAAAAGGAAGCGTCACGCGGTAAAGAGCGCGTTTAGAACCGTAAAAGCGGTCAAACCTCGTAAAGAGAACCGCAAGCCAAAAGGAAAGGAACGTTTCACCCGATTCTTTACAACGCCGACGAAGCTCGTTCGCGGTTTCGCGATCAAACACGCGATACGCGACGCGTTGTTCGCCGGGCTTAGAGGAGAAAGAACCGTCGTCGCGACGATAACGTTCTTTGGTAAAGTCGCCGACCAGCCGTTTTGGACGCTGAATCAGCCACTGCGCCGTATAGTACGCGCTTGTCAGGAAATTATGGAGCGCGGAGAACCGTCGCGGCGGAGGCGGAAAGACAAAACGATCTCGGCGGCGCAAGTAGTCGAGATCGCGTTCGACGCGCGGCGCGGCTTCTCCTTCAAGCGCGCGACGCGCTTCTAAAAACCAGTCGCTCAGAAAGGCGATAAAGCCGCCTCCGTCGCAAGTCGCATGGTGAGTAAAGAGGCGAAAGGCAACCCCTTGGTCGGTCGGCGCCGCGTATATTTTGAGCCCAGGTTCTCGCTCAAGGTCGATTTTACCGATCGGAAGCGCGTCGAGTTGCTCTTCGGAGTCGAGCGGCGCTATCGTAGGCTTCTCGCAGAGATTCCAATAGTATTTACCTTTTTTTTTGGCGACGAGCGCCGTCAGCAAAGGATGAACGTCGAGCGCGCGTTCCAGAGCCGTCGTCCACGCGTCGAGAGAGGCGACTCCGCGCCAGACGAGCTTTGTCGTGAAAAGAGCGGGAAACTCGTCGACGTTGTCAAAAAAGTGATAAAGTTCAAAGGGCGTTAGTTCGAGCGGGAATAATTCTCTTCCGTCGGCGGCGTTTGTAAGCATAACTTTTCCTTAACGCGAGGCGACGATCGTCGCGAAGTTTCGATCGCGTTCGACCACGAACGCCTGAAGTTCAATTTTGCCAACCCGAACGCGTCCGCGACCGTCCGAAACGGACACAACCTCCGTCTGATTAGGGGTAAACGGAGCCTCGCCGCCGACAGCCTTGTACGCGGCTTCTTTCATTCCCCACGCGACGTCCTGCTCCCCAGCCTCCCAAACGTCGGGTTCTTCAAACCGTTCCCGTTCTCGCTTGGTAAAGAAAAGGTCGAGCATATTGCGTTTGACCGAACCAAATTCGACGACGTCGCACCCGAACGTCGCGCCGCGATCAAGCGGATAAACCGCGACGGCGGCGGTCGAAACATGAGCGATCGATCCGCGAAGGCAATCGCCGCGCAGGGCGGGAGCGACGCCGCGACCGAATTCGTCGCGAGATTCGACGTCGAGCGCCGCGTAATCGTCGCGTTCCAAAGCGTCGACAAGAGCGATTGTTTCGTCGGCGCGCGCTTTTTTCGAAGCAAAAATGGCGGTTTTGAACAATACGCGCCCCGCGCGAAATTGACGTCGCGACGTCGGAAGACGCATGGCGGCGTCTCGCAAAAGTTCGTTTGCCGACAAGCACGTCTCGGGCGCGAGATCGTCAAGCGCGATCATTTCGTCGCCGAACGTCTTCGCGAGAAGGAAACGTTTAAAAAAAATCGTTTGCATCGCGGCGTTGCCGTTATAAGGCGGACGGCTCCTCAAAAAACAAACGGCGCCGGGAACAATTCTCCGACGCCTCGGCGTTTTTCAGCCGGTTGGCGGAAAAAGACTACTTCAACGATTTTGTCAAAAGCCATTCGTAAAGTTCTTTTTCCGCGTAGGCGAGATTCCAGCAGTCGTGTCCGACGCCGGGATAGACGGTAAATCTGACGTCTTCGTTTCCAGCCGCTTTCACGGCGTCGATCATCGCTTGATCGCCGTCTATTTTAACGACCGGATCGACCGCGCCATGAAAAGCCCACGCAGGCATGGTGACAGACGAGGCTTTTTCTGGATTAAACGCTCCGCACACGGGCGCGACGGCGGCGATTTTCCCCTCGCCTATGGTCGCGATTCCCCACGTCCCAAACCCGCCCAACGAAACGCCGGTAACGTAAACGCGCGACCTGTCGATCGGGTATTTCGCGCAGACTTCGTCGATAAGCGTCAAAATCTGTTTCGGCGACCATCGGGCGCCTTGTTTACATTGGGGTGAAATGGTAAAGAATTTCCACGTCTTCGCAATTTCAGAATCATCGCAAAGTTTTGGAGGACCGTACTTCTTAAGAAGATTGGGATTCGATCCGCGTTCGCCGGCGCCGTGAAGAAAAACTAACAGGGGATAACCCGCGTCCGTTTTCGCGGATTCGTCGCTCGGTTGAAACGCCCAGAAACGCAACTCTTCTTTTTGATTCGCGTCAAGTTCGTCGGATCCGCCGAACATCCCTCCGCGACTCGCGGGCAGATTCGCCTTCATTAAAACCTGTTTGCCGGGTTCCGTTTTTGGACCGGAAATCGCGGGCGGAAGCTGTTTCGAGAGAAGCCAGTCGTAGAACATTGGATTGTCGTAGGTTCTCGTCCAGCTGTCGTGTTGAACGCCGGGATAAACGGTGAACGCGACGTCTCGATTGCCCGATTCCTTAACGGCGTTGACAATCGCGCGACCTGAGTTAATATTGACGGCCGGATCGGCGTCCCCATGGAACGCCCAAACGGGCATGGTGATCGCGGCGGCTTTTTCCGTCGGAAACCAGCCGCAAATCGGCGCGATAGCGGCAATTTTACCGGCGCCGATCGCTCCGACGCCCCACGTTCCAAATCCGCCCATCGACAAACCCGTCGCGTAAACGCGCGACCGATCGACGGGATACGCTTCGCAAATACGATCAATCAAAACCATCATTTGCAAAGGCGACCAATCGACTTTCGGTTTGCATTGCGGCGAAACGGTGATGAACCTCCACGTCTTCGCCTTTTCGGGGTCGGCGCACAATTTTGCGGGACCATGCGCTTTGACCAGGTTGGGATCGTCTCCGCGTTCGCCGGCGCCGTGCAGAAAGAGCATAAGCGGATATCCGGCTTCTGTTTTCGCGGACTCGTCGCTTGGGAAGAAGAACCAGAAATCGACCGTTTCCGTCGTCGATTCGTCTATTTTATCTTCGGCATGACGAGGATCGCCAATTTTTGTCGGCAACTCCGCTTTCATTAAAATCTGTTCGCCTGGAACGGCTTCAGGATTGTCGTCTTTAATGGAATCCGCGTAAGCGCCGGCGGAAAAAACAACCAACGCCGCGGCGACTAACAAGAGAGCGTAACGCATCGAGAACCTCATTTTTCCAGTTTTTTAGAAAGGAACCATTCGTAAAGTTTAGGATTAGCGTACGTTCTCGTCCAAACGTCGTGTCCGGCGTCGGGATAGGTGGTGAACTTGACGTCGCCGTTTCCAAGCTCGCGAACCTTGTCGACAAGGTTGCGCGAATATTCGTATTTTACCGCTCCGTCGGCGGTTCCATGAAACGCCCAAATCGGAGTCTTCGTCATTTTTTCGGCAAATTCCAAAGGATAGCCTCCGCAGAGAGGAGCCGCCGCCGCGACAATATCCGCGTTATGCGCGACCATACCCCACGTTCCAAATCCGCCCATCGATAATCCGGTTACGTAAACGCGGGATCGATCGACCGGATATTTGTCGCAAATCTGATCGACTAAAACGCGAAGTTGCGCCGGGGACCAGAACCTATTGCCTTTAACCTGAGGCGAAACAGTGATGAACTTCCACGTTTTCGCCTGCTCGGGATCGGCGCAAAACTTCGGCGGACCGTGCGTCTTGACGGCCTCGGGATTGTCGCCGCGTTCGCCGGCGCCATGCAGGAAAAGAAGAAGCGGAAATCCGTTTTCGCTCTTCGCCGACTCGTCGACGGGCATAAAGAACCAATATTTCACCGTCTCTGTTTTCGTATCGTCGATTGGGTTGTCGCCTCCAAGAGGCATGGCGTCGCCGCCAGTCCACTCGCCGCCGAGCGCCAATGGAAGCTCCGCTGTCATAACAATCTGTTCGCCAGGTTTTACGGCGTTATTGTCGCTCATATCGTCCGCCCAAGACGTCGCCGTGAAAACGCAAAGCGTTAGGACGGCGAGCGTCGCTCTAAAAATCATATGTCGCATTGTCGCCTCGTAATAACAAAAGTTTCTTTTTAACGAATCAAAGCCGGCGCCCCAAGAATCGTAACGATGTAATCCTCCAAAACGCCGACCGTCGGTCTTTCGAGTTTAAGCGTCCAAAACCCTGGCTTCGGCGCGACCGGCAAGCCCGTCGCTTCGTCGACGTCTATTGACCATGATCCCAACGCCGAAACGTTTTCCAGTTTTTCCACCTGTTTTCCGTCAGGATCGACAATCGTCGCGGTAACGCGTTCGGCCGGACTTCCGACAATCCTCACCCCAAGATCTTTTGATCCAGTCGGAACGTAGAATTGGAACGTTCCCACGTTTCCGCAAACGTCAAGATTCGGTCGCGCGGCGGTCAAAATCGGATCGTCGCTCGTCAATTCGACCGTGCTTGCGCCAAAGGCGAGTTCAAGACGGAACCATCCGTCTTCTTCCGCTTTGAATTCATACGCTTTTGGAATCGCGTCGTCGGGCATGGAATCGAGAGCGATTTCATTGCCCGAAGGAGTCTTAATGACCGCTCCAACGTTACTTAACGGATAATTCCCGATTTTGCGTTGTTGCAACGTCCAGGAAAAAGTCTCGCCCGACGCGGCGCAAAAATAGTACGTCGCGCCTCCGCGCGTTCGGAATCCTTGCTTTTTCGCGGCGTTTCCCGCCCACGCGTCTACAAGCTCCGCGCTTTGATCTTTGAAAGCGGAATCGTTCAAGGTTTTGAAGTCGAATCCGTCGACTTTGCGCATATTGAGTTGCGGAAACAGTTCGTATAGTTTTAGGTCGTTCAATTCTGCGACGGAACTCGTTTTAATCGTACCTGCTTCGTCGAGCTTTGTCGATTTCACCGAACCGTTTATTTTATTAAACCCAACAACCTCGCTCGAAGCGTCGCGAAGAAGGAAAAGAAAATCGGGAGCGTCCGCGCAAGCGTCGATTATCTCGACGTTTTCAAAGCTAAAGCCGCCGTTGACGTCAACGTCTGTGCCTACCGCTATTAGAGAAACGCCGGAATCGACGGTCGTTTGCGCCCATTTTTCAACGGCCTCGTTTGTCTGAACGCTGAAATTGTAATCGGAGTAACCTCCGTATTTTAAGGCTTTGTCCGCGCTCGGCGTTACGATCTTGACGTTTTTAAATGCAAACGGCGCGCCGTCCGCCCATTTGCTACGAATCGCGACGCCAATAAAGTTGCCGATAAAGTCGGAGTCAACGACTTCTATTTTGCCGGGCATTATTCTGTCTTCGCCGTCTCTAGCCGTAAAAATGAATCCGCCGTTGTTGCGAATTGCCTGACAGTCTTCCATCGTTATGGAGAGGTCTTCGCCAAAATTCTTTAAATTGTACAGATAAAAATCAAAACCGCTCCCTTTATTGTCAATCGCTTTCACGCGCCGCATGACGACGTTGGTGATTTGCTCGTCGTCGCGATTCGGCTCAAAATCAATCCCCGCCGCAGGGGGCGTGCCGACAGTGTCGCGCAAAAGGCAATCTTCAATAAGCAGACCATCGACGCTGATAACGCTGATTCCCTGACGGTTGTTCGCGACGCAATCGACGTTTTTGATCGTAATATTACGACACGGGACGCCGGGTTGACTCACGCCAAGATAGATTCCGTCCCCGCCGGTTTCGGCGATTGTGAGATTCTCAATGGCAACGTTTTCAGAACTTAAAAGCGAAACGCCGTGTCGCCATTCCGATTTCTCATAGGGTTCGTTCCAGTAGTCGCGTTTACGCATGCGAAGCGTCGCGCCTTTGCCTTCGCCGCGTATTGTCACATTTGACGCTTGGGATGCGCGAAGCAAACATTCGCCTTTGCTTCTGAATTCGCCCTGTTTAGCGACGATTTCCGTCCCTTCCTGCAAGACCAATTCAAGATCGCTTCTAAGCGTTATCGGTCGAACGATCCACGGCCCCGTCTGTTTGTCGACAACAACGGTTTTCACGCCCGAATCGATCGCTTTTTGCAGGCATTCGGTCGCGTCTTCGGCGTTATAACCAAACGACGAAGCGTTCACAGAATCGTCGGCGATAGCGGAAAACGACGCGCAAGACGCCAACGCGAGTCCCGCGACAAACGCAAGAGTTCCTTGAAATAATCTCATCGAAAGAACCTCCTTGAAATAGAAAAGAAAACGAATCCCAACGCGTTAGCGTCGGGATTCATCGTCCAAGCAATCGACCGATTGATCGATTACGCTTTCTGAGCAGCCTCGCGCTCCTTACGCTCCTGTTCCTCTCGTCGAAGTTCAGGCGAAGCGGCGTTGAAAATCAGCGCGAAAAGGATCAGCGCGGCAAACGACGAAATCACGAGCATGCCAAAAATAAGCGGCCAACCTTCTTTCGAAATATTCGCGCGCCCCTCGACTGCTTCAATCATGGCGGCGTCTTGAATTTTCTGCCTTTGAGCGTTGGTAAGCTCGATTCCTTCAAAAATGCCGTTAATCGCGTTTGTCAGCTTAACCTGATTCTTTTGTAGCTTTTGCGTTATTTTTTGCCCCTTATACGACTCGCGATCGCCGGAAAAATTGTTGTACGAACGTTGGGAGTCGCAAACGCCCTCGAGCGCTTTAACCAAATCGGCGACGCCCAGATTTCGAACTTTCTCCGCGTCGACGCCGGGAACTTCAGCCGCGCCCGCGACGGCGACGGCGACCATGTTGTCGCGCGCCTCTTTAAACGGCGCGGTCGCCGAATCTACGATAAGCCCTACGCCAAAACCGGTAACGATCGTCGCTAGATAACCAAATAAACCTGTCAGTCCGCTCGAGGCTGCGCCCGACTTTTTAGTGGCGATCGTGGACGCGACGCAGCCAATCAAACATTGAGGCCCGTAAATGAAGAATCCAATAACGCTCATGATCAAGATGTTTAAAACAAGCGAATTGGAATCAAGCTTACAGAAAAGAATCGACGCGATTAAACAGCCAAGCATATAGACGAAACACGCTTTCGCGCCGCGTCCCTTAAAGACTTTGTCCATTAGGAGTCCGCTGAGAATAATGCCAAACGCGCCAAAAACTTCGTAACACGCCGTCGCCCAACCGGCGGACTGGAGATCGAGCCCTTTCGACTGAGACAGGAACGTCGGCGCCCAGTCGAGAATCGAAAAACGAACGATATAAACAAAGAAGTTTGCAAAACACAGAACCCAAACAGCCCAGTTCGAGAAGACGTTTTTGCAAAGATCCGCCCACCAGCTCGTCTTTTCTTCATCAACGCTCGCCGCAGCCTTTGCCGCGTCGATCGCTTCTTCCTGTTGATCATGCTTTCGGGCGTAATAGACTTCGACGGGGTCAAACCCTTCTTTTTCGGGAGAATCTCGAAGAGCCCAGTACAATCCGATCGCGCCAAGAATACTCAAACACGCGGGAACCAGGAAGCAGAATTTCCAACCAAACGCGACGACAAACGAGTTGAGCAGGAAAACCAACCCCGCGCCAAAGGAGTGCGAAATGTTCCACGTCGCAAATTTAACGCCGTGTTCTTTCGGCGCGAACCAATGCATCAAACTCTTTGCGCAGGGGGGGAACCCCATGCCCTGCACCCAGCCGTTGATAATCCAGAACGAACCGATGATCCACGCGATCACGTTCGCTTTGGACTCCGAAGAAACGCCTAACGCCGTCGCGACGTCGGACGAAAAACCGCAGAACACGTTCGTCATCGCGGCGAGAAACAGCCCGATCGACATAAAGTAACGCGGATTGACGCGGTCGCTCCAAACGCCGTTGACAAATCGCGCGACGCCGTAAAGAACGCCGTGGATTGTCAGAAAGAGCCCCAGCGTTGTTTTCGTGATCCCGATTTCTTCCAAACCGGGCATCGCCATCGTGATGCTTTTTCGGACGAAATAGAAGAAAATGTATCCTATCATCGTCCCGATGAGGATACGCCATCGCCAATATTCGTACTCTTTGTCCGAACGGACTTTCGGAGCGGCGGTCGTTGTGTTCGACATTTCTATTTTACTCTCTCAACCAGTTGCTAATCGTCGGGGGATTCACTTATTTTTTTTCGCTTCCACGAGAAGATCGCGAAGAACGGAAATATCGTCCAGGACTAATTCAGGCGTCAAACCGCTTTCTTTGAGCGTTTCAAGGGTCGCCTCGCCGGTAAGAACAAGAACGCCGACCACTTTAGCGCGTCTCGCCATTTCCATATCGGTGTAGATTCGGTCGCCAACCATCATCACCTCGTCGGCTTTCAGACCGTATTTATCCATAACGGCGCCGATCATCGCCGCTTCCGGCTTGCCGGGCACAGCTTCCGGGCGTCGTTTGGTAACGTCTTCGATCAACGCCTGCACGGCGCCGCAGTCGACGAGAATCGTGTCCAAATCGGTGGGACACACGGTGTCGGGATGCGTGGCGACGTAAGGCTTGCCCTGCCCGATCCAGTACGTGCCTTTACAGAGCCGGTCGTAGGTCAACGTGGTGTCGAACGCGACGACGACAAGTTCAGGCTCTTCCTTCTCATTGTATTCGTCGATCATTTCGTATCCATGGTCGACAAATTCTTCGCGTAAACTCGCCGTGCCGAGGACGTAAACTTTTTTAACGTTCGGATAGCGCTGTTTCAGGTAGAAGAACGTGGCGGTGGCGGACGTCGCGATATTGTCGGGTGTCGCTTTAAGACCGAGTTTCAGAATTTTCGCAAGATAGTCTTTCGCGCTCTTCGACGAGTTGTTCGTGAGGAAAGTGTAATCGACGCCTATTCTTTCGAGTGTTTCAAAGACGTCTTTAGTAAACGGAAACAGCGTTCCGCCTTTGTAGATCGTGCCGTCCATGTCAAAAACGACGCGTTTAATTTTTGTTAAATCGACCATCGGGTTAAAGTAATGGACGGGACGTTCGTTCAGTTGAAAAGTTTCCGACATAAAACAACCTCTCCTACGCGTGATAATATGGAGCCGAAACTCACGCAGCTTTCCGGCGACGATTATACGCGAACTTAGGCGCTCTTTTCAAGACGCGAACGCGAAAAAGTCCAAAAAAACATAAAAAAGCCAAAACGTCGAATCAAGAACAACGCGAGACGGAGTTCGGCTCTTAACAAACGCAAAGATCCGTGTATAATGACCGGACGCATTTGGTCGGGCTTTAACCGCCGATTCGTTCTGACAAATCCGCTGGAAAGGAACAACAATATGACGCCGACGCTCAACACGATTGAAGAAGCTATCGAATCGTTCCGCAAGGGCGAGATTGTCGTCGTGATGGACGACGAAGATCGTGAAAACGAAGGCGATTTCATTTGCGCCGCTGAAAAAGTTACGCCCGAACGCGTAAATTTTATGCTGACTCATGGTCGCGGTCAAACGTGCGTTCCGCTTCTTCCGGAAACGTGCCGACGTCTTGACCTGACGCAAATGGTTCAAGACAACACCGCGCCGCTCAAAACGGCGTTTACCATTCCCGTCGACCATGTGAACGCGCGCACGGGAATTACCGCGCAGGAAAAGGCGATGGCTATTCGCGCGCTCGGCGATCCGAACAGTAAAACGACAGATTTCGTTCGCCCTGGTCATATTTTCCCGCTCGAAGCGAAAGAGGGCGGCGTTCTTCGTCGCGCCGGTCATACGGAAACGGCGGTCGATCTTGCGCGCTTGGCGGGGCTGTTCCCCGCCGGACTTCTCACGGAAATCCTCAACGACACGGGCAATCGCGCGACGCGCGACGAACTCGTTGAAATCGCAAAGAAATTCAATCTGAAAATCGTAACGGTCGCCGACTTGATCAAATACCGCCGTCAGCGCGAAAAAATCGTCGAGCGCGTCGCGGAAGCGAATCTCCCGACGAAATATGGAGACGGACGTATTTACGCGTATAAGATCAAGTACGAAACGGGCGAGCCGATCGCGATTGTTTACGGCGATCTTTCTTCTGTGGAAGCTCCCCTTGTCCGCCTTCATTCGTCGTGTTTTACGGGCGATCTGCTTGCGTCGTTGCGCTGCGACTGCGGCGATCAACTACGCATGGCGCTCCAAAAAATCCAGAGCGAGGGGGTCGGCGCGCTCGTTTATCTCCCGCAAGAAGGCCGCGGCATTGGATTGACGGAAAAGATTAAGGCATACGCGTTGCAAGACAAAGGCATGGACACGTGCGAAGCGAATCTTGCGCTGGGGTTCCCCGTCGACCTTCGCGATTACGGAGTCGGCATTCAGATTCTCAAAGATCTCGGACTTCATAAAGTCCGTTTAATGACGAACAACCCCAAAAAAATCGACGCGTTCATCTATAGCGGCTTCGACTTGACCGTCACGGAACAAGCGACGCTCGAAGCGCCATGCAACGAACACAATCGGTTTTACCTCGAAACCAAGCGCGACAAAATGGGACACAAGATTATGTGATCCTTTCGCCGACCTGAACCAAAAACGGCGCGTTACATAAAACGCGCCGTTTTTACGCGGGAGTCCGATACCGGACGACGCTTATTTCGCAACGTCGGTCGTTCTGGATTCCCTGATGACGGTAACTTTGATTTCGCCGGGAAACTGGAGCCGTTTCGTTAATTCGCCGACGATATCGCGGCACGTTTTCGCCGCGCTTTCGTCCGTGGTAAGTTGAGAATTCACGATGACGCGCATCTCGCGACCGGCCTGAACGGCGTATGCTTGCTCGACGTGCGGAAATTCCTTCGCAATCTTTTCCAGATCCTCCATGCGCTTGACGTAATGTTCCAGCGTCTCGCGGCGCGCGCCTGGTCTCGACGCGCTGCACGCGTCCGCAGCCGCGACGAGAGTCGTGTAAGGATTGGCAAGTCTCGGATCCTCATGATGGTTCATAGCCGCTTGAACAACCTCAAACGGTTCGCCGTACCTTTTCAGGATATCGGCGCCAATTTTCGGATGACCGCCTTCAAGTTCGTGGTCGGCGGCTTTGCCAATGTCGTGCAAAAGGCCGCAACGACGGGCAAGACGCTCGTTAAGACCGATCTCGCCGGCAATAGCTCCGGCGATAAACGCCACTTCGATCGAGTGTCGCAACACGTTCTGACTATAGCTCGTTCGGAAATATAGCCTACCCAGAAAATTGACGACGCGCTCGTTTGGACGCGGCACTTCGGCTTCTTCGCATGCTTCCTCCCCAACGCGCTGAATAAACGCGTTGATGTCGAGTTTCGCCTGTTCGTAGATTTCCTCGATTCTCGAAGGATGTATCCGTCCGTCGGCGATCAACCGCGTCAGCGTAATTCTCGCGGTTTCGCGACGTATCGCGTCAAACGCGCTCACAATCACGACGCCCGGCGTGTCGTCGATAATAACGTCGACGCCGGTAATACGTTCAAACGCGCGAATATTGCGCCCTTCCCGACCGATAACGCGTCCTTTCATATCGTCGTTGGGAATGTCGACGGTGCATGTCGTCGCTTCGGCGGTATGCGACGCGGCGTAACGTTGCAACGAAAGCAAAAGCAAATTTCTCGCGGTCTGCTCGCAAGTCTCCGCAATCCTTTTTTCGTGCTTTTTAATAATCGCGCCTTCCTCTTCGATCAATTCGCGATCCAGTTTTGCGAGAAGGCGTTCGGAGGCCTCCTCCTTCGTCAGGTTTAACACCTCGTAGAGGGCTTTTTCTTGAGCCTCAATTTTCTCTTTGAGCTTTTCTTCGAGCTTGTTCTGCTCTTCCGCCCTTTTGGCGAGCGAACGTTTAGCGTCTTGAATGGAACGTTCCTGTCTGCGAAGATCTTCGGCCTGCTGGTCGATAATTCCCTGCCGTTTGTCTAATTGTCTTTCTTTATCGCTTTGAGATTGACGGATCGATCTTTTTTCCTTTTCGATCTCCTCTTTTTGCTTCATTGACGCTTCTTTAAGCGCCAGCTCCGTTTCGCGTCGGTAATTGTCCGCGTCTTGCATCGCGCGTTCCACAATCGCTTTCGCTTCGGTTTCCGCGTCTTTTTTTCGGACTTTATTAAGATATTGCGAGCCAAAGAAAACGCCCGTTCCGGAAAGGAGCGCGACGCACGCGAGAGCCGCAATAGTTGTTATAGGGTCAAACACAAAATATCCTCTCGTCCGCTCGCGTCAAGAGAGACGTTCTTCATTGCGTTCAAATGCGTCCAGCGCGAAATACCGTCCCTCAAGAAAAAGGGAACGAGCCGTCCGGACGCCGCGCTCGGACGACGAGAAAAACCCGCGTTCTCCGCGACCAAGAGCGCCGCGACGCGTCTCCTGGCGAATATGTAAATCCGTCGATCTTTCACGACGACTAACGGAGAAACGCGAATTTCAGAGCATTTGCTCCGCTCGCGTCGAGACGAACAAGTCCGTCGACTTTATCTCTTTGAAATGCAAATAACGTCAAACTTGCGTCTAACGGCTGAAATTACCAAAAAGTAAAAAGGGGCGAACGACGGGTGAAAAAGCGTTCAACGTCGTTCAAGCGCGGTAAAAAACTACTCGCGACCTCGCCCGCGCTCCCGCGTATTCTACCAAAGAAACCAATTCGACGCAATGAGAAAAATAAAAAAAACGTCCTCCACAAAAAAGCCCCGCGTCAAATTGCTTACTCGCGGGGCTTTTTCACAAACAATGGACGCTTAAAAAATATGGCGCGTCATTCGTCCATAACGTCTTTTTCGCGATTCTTGGCAAGTTCCGCCGCCATCTCCTCGTACTTTTTCGTCAAATCCTGAATTTGCTCCTTCGCGGAGTCTCGTTCGTCTTCTGAAATCGACTTCGCTTTTTCCTCCGCGTCAACCTGTTTATTGCCGTCGCGTCGGACGTTGCGGATGGCTACCTTGCATTCTTCGCATAATTCGCCGATCAATTTCGCCATTTTACGGCGAACTTCAGTCGAAAGAGGCGGGATATTGAGACGAATCACTTTGCCGTCGTTATTAGGCGCGTACCCAATATCGGAGTTAATAATCCCCTTCTCGATATCTTTCAACGTGCCCGCGTCAAAGGGACGAATTAAAATCTGTTGCGGCTCGGGACACGCGATCGTCGCCAATTGTTTCAGCGGCGTCTCGCAACCATAGGCGATCACTTTGATCGAGTCGACCATTCCAGGATTAGCGCGTCCGGTGCGAACGCCCGTCAATCCTTTCCGAAGTCGCGCGACAGCTTTGTCCATTCTATCTTCAACGTCGAATAAAATCTCTTCCGTCGACATATTTCCTCTTTCGTTAAAAAAAGCGGTAACTCAACAACGTTGTTCAACACTAATCCGCGAACGCGTCGCCTTATTCAAACGCGCCGCCGCGCGACAGCCGGTCAAGTATAAGGCTTATCATTTTGAAATGCAAGAGGCGCTTAATTGGTTTTATTAAAAAAAGCGCTCCTTCAACCGTTTTGTATCAGGGAGCGCTTCTTAACATAATCCGCCGTCTGGAACGCCTATAAAAGCGAGGTCAGAACTTACTTCTTAGGTTTGTCTCTATTCTCTTCCGGTGAATCGTCGGACGAATCGCCATAGCCGCCATAACCGCTTCCATAGCCCGATCCGTAGCCGCCGGAACCGACCCCGTAGCCGTAACCGGCTCCATAACCGTAGCCGCCGGAACCGGCCCCGTAGCCGTAACCGGCTCCATAACCGTAGCCGCCGGAACCGGCCCCGTAACCGTAACCGGCTCCATAACCATAGCCGCCGGAACCGACCCCGTAACCGTAACCGCCATAGCCGTAACCGCCGTAGCCGTAGCCGCCGCCATAACCCGCTCCATAACCGTAACCGCCGCCGTATTCGTTCGAAGTTTCGTCGGATGCAAACTCGTTGTAAAAACGATGTTTTCCGTGGCAGTTGACGATACACCCGAGAAGGTTCGCATTAACTTCCGCCAGCGCGCGCGCTCCTGAAACAACGTCGGGACGACCGCGACGGCGAATACGGAAAACGTACAGCACGCCGTCGACTCGAGTCGCTACGGTGGCGGCGTCGTTCACGTACAAAACGGGCGGCGTGTCAATCAGAATGACGTCAAACTGTTCGCGAAGCGTCGCGAGCATTTGGTCAAATTCCTGACCCGCGATCAACACCGCCGGCGAGGTCTTCTTAGTTCTCGATCCGGCGGTCATAACCGTAAGGTTCTTAATTGGAACTTCGGAGAAACTATCTTCAAGAGCGCATTCGCCCAAAAGGACGTTCGACAGACCGCGTTCGTTCGATAATCCGAACATCTTGTGAATATCCGGTTTGCGCATATCGCAATCGATCAGCAAAACGCGCTTGCCAGACTCCGCGACCTTAACGGCAAGGTTTGACAAAATCATCGTCTTACCGTCGGCGGGGTGAGGGCTCGTGTTCATAACGACAATGCAGCCGTTTTCCGGACGCTGATTAAACAAGCGGGTGCGCAATTGCCGGAACACTTCGCAAACCGCGTCGTTCGGCTTGTAGTACGCGAGTAATTCAGGTTCGGGTTTGTGTTGCTCGCGTAGTTCAGCGCGTTTCTTGGGAGAAATTTCGCGAAGTCGGTGTCGGAAGGAAACTAAATGCGTGAGAATCGGCATACGCAACGCGCGAGAGACTTCGGCGGGAGTGTGGAACGTGGCGTCGGTCATGTCGATCAGGAACGCTAAAACCGCGCCGATGGCAAATCCTAAAACAAATCCGATAAAAACGAATTTAATAACGTTGGGATATATCGGATTTTTGTTCGGACTTGCCGTGGATAAAACCTCGACTTGATATGTGTTGACGTCGCTCATCAACGCGAGTTGCTTCAAGTTTTGATCGAGACTCTCCTGCATTGATTTAAGCGATTCGATGGAAAGCTTCATCGTCTCAATCGTTTCGCGATATTGCGTTATCTCGCGCACTTCATCGTCGCGCGCGGCAATGTAGGCCTCGATTTTTTCCTGTTCTTTGTTTAACTGCTCAATCTTTCGAGCCAACGCGGCCAGATAGGATACCATCAGTTCGCCGTAATTAACGACGCCAATCTTATTGTTCTTATCAGCGCTTTCGTCTATTTGAGTCTGTCTCTCTCTAAGATCGTCAATCTTAGCCCTGAGCGACACGACGTCGGGATGATTGTCTCCATAAGTTTTACGCAAATCAATCAACTTCAATTCCAAGTCCTGAACGTTCGATTCAAGATTGGTCGTCTTGTACCCCATCTCCAAACGATTCTGTAGAGAATCGTAATCGCTGCCGCGCGCCAAACTTGCAATCGTTGTTAGAATCGACTCGTTATCGCCGCCGCCAAGCATGCTAATGAGTTCGGCGTCTTCGATATCTCCCGGCGAACGACCGCCCAACGCGTCGTTTAACGTCGACAACTGATTCTCAAGACGTAGTTTTTGGAAATCCAATTCAACCTTTTTCTGACTCATACCAACCAACGTGGCAAGCAACGGGTTAGATTCTTCGCCGCCGATAAACGTTGTCGGGGAATTTTGAATATAGTCAAAAAGTTCCTTCTTTCGTTCCTCAATTTCTTTTCCGATATCAGCCTTCGACTGCTCGATTGCGTCGCGGACGTCGTTATTGCTCTTATTGTACTTCTCCACGAAATACTCTTGGTATTGCACGACAAGAGCGTTCACAATCATCGCGGCTTCGTCCGGATCTTCAGACTCGCAGGAAACTCGAATCGTGTTTGTGTCGTTAAATCCGCGCTCGTCGCCGCCTACTTGTACGGAAATTAAGCCCGTCAAACGACCAACGGCTCTGCGTTCGTAATCTTCCGTGTCGTCGTCGGGATCTGGAAGCGAAACCGTTTTTAACAAATTCGATTTTTTCGGGTCGGCGACAATATCTTTCCAGGTCTTGGAAACGATCTCATACGACTTAATGATCATGGCGTGCGTCTCAATGGAATCTCCGCGCAAGTTTTGAACTGCGGCGGAACGCATATTGCTGACTCCGTTGAGAATAGACATTGAGTTTGTCTGGGGAATATACAAACTCGAAGAAGCCGAATATCGCGGCGTCACCGTCTGAGAATAATACCCCGCTACCGCCATTCCTACTAACGCCGCAAGAATGACAATCCACAATTGACGTTTGAATATTCCGATAATATCAAACAGGTTTAATTCTCGTCCCATGGACGACGACGCGCCGCCGACCGGGCGTCTCAACGCCTCGAGCGTGCGGCGGTCAATGCGAACGCCGCGACCGCTTCGGGAACTGCGAGAAGAATGATGGTTTTGACTCGAAGTCGACCCGCGCCGGGAAGCGTTCGCCTGCATCGGAGTTGACTCGTTTCTAACGTCTTTTTGGGGATCTTGCGAAGGATCTTTTTCAGGAATGTTAGCCATGCATTAATCCAATCTTGTTATTAACGGAGCTTACTAACTCTTATTCATTCCAAATTCATAGCGTTTAACATGTTACGTTTAAAAGAAAAACGCGCTCAAACGTTGTTTTAATCCGCTGCAAGATTCCATGATAAGCGGCGCGCGAATATTCCGTCCGCGACGTTATTTCTTACCAACAGTCAAGTTAGCCGACGCTAGTCTGCAACGGATCATGTAAATAATACAACTCACACGCATTATAATAACGTCTGCATTTTTATAAAAGAGGGATTTTTGATAACTTCTTTTACTACAAGATTTCAATAAAGAAAAGATAATTAAAATAGAAAAAAATACAAAAGTGTTTCAATTAGTTAAATAATATAATTCTGATAAACAATTATTGTTTTAACTTAGATTAAAAAGTAAAAATAAGTAATTAAAATAAAGTATACTAACACAACCTTTGAGGTTATATAAAATATTTTAAATACAAACGATTTAACAAAAATACTTGTTTTATGTATAAAACAAACAATAAAGGTTATAAACTTATTTCTAAAAACTCTTAAAATTTTATAATTTCACAAAAAAAGATGTTTTATTAACAGAAATTATCACTAAACTTTTTCTATTCTATTCCATTTCTAAAATGATTATTCATTCAATTCTCGCCTTACGTCAATTAAAAGTTAGACTCTTTCATTAGGTCAATTACGTAAGAAAGCGCGCGTCGTACAACCAATAAACTCCTATCGGACGCGCCACCGCATTTATCCAACCGTATCGGGAAAAGACGAATGACTAGACGGTAAACTTTGTTACTCGAAAGCGTGGAAAAGGGCGTTAGTAAGGAATCTTTTAGAATCTTGCGAGTATTAACGGACTATAAAAAGAAGTTTCTCTATCAATTCCAGATTATTAAAAAAATTGACAAAGGAACACTAAAAAACAAGGAGAAGCCAAAGACCTCTCCTTGTTCCGTTCGACGCAAAAAACTAATTCAATATTCGTCAATCATTGTCGTCGACTTCTTTAACCGTAAGGACGCGACTCGCCGGACTATAATCGTCGTTACGATTGGAAAGCGCAACAGGCAACACGCCGCCCAGAATAGCTCCAAGAGCGGCAAGAGGTCCAAGCGCTCCGCCTAAACCGCCGGCGGCGCCAGCCGCACCGGCTCCTCCCGCTCCAGCGCCAGCTCCAGCTCCGTAGGGAGATCCGGGAGGCAACGTCGGATCAGAATACGGGAAATTACCCGAAAGATTAGCGGGACTAGGATTCGACGGCGAATAATTAGGCGCGCCCGTTCCGTCTGTCGGAGGAGCGTCAAGCTGTTCCAAACCTTCGTTACTGAGCTTGAAGTACTGTTCGTCCTGATCATCATCGGAGAGAGTAACGTCGGTACTTCCGAAAAGGTGAGCGTTCTCGTCTTCCGCTACCAACGTGTAATCGCCGGCGGGAACGGAATTACCTTCGGCAGTGGCGTTGTTATAAGCGACGTCGCCTTCAGGAGACAACAGCGTGAAGTGAACGTCCCCTGCCGAAACCGGTTGAGAGTTACCCGTTTGCGAGAAAAACTTAAAGTTGACGTCCGCCGCCCAAGCAGACGAAGCGACAGCCAAACCCAAGACCGCAACCAAAAGTAATGCAGCACGTTTCATTTAATTCACCAACTTCTAAAAATATGATCTCGTTGCAACGTTTCTTTTTCGACCCGCCATGAGGCGACCCTCATGATTGTTTCCGATTCTAATCCAACCTGGCAAAAAAATCAAGCGCCGAAATAAAAATTTCTTAAAAAAAAGCAAGAAATTTTCGATACTTTTTTCACAGTTTACTACAATAAATAAAACTGTGTAATCCGTATATTTGTAATTATAACTATATTCCTACTCGTTTTCGAGATTTTTTCGTAAATTTATCTCGTCCACATTACGCGGAGAAGATTTACGTTTAACGCTAATTCCTCCGCGACGGGAATTTTTCTTCTCTTTAAAACGTCGACAATCAAATCCCAATACCAAAATTCGCCGTCTCTTCCCCCTTTAAATTTTTCAAGAAACGACCGATCACCCCCGACGGTCAACGCGCGGATGATAGAAGTTACGTTATCCAGCTTATCGCAACCGCTAATCAAAGCGGCCTCTTCGGAAGAATTTTCAAGTTCTCCAACGTACTTCTCCTTACGCTCGCGCCAAGGAGCCTTTTTCCTCGGGTCGGCGGACGTGGAATCGGAAGTTTCCAGCGTTATTCCAGCGACCTTGTCTCCAAAACTCTCGCGGATCTTTTCGAGCATAGAAATCCCGCCGCAATCTTCCACGACGTCGTGAAGCAAAGCGGCGATCGCGACGTCTTCGGACGCTCCGTAATCAAGAACCAACCCGGAAACGCGAATCAGATGGGATAAATACGGTATCCTCCCATGTTTTCTAAATTGATTCCTATGCGCGTCGGACGCGAATTTCAACGCTTTGTCGTACCGAGAAGTTAACGCGCCCGAGCCAAAACTATCGTTTATTCCCATCAAAAGCCTTCCGTAAGCGGAAAAACAACTCGGCCAAATTAGCGTTTAAATCGTCGCGCAAACCGCAAGTTCTGAAGTTAATACCCAACTTTCAAAAGAAAGATTGATTAGAAAAGGACTAAAAAAGTCGTTTTAAACCATTTATCTTTACTTTTTTATCGCGATCTTTTCTAAAAATTTTTCAATAGCCCAATTGTCTCTACAGATGATTTCGGTCCAAAACTATCGCGTCTTGGAAGATTGCGACTTTTTTTCATTATTCTTTTCAAGTTTAATGTCGTCAAATTCAACGACGCCGACCCCGTCTAAAATTCCCACCTGCAACGACGCTTCCGTCGCCCTCGAAGGCACGGGTATCTCCCGTTCAAATTCCCGCCAGGAAGTCGGTTCCGTCTCCGCGTACAAAACGACGACTTCGCCGCCGTTGCGAGTAAGTTTTCGATCTTTGTCAAAAAAATACAATTTAATCAAGGCGACCGATTTTCGCGAATCGACGTTGGCGCTTAACTCAAAAACTCGATACGCCCCGCTAAGCGTTATTTTTTTCACGGAACTTCCGTCGATCGCAAAATTCTGACGCAAATGACAAACGGCTTCCTGTTCGCGTTGTCGGTCCTTAATCGCTGATTCAAGACTTGAAACCCCCCGCCTATTTTCCGGAAGCGTCGCCTTGGCGATTCTCGCCTCGTTCCTATCCTTTTTTAATTGTTCTTCTTTAACGCTCGCGTTGTCGCACACGCACGCGCGAGTTCCCTCGTACGCGTCGTCTCGTTCGGCGACGTATGTGTTTCTTGTGGAAAACCACCCGACGGGCGTAGGGCGACGAGGAGGAAGTTTAACGTCTAATTCTCCTAATCCTTTCGCGTCGAAATTTTTTGTTTCGTCGTCCGCCGTCGCGCTATCGTTTTTCCAAGTCGCGGTCGGCATGATTTCTCCCGGCGTCGGATTAATCTCTTCAAAACCGCCTCCTATCAGACTTGGAGACTTTGGATCTGGTTTTTCTTTCCGCAACGATTCCGCCAAGCCGGTCATCGGCACAAAGTTAGCGGGCGTAAGCGTCGTTTTAATCAATTCTCCGTTCTTCTTCTCGCATAGGACAAAATATTGCAGGTAACGCTCTCCAATCGGAATGAGCATCGTCCCCCCCTCTTTCAATTGATCGATCAGAGGTTGAGGAATCTCTTCCGGCGAACAGGTTACAATAATCTTATCAAACGGAGCCGCTTCCGACCACCCTTTATATCCGTCGCCAATACGCGCGAAAACGTTGCTATAATTCAAGCGTTTTAATGTGTCGGCCGCCCGTTTTCCAAGCGACTTGACAATTTCTATCGTGTACACTTCTGAAACTAAACAACTCAAAACGGCGGCCTGGTATCCGCTTCCCGTGCCTATTTCCAAAACGCGATCCGTCGGTTGAGGATCAAGCGTTTCCGTCATGTACGCGACAATAAATGGGGGAGAAATCGTTTGTCCCTCTCCAATCGGTATCGCGGCGTCCTGATACGCGAACATACGATAATCTTTGGGGACAAACTCGGCGCGCGGTATTCGAGCCATCGCTTTCAAAACGCGTATATTCTTAAGCTCCTTCGTTGGTATTAACTCTTCCAAAGTCATTTCCAACGCTTCTGGAACGATAGGATATTTTTGGTCTCTTTCTTCGTCGGTCATTGGTCGCAACGGAGAATTTGGAGTCGCCGTTAAATCTTCCGATTCAAGTTTATCGGATTTATTCTCCTCTCCAAAAGTAAACGCGCCCGCGACGTTGGATGAATCCTCTTTTTGTTCGCTCGCTATAACGCTTGACGATAAATCGTCCGTTTTATCTTGCGCGGCGGCCTCTCGTTCACCCCGATTGTCAGAGCTCTCGGAAAGCGCGTCGACTTTTTTAGACGGGCTTTTGATCGTGACTTTTGACGCGTCGGACAAATCCGGACAAAAAGCAAGCGCGACAAACGTCGCAAAAACAAATAGACGTTTCAACGTTGTTTCCTCAAAACTTCTCTATTGGACGCGACTTCGTTCCGCATAAAAAAAGACGCGTCAAATCTCTTCAACGCGTCCGAGCCGACAAACAAACAATCGGCGCGACCTCACGCCGTTATTCCTCGAGTCAACGTCATAAACGCCGTTTCGAGATTAATCTCTTCTTCGCTAAACGACTTTATCTTAAACTCTTCCGCAATAAGCCGCGAAAGTAGTTCGGAATACTCGTCGAGCCCCAACCCTTTTTTTATGAACGCGCGAATCGCTCCGCTTTTATCAAGTTCCACGCGATCGACGATTTCGTCGTCCGAGAGAAACTTCAAACATCTTTCAAGTTTTTTTGAATACTGGTCGTCCCTATGATCAGCCAATTCGATGAGCAACGCAATCTGATCGCGAACTCTGCGCATCACGTCTTGCACGTCCGCGTCAACCAACAATTCTCCGCGTTCTATAATACCGACTTTATTGCAAACGTCCGCCAACTCGGGGAGAATATGGCTGGACACCATAATCGTCTTTCCTTTGCCGCCGAGTCGTTTAAGAAGTTCGCGAATCTCGATGCGCGCGCGCGGATCAAGACCGCTTGCCGGTTCGTCGAGTAAAAGAACCTGCGGATCATGGAGCAAAACGCGCGCTAATCCCAAACGTTGCGTCATGCCGCGGCTTAAACTGGTGACCAGAGCCTCGCGTTTATACCCCAAATCGACGCGTTCGAGCGCCTCGTTGCAAACCTTCCGACGCGCCTCTCCCTTAATGCGGTACGCGGCGGCGAAAAATTCAAGGTACTCGATAACTTTCATATCGTCGTAAACGCCAAAAAAATCCGGCATAAAACCTACTAAACGACGAATTTCCTTCGGTTTTGTGTAAATCGACATACCGCAGACGTACGCCTCTCCCCACGTCGGCTGCAAAAGCGTGGCCAACATTTTCATCGTCGTCGTCTTTCCGGAGCCGTTTGGTCCGATGAAGCCAAAAAGGTCGCCTTCTTTAAGTTCGAGCGTTAAATTCTTCAGCGCAAAAAGTTTGCCGTACTGTTTTGTTAATTCCTCGGTTTTTATCATTGGATTTCCCGCAACGTCGCCTAAAATCGTACCGGTTAACAGTCTGTAAAATAGCGAGCGATTACTTCGCGACGCGCGATAAGGGCACGATAAGCCGCGCCGTCACAGTTCGCTCGTCCGCGCCGCCTTTTTCTTCCTTTCCGCTCCGGCGCCATTCGACTTTTGTCGGTTTAAAAGAATCGCTAGTTCCTACAAGTCCATACTTTTTAACGGACGCTTCAATAGCGTTTTCAAAGGTCTCGCCTCGTTGTTCCGCAATTTTTTTATTCAGTTGCTCGTCTTGCAACGCGTTAACGGATCTTCGAGCTAATTCGTTATTTTCCGAATATTCGTCGCTATGAGCGTCGACGATCGTTCCAAAAACGACGGCTCTGCCGCAACGCAACGATTCGCTTAAATCAACGTCGCGCTGCAGTCGTTTGAAAATTGTAAAATTATCCTCGCCTCCTCCAAAATCATAAAACGACGCCGTTCGCAAAATATAGGGCAACCGCGCGGAGGAGCTGTTATACGACGTTATATTCCAATTCGACGACTTTTCAGTTGGAATTGAACTTTGATGTTCATTAAGGACGCGCATCGGTTCAATTCGAGTCAGACCGCGAGGAAGAGGCGTCTCCCCGGGAGCAAGCGTTCCCAACGAGTACGCGCCCCCCTGAAAGATAATAAACGCCGAATAAATTGGAACGTCGAAAGGATTATAAACGCTTCCGCGAAGAACTAATCCGTCGTCGACTAATTCGGGGATTTTCGGAACGTCCTTCAAATTGGCGGTCCATCGTCCGTAAAAACTCTTGCTGGAACGCGTCGTCATAGGAACGTCCACTATATCCGCTCCAGAAGTGGATCCGCTTAAAACGCGATAAGATCCGTTCCAAAGCTTCGCGGTGTAAGACTTTTGCTCCGAACCGCCGATTCCGTCCCCGGAAAGAGCTAACGGCGTAAAATCAACGAGCGACGATCCTTCGTCCAGCAGCGGAAAACCTCCTGATTCCGAGTTCAAAACGCCGGGCGAAAGGGATAATTCGTAACGCTCGCTCGTAGGAGAATAAAAACCAATCCAGGAAGAATCTCTAACGATTCCCGATTCCATGTCGACGTCGATCACTTCGGCTTGGTTTAAGACGGGCGTTTTAGGAGTCGCCGTGTTGGCGATGACAATCGCTCCGAAGCCAAACAGAACGGCAAACAATGGAAACGTTATCCAAGTAACATTCGGTCTTTTCACAACCTTTTTCGCCAGAAACCAGTCGAGAGGAGCAATGAACAACAAATACGCGAAAATTACCGTCGCCATAATGGAAAAAGGAATAATTTTTACGCCTTTAAAAGAATCAAGAGCGCTGCGTATTTGTCCGGAAAGATCAAGATATCCCCTTTTCACATAATTCGACGACAAAGCTTTTGAGGCGGTTTTATCCGCGTCGAGTCCCAAAATCTTTAAAACCAATCTTCCGCGTCCAGACCACCCCGCGAGAGGCGCGACCGATAAATCTCCGGCGAAATAAATCACGGAACCCAATCCAAAGGGCCGCGACACGAGGAGAGGGGTCTCAACCTCCTGCATTTCGACTTTTGCGCCTTTTTTTAACTCTTGAATAACGGGAGTTCTCAGATACGGATTGCTTTTAGAGCCCGTCATCGCCAAATTTTTCACGTTATTCAGTTCTGTAACAAGCGCGTTAACGCTTCGAAATTCCTGAGGACGTTCGGCAATTTTAGAGCCGGGAGAAAGATTTGCCAACGCGCCCCCTTCCCCTAGTAAAGGAATTGCCTTTTCGTCGGCAAGCAACACGACGACTCCGCCTCTCGTCACCCACTGCTCAATCGCTTGAATTTGAGGAGAATCAGCTTTCACTCCGTCAAAAACGGCGGCGTTCGCAGTCGTAATAACGAGCCGATCAATAACTTCGTAAGAGCGAAAATCAGTCGGAAGCTCGTCGAAAGAATTAACGGAAACGAGAGCGGGACGCCGTTCTTCTTTCCAGCGCAATTCGGCAAAAGCTTCCGAAAATCCAAGAGAGGACGCCCCAACCGTTACAAAAACCGGCTTGGAAGGCAACGAAGGAGATTTAAACAACTCGCCTCCTTTTTGTTCTTCGTCTCGCTTATCCGACGGCGTTAAAACGCGTTTAATCTCGTTTCCCTTCTCGTCAAACAATCGAACCGTTAGCTTGGCGTTCGCTTTTGGAAAAACAAACCGCGTTTCCACTCTCCCGGCGTCTTTTTCGCCTTCCTCAAGATCGCGGCGCGCTGAAAAAGAGGATCCGTCCGAATCGCTCGTTTCCAACTCGACGCGGACAATCTTCAGATTGGGCGACCAGGAAAGAACGACTTGAGTCTGAAAACCGTTTTTATAAACTCCCGCTATTCCCACGCGCGCGCTAAAATCGACCGCATCAACGCCAGTCATGTTATTCTTAACGTCGGCGGCGCCGTAACTTAGGCTCGACGCAAAGACAATCCCCGCGCTTAACGTTAAAACGCCGATCAAACTCAACCGAGTCCAAGACATAATTCCGCGCGATTCACTTCGATTTCGACGCATTTTCGTTCTCATGATGTCTGACGTCTCGGAGACGCCGATCATTCTCAATGCTCCGAGACTTCATATTTGTCAAAATTGATCGTCTGACGTTTAGTTTACGGTTTGTCGGAATCGGGACATTCGCACGCCAACTTTCCGCATCCCGGACAGCCGGTTCCGTATTTGTCGACTAACGCCTTGTTCAGGTCGACGCCGACAACATTGGCGATCGTCGTCAACCATGCAAAAACATCGGCAAATTCTTCTTCGCATTCTTTAAGCGTTCCGCTTCGAAGCGCGGTCGACAATTCTCCAACCTCTTCCATAAGCCACATAAACGTTCCGGCTACCCCGCGTTCCACGTCTTTTTCAACGTACATCTTACGAATAAGACGTTGAAAATCGGAAATAGACAACTCTTTATTTGTCTTTTCATGTTCGTCCATCATCGCGAACTCCTGATGCCGACTTAAAACCCGACGCGACGTCAAGACGACGCGCGCTTCTCCATTATATCGTAAAATCAACGCTCGCGCCAGTCCCCGTAAAGATTCGACGCGTTCGCGCATTAACGACGTTTATTCGTTGCGAACGTTTTGAGTCCATTAATCCTTTTCATTAAGCTTTTCCTGAAAAAACGCGGACGCGCTGACCGTAATTTCTTCATCGGCATACGGCGCGTCCGACTTGTCTTTCGCCTGAAGAAGCATATATTCAAGAAAAAAAGCGTCGGCTTTTTTCGCTAGAGCTTCTTTTTTTACGCGTTCAACCACGCGCAAAAAATCGTCCGCTCCAAGAACGCACAAAGCGCTTGCCAATGCGTCCGCCATCGTCGCGGTAGGAGCCAGGACGGCGGACGCGCAACGCCGGGTTAGCGGCTCGCCGGTTCTGGGGTCAATGATGTGAGAATAACGAACGCCGTCTATTTCAAGATAACGATTCGCGTCTCCTGACGAGCAAATCCCCGCGTTTGACAACTCGCAGTAGCACGTCGGCTCGTCGTTTAACGAAGCGACTCCTACTTTCCACCCTTTTTTTCCCGGAGGAGCGTCTCCCATGCGCAAATCTCCGCTCGCGTCGATCAACGCGGACGTAATTCCCATTTTTTTAAGCGCTTCCAAAGCGTCGTCCAGCGCGATTCCTTTTGCGATTCCTCCAACGTCAAATCGCGCGCCTTCTTTGACGACAACTCCGCGATCGTCAAGACTCCAAACGTCCAATCCAACGTTTGCTTTTGCGGAAACCAGTAAATCCTCCGGGGGTCTCTTATGGAAAAAACGACTTCTGCGCCATAATTTGACGATCGGACTTACGGTAATGTCAAACGCTCCGTCTGTAATTTCGCAATAACGTCGTGATTCTTCCAGAGCCTTGCGCAAATCGTCGCTTATAGTCGCGGGTTCCCGAGATTCGCCCGCTCGCCGACATACTTGTATTATTTCGCTCTCAGGATCGTAGTCTGATAAAACCCCGTTTAATTCGTCAAAACGACGCCAAACGACGTCGGAAGCGCGTTCGGCTGTTTTTTCGTCGGCGGCGTACATAATCAAACGCGTGGGAACGCCCATTTTTTCCGTTGTAAATTCATATCGCTGCAGTTCTTGTTCTTGCGCGAAAAGAGAGCGATTTACTAAAACAATCGCCAAAACGCCGAAAATTCTTAACAGGCGCGAAACGACGAGGGTTGTAATATTCATCGCATTTTCCAATATGACTAAAGCTATTTAAAATCCTAATGTTACGATCGAGATATCGCGTTCTAAATTACAAAACGCCGACTGAACCTAGTCGGCGTTTCGGTGAGGATCGTTATGCTTGATCGACCTGTCCCCAAAAACGTTTCGTTAATTGGCAAGCGGCATGACGACGTAGGAATAATCGTCGGTCGTCTCAAAAAGCGCGGGCGAATCCGGTTGAAAATAAAACGCCAACGTTTCTTCGGGAGAAATACAACGCAGATAATCATTGAGATATTTTGAATCCAACCGCAAACTCTTCCTTTCTCCATCGTAGGAGATTGGAATATCCACGTTCGACTCTCCGACCTCTTCCCCGGCGGCGGCAATATTGACCTTTCCCTTGTCAAAATTGAACCAAACGCCGGGCTTTTTCTCGGTGGTGACAATTTCCGCCTGACGAACGGCGCTGGCGAGTTGTCCGGCGATAAAATCGACGTGAATCTTTCCGCTTTTCTCCGGCATAATCGCCTTCCAATTAGGAAAGCGCCCTTCCATAAGCGTGGTCGATATGACAACCGCGCCCAAACTAACTACCGCAATGCCTTCTTTGACGGCAATTAACGCCTCTTCGACGTCGGAACAAGCGCGTTCGAGCAATCCAAGGGCTCTTGGAGGAAAAATCGTCTTGTTTATTGATTCGTGTCCTCCGACGGATTCCGCCGCGCGTTTTTGATAAGCAAGTCGTCGACCGTCGGTCGACACGGCGGACATAACGTCGCCGTCGAAATTAAAAAGGACGCCGCCTAAAGCGTAATGAGAGTTTTCCGCATCCGTCGCGAAAGAAGTGCGGCGAATCATCTCGCACAACGATTTAGTCGATATTTTATGATAGGAAGCGTCTTCAAAAGGCGCGACCGTTGGAAAATCGTCCGCTTGCCATGTGGCGAGACTGTAACCGTAATTGGAGCCGCGAACGGCAAGAACCGTCCCGGATAGTTCTAAGGAAATCTCGTCGTCGTTTGTCTCGGAAAGGATTTTGCGAAGTAATTTCGCAGGCAAAATCGCTTCGCCGACGTTTTCAACCACGAATCCGTCGTTGGAAGGCAGCTCCCCCTTCGCGCTAATTCCACCGTCTGTCGCCGTCAAAACAACGCTGTTTTCGTCGACGAGCATTTTAACGTTTTGTAATGCGGGACGCACGTCTCTGGACGAAGTGAACGACGAAATTAAGTTAAACATAGGTTCAAATTTATCGCGGCGGCATCGTACTTTCATAACTAAATTCCGTTCATATTTCGAGTATCTGCAACATCACATAAAAAACGTTTGCTTAACGCTACATCATTGTTTTGGAATCAAGCGCTAACCGAGTCTGATTATAATCCGTTGAAAAGAAAATAACAGGTACGCCGACTAAACCCCATTTTTGTTCTATTGTCATTTTCAATGCGTTTAACGATTTGTTTTCATAAATCGATCGTCATTTGATGGAAACAAGCAAGTTCTATTATATTTAAAGGTACTATGACATATCATATAATATATTACTAATCAGGTAATGTTAAAAACAAACAATAAAGAAGTTATTGGTTTTTATTTAATTATTAATATAGTAATAATAATAGTGATAAATATTTTTTTGTATCTAATTAACATATGTTTTATATAAATCTTTACATTTTTTAATTTATAAAATACAATCTTA
This sequence comes from uncultured Planctomycetales bacterium, assembly GCA_947305735.1. GTDB lineage: Bacteria > Planctomycetota > Planctomycetia > Pirellulales > Thermoguttaceae > RUG369. The sequence goes on along the minus strand of CAMZEO010000007.1, from coordinate 93 downwards.
TGTTAATAATTATAAACTAATATAGAAATTATGTGAAAATAAATATAATTAAATGTTTTCTATAATTTTAATTTAAATAATAAATAAATAAAA
>CAMZEO010000006.1 GCA_947305735.1 uncultured Planctomycetales bacterium | reverse complement strand
GTGTTCATGGCGGGCGCGGCGATTCCGTTCTCCCTCTCGCGATATATCAAAGGCGAAGACAAACGCTGGCGGCGGCTTTGGTTCCGCATTATCCGACGCGTCGTTGTTTTGTGGATTTTCGGCATGGCGGTTCAGGGGCAACTTCTGACGCTCGATCCGGAAAAATTCAGATTGTTCTCGAACACGCTTCAGTCGATCGCGGTCGGATACTTATTCGCCTGCGTCGCGTATCTTTATCTCCCGAAATGGGCTCAACGGGGCTTGTTCGTCGCCCTGTTGCTCGCGTTTTGGGCGGGAATGAAATATATCAAGGTCGGCGGTTCCGGCGAGACCGAAGGGCTGACCGAATGGACGATGAACTGGATTACCGCGCGCGGATGCGGAGGCGGCAGTTACGCCGAAGGAACGAACCTCGCCTATTGGATCGACTGCCGCGTTCTCGGAAGAACAATGGACTGCGCGGAAGTGAACAATGCGGGCGAAGTCGTCTTCGCGCCGGGCTATCAGTACGCGTGGATATTCAGTTCGCTGACGTTCGTCGCGACCGCGATATCGGGTATGCTTGGCGGCGACTTGCTCTATGCGACGCGGGAAAAACTCCAGAAGCTTCCTAAAGAGGACGTCGCCGGGCGCCGACTCGCGCAGTGGCAGGCGTGCGCTCTTCTGGTCGTCTTTGGCGCAGTTTGTCTTCTACTCGGCAGATTTTGGAATTCGCTTCCGGAAACGTCGCCCTTCTATTGTCCGATCATTAAGCATATCTGGACGTCGTCGATGGTTCTGCACGCGTCCGGAATCAGCTTGTTGTTATTGGCGTTATGCTACGCGGTCTTCGATATCTGGAAGATACCGGGCTTGAAAACGTTCCTAGTTGTTTTCGGAACGAACGCGATCGCGGCGTATATGCTTTCGCACTTGCTTCACTTCGATCAAATCGTCGGCTGGGTTTGCTTCGGTCTCGAACAGTATCTTGGCGTCTGGTACCAATTTACGATTCATTCTCTGGCCGTCGCGCTCATTTGGGTTATCCTATGGGATTTCTGGCGCCGAGGCAAGTTCCTGCGCGTTTAAAATAATTATGGATAAGGAGTTCTTTACGATGAATTTAACGACGGAATTACGTCCCGGAGTCGATCAGGTCGGATACGTCGACTACAATGTTCGCGATTTTCACAGCTACGACACGCGTCTTGGCGCAACCTACAACGCGTACCTGATTCGGGATAAAAAGGTCGCGCTCGTCGACACGGTTAAAGCGCCTTTTGCCTCTCAACTTAAACGGAACGTCTCTTCGCTTGTCGACTTGGATAAAGTCGACTATTTGGTCTGCCTCCACGCGGAGCTTGACCATGCGGGCTCGCTTCCGGCGATGGTCGAGGCGTGTCCAAACGCTACCGTCGTCTGCAACGCGAAATGCAAAGACGCGCTCGCGGGGTTCTTCGACGTTTCTTCGTGGAAATTTCAGATCGTCGAGAACGGCGAAACGCTGTCGTTGGGCAAGCGGTCGCTGACGTTTGCGAACGTTCCGATGGTTCACTGGCCGGAATCGACGGTCGCCTATATGCCCGAGGAAAAGATACTATTCTCAAACGACGCGTTTGGACAGCATATCGCGACGTCGGAACGATTTGACGACGAATACAATCTCGCGAAGATTCTCGAGGAAGCCAAGAGCTACTACGCGAACATCGTCGCGCCTTACGGACGTCAGGTTCTCGCGACGCTCAAAACGGCGGCGACGCTCGATATCGAGCTGATCGCCCCCGCGCATGGGATCATGTGGCGCTCGCGCATCGCCGAACTCATGAAAGCGTATACGGCGTGGGCGTCCGGTAAATACGCGCCGAAGGTCCTGATTATCTACGACACGATGTGGCAAAGCACGGAATTGATGGCGGAAGAAATCTACGCCGGCGCGGCCGAATACGGTCGGAAGCTCGCGAAAGAGAATCCGAACGAACCGACGCTCGACGTTCAGCTTATGCGCGCGCGCAAGACCACGCTGACGCGAATCGCCGCCGAAGCGCTCGACGCGGCCGCCGTCGCTTTCGGCAGCGCGACGCTTAACGCCTGCGTCATGCCCGCTATGGCCGCCGCGCTCGCGTATTTTCAGGGACTGAAGTTCCGAGAAAAGACCGCGTTGGCGTTCGGCTCCTTCGGCTGGGGAATCGGAGGTCCCGAAATGATTCAGAAATCGCTTGAAACGCTAAAGTATCCCGCGCTGACCGAAAAGCCGATTAAGGCGAAACAACGTCCGACGGCGGAAGTGTTGAAAGAATGTCGCGAAGCCGGCGCGAAGTTGGCGCAAGCGGCTTGGGAACGGTATTTGGGGGATCGCGAGGGCGCCGCCGACTGACCTCGGATCCGCGCGGTGGAGTCGCCGAAAACGCGCGTCAAGTCTCGCGGGATCTTGCGAGACTTGACGCGATCCATAGCGGTTTTTTCTTAACTCGACGAGAAACGCGTTTTCTCATAAAAACCGATTTTGCTTTGACGACGAACGCGGGCGATCGGTAGTTCGCGGGCGTCGGGAATACGCGTTTTCTTCAGATTTGCGGGCTGTTCTTCAAACGTTCGTCACTCCAGATACAGCTTCAACATTTGTTCGTTGTCCGAAAATTCGGATCGCGTTTGGACGCAGTTTCTTCCATACTCGAGCAACGAACCGGAAGGGTCGGTGGCGAGCCTCGTGTATTTTATGAATACCTGATACTGTTCTAAAAGTAATTCGTATAGTTTTTGATCTTTTCTAGGTTTGTCTTTGAGCGCTTTCATAATGGCGGCGACTCGTTCCTGATTCTTTTTGCTTTCCGAGATTTTTTCACGGAAATCTTCGTCAAAATTGAGTAAACGAAGCGCGAGATTAAAATCGAGACTTTTGTCAATGGCGTCGTTCCAGGTATCGTATGTTAAATCGCAACACGAATCTAACGTTATGCTTCCGAGCAACATGAAATCATGCGCTGCCGCAGATAACTCTTTGACGTCTCTTGTTTTAACGATTTCCGCAAAATCATCGGAATCTTTTAATTCGAAGAGCGAAGCTTTTTTACTGATTTTAGGTTTTGATTTTTTATTCGCGTCGTTCGTACCGTTGGCGACGTCGGATTTAGCCGTTAAATTCGGACGCCGAGAGGACTTGTCGCCCGTAGTCAAAATTAGCGCCAATATCCCGGTCAGGAGCGCGACGACGCCCAAACACGACGCGACGACGACAACGATCTTTTTTCGTTTGGCTTTTTCGACGTTAAGAAAAACGTCGACGTCTCGCGCGCCGTCGTTTTCGGTCGGCGGGGGCGGCGTAATTTCGTCCCTTGGCGCGACTTTGGACGTCTCGTTTACCGTCGCGCCGCCGTCGTCATGCTCGGGCTCGACTTGAGATTCATCGACGTTTTTGAAGTATTTTTTGATTTCTTTAAACTCCCTTAGTCGGTGAATCGTCCCCTTGTATTCAACTTCCGTGTCTGGCGAAAAACGTCCGTTCTTGACGAGTTCAATGATTTCCCGCGCCGTAAAATTATACTTTTTACCGTTGTAAAACACCAGCATTTTCAGCTCCAGCTTCAAGAGGGACGCGACGTCGCCAAAAGTCAAATCAAATCGTTAAACCGAATCGACAAGAAACTCGTCTCGGGTTTCCATTTCAAAAAATCGTTGATTCCAAAATCGTATGGAACGAACGTTGACAGGCAGAATATAAAAGATCTAAGACTAAAATCAAGAGTTATTTCATAAAAAACAAACAAAATAAAGCTGTTCTAAATAGAAAAGGGCGTTCTCTCGCGTCGCTTAAGAGAACGCTTGCGACTGTTTCGGCTCGCCGTCGTCGTTTCGTCCGACCAATTTTCTCGGATCGTCCGCCAAGGCGACTTCTTTTGACGATTATCCGCGACGCGCGCGAGGTTCGTACTTCTCAATAGTCGGCGTTTTAACCGTTTCGAGCAATTTCAAAACGATCTTGTCGGTCGTCATGCCTTCCGCTTGCGCCTGGAAATTAGCTCCGACGCGTTTTCTTAATACGGGAACGGCGGCGGCTTTGACGTCTTCGATGGAGACTGTGAACCGTCCGTCCATGGCGGCGAACGCCTTTCCCCCGTTGATCAAGTACTGACCCGCGCGAGGACCGGCGCCCCAGTCGACCAGATCGCGAACAAATTCAGGAGCGCTCTCGTCCGAGGGACGCGTCGCTCGAACGAGAGCCGTCGCGTATTGGATGACGTAAGGACTTACGGCGATGGACGACACAAGTTTCTGCATCCCTAGCAGTATTTTGGGGTTAAGTAACTTCGCCGGTTCCGTCGGTTCGCCGCGCGTCGCCGCGGCGAGAATCTTTTCTTCCTCTTCGCGCGTCGGATAATTGATTTTTACATTGAACATGAATCGGTCAAGTTGCGCTTCCGGAAGAGGATACGTGCCTTCTTGATCGATGGGGTTTTGCGTCGCGACGACCAAAAACGGGTCGGGCAATCGGTAGGTTTCGTTGCCGACCGTGACTTCGCGCTCCTGCATCGCCTGCAACAGAGCCGACTGCGTTTTCGGCGGCGTCCGATTGACTTCGTCGGCGAGAAGAATATTTGTGAAAACGGGTCCCTCGACAAATCGGAACGAACGTTTTCTTGTCGCGTCTTCTTCAAGGACGGTCGTGCCGGTAATGTCGGACGGGGTTAGGTCGGGCGTGAATTGAATCCGCCGATATTCGACTCCGAGAATCTTCGCGATCGTCGAAACGGTCAGCGTTTTCGCAAGACCTGGAACGCCTTCCAGGAGACAATGACCGCGCGTGAAAATCGCCGCGAAAATCTGACGGATCGCTTCCTTTTGTCCGACGACGACTTTCGCCAATTCGTTTTCCAACGCCAGACGCGTCTGACCGAATTCCTGAAGCAACGCGCCGAAATTCTGGCGGCGATCCTGAGACGTTATTTTATTCGGTTGTTGTTCGGTCGTCATACGCGACTCCCGCGCTCGTTTCGAGCGCCGCTGTAATAATTATCGTTCCAGAAATTCACGCAACGCGGCGAGCGCCTCGTCGGGCGAATCCTCGAGAAGGTAATGTCCGGAATCTTCAATTTTGCGCGCGAAGGCGTTCGGATAATACTTCAAAAATTCTTCCATGAACACGTCCGGAGGAAAACACCAGTCTTGAACGCCCCAAATGAGCGCGACCGGTTTGTCTTTGAAGAGGGGAAGACGTTCCATCATCTCGACGAACGTTTTGTAACTGCGGTGTTTCGGAGAAATCGGAATATCTTTGACAAATTCGAGCACGGCGACTCGATTCGACCATGAATCGTAAGGCGCGATAAGTCCAGCCTTTACTTCAGGAGAAAGTCCTTTCGCGGACGCCATCGACAAAGCCGCCAATGGGAAGACGTTTAATCCCTGCGCGAGGATTTTATTGAGAACCGGAATGTGGAACGTCCGAATGCGCCGCGGACAACGCTCGTGCAAAAACGCGGCGGTGTTCATCAAGACGATCTTCGAAAAAACGTCGGGAATCAGCGTCGCCGCGCGCATTCCGATCGCGCCGCCCCAATCGTGCGCGACCAACGCGCAATTTTTTAGTTCCAGTTTTTCGATAAGCTCGATTAAGTCGTCGGCGCGTCGCGCGATCGTATACGGATACTTTTTGACGCTCGGTTTTTCGGAGAGACCGCAACCGATGTGATCGACGGCGATCACGCGGTATTTTTCCCGAAACGCGTTCGCGACCGAACGGAAGAAAAACGACCATGTCGGATTGCCGTGAACGCAAATCAACGCGGGACGCTCGATTCCGTCGGGATCGGTCGGACCTTCGTCAATGTAGTGATACTTAAATCCTCCAATCGTCAAGTAGCGCGATTCAAAGGGATATAGGGTTTTCCACCCTTGCTTCGGATCGGAATCGGACATTGATCTTTCCTGTTGAATTGGATAAAACCGAGCGTTTCGACGGTCGCGCGTTTATAGCGAGCGGAATTCGCGCAACGCGTCGACAACGTCTTGCATATCTTTGGGAACCGGGGCTTCGATCGTCATGACCTCTCGCGTCGAAGGATGTTCAAACGTGATTTTCCGCGCGTGCAACGCCTGACGCGCGAGTATTGGCGTCGGTTTAGGCGCGTCGTCTCCTTTGCGTTTGGGAGAACGATCGATCGTTCCGACAATTTCGTCGCGCGAAATTTCGGAACGTCCGCCGTACAGTTTGTCGCAAAGAATCGGACAGCCAAGATATCCCAGGTGAACGCGAATTTGGTGCGTTCGACCAGTCTTCGGCAGACAGCGAACCAGCGAGAACCCGCGATAGCGTTCGACGATTTCAAAATAGGTTTGCGCCGGCTTGGCGTCGGGATCGTCCGGCGCGATTGCCATGCGCGTCCGAAACTTTGGATGAAGACCGATCGGCTGGTCGACAATTTCGCGATCCGAATTGAAACCTCCGAGCGTTATCGCCAGGTATTCTTTCCGAACGCGTTTTTCTTCAAAGAGCGCGGCAAGATTCGCGTGCGCGACGTCGTTTTTCGCGACGATAATAACGCCGCTGGTGTCGCGATCGAGTCGATGAACTATGCCCGGTCGCGCGGGACCGCGGTTCGAACTCAATTGACCCGCGAAACGATGCGCCAGAGCGCCGACAAGCGTGCCCGACCAGTGTCCGCGCGACGGATGAACGACCATGTCGGCGGGCTTGTTGACGACCGCCAAATCGTCGTCCTCGTAGAGAACGTCGAGAGGTATGTCTTCGGGAATCGGAGATTCCCTCGGGGGTTCGACGAGTCGAAACGAAACGATGGAACCGGGCTTGAGACGAAACGACGGCTTGCCGTGAACGCCGTCGACGTCGACGCCGTCTTCCGCCTGAATCGCTTTGCGAATCAAGACGCGGCTGTATTGCGGAAACTTCGAGACCAGGAACAAATCGAGTCGCCAGCCCGATTCCGCGTCCGAAACGACGCGTTTGGCAACCTCGCCGGGTTTTTCGGCGGGGGGCGACCATTGGCCGACGGCGTCGAAAGACTCCAGCTCGTCGAGCGATTCAAGTTCGTCTTGGTCGAAAAGCTCGCCGGTCTCGTCGGGTTTGTTCAAGGACATAAGCGTTCCGTTTGACTAAAAACGACATTAAGAATCATCACAAGCCGAGGCGTTTCTTCCACGCGTCGATCTGGAACCGCACCTGATCCGGCGCGGTCGAGCCGTAGCTCTTCATTGCTTTGACCGCGTTGACCGCGCCGAGATAGTCGTAGACGTTCTCGTCGACAAATTCGGACGCTTCGCGGAATGTTTCGAGCGGAAATTCCGACAACGCTTTTCCGGACTCAATCCCGCGACGAACGAGCCGACCGACGATTCCGTGCGCCGATCGTTGCGGAACGCCCTTGCGGATGAGGTATTCCATCAAACTTGTCGCGTCGAGATACCCTTTGTCGAGCCGTTCGGCGATTGTTTCGCGATTAAGAACCGTTTGCGCGGCGATCGGCGCGGCCAGCGCCAACGACGCGGAAACCGCGTCGTAGGAATCAAAGACGGGCTCCTTGTCTTCCTGTAAATCGCGGTTGTAAGCGAGCGGTATTCCCTTGGTCAGCATGAGCAACGATTGCAAATTACCCGCGACGCGCGCCGTTTTGCCGCGAATGAGTTCCAGCACGTCCGGATTGACTTTCTGCGGCATGATCGACGAGCCGGTGCAGAACGATTGCGGAAGCTTAAGGAATCCGAATTCGACGGTCGACTGCCAAATCCAGTCTTCCGCCCAGCCGCTCAGGTGGATCGCGATTTGCGTCATGTCGTAAGCGAATTCGGTCGCGAAATCGCGGTCGCTCGACGCGTCGACGCTATTCGCGACGATCGATTCGAACCCAAGGTACTCCGCCGTTTTTGTTCGATCGATCGGCAAGCTCGTTCCCGCGCACGCGGCGGAACCGAGACTGAGCGCGTTGACGCGTTTGCGGCAGTCGGCGAGCCGTTCGCGATCGCGTTGGAGTTTCTCGACGTAGGCGAGCCAGACGTGGGGCGCGAGAACGGGTTGCGCGCGTTGCGTGTGCGTGTAGGCGGGAATGACGACGTCGAAATCTCCGTCGCAACGTCCGACAAACGCCTTTTGCAATTCGGCGAGCAGAACGTCGAGGTTGTCGATCGCGTCGCGAATCCAAAGTCGAAAATCGGTCGAGACTTGATCGTTTCGGCTTCTAGCCGTATGCAATTTTCGTCCGACGTCCCCAAGTTTGTCGATCAGCGCTTTTTCGACGTGCATATGAATATCTTCAAGCGCGAACGAAAACTCGAAATCGCCTTGTTCGATCCGATCCTTGATCGCGTTCAATTCGCGTTCGATCGATTCAAACTCTTCGCGCTGAAGCAGACCGACGTCGGCGAGCATGCGCGCGTGCCCTATCGAGCCGCGAATATCCTGTTCGTACATTCTCTTGTCGAAGCTGACGCTCTCGCTGAATCGCTCCATACGAGAATCGGTCGCTTCGGTGAATACGCCGCTCCACGCTTTGGCGGGCTTGCCCCTATCTTCGGTCATCTTATTGCCGCTCGAACTTAAATCTTATCGTTATGTCGGTTAATGCCTGTCCGCGAGCGCCGCTTTCGCGACGCCGACGTTTTAATCTTCCAGAGGAACGACTTGGAAATTATCCGGAAAGCGGACGAACCCCGCGCCCCACGACAATCCCACGCCAAATCCGACGAGCAACGCGCATGAACGCGGCTTAATCATGCCGTCTCGAACGGCGTCGATCACCGCGATCGGGATACTGCTTGAAACGGTGTTCCCGCGCGTCAGGATATTGTTAAAGTACTTGCTTTCGTCAAGATCGCCGCATTCCTCGCGAAGCCGATCAAGCATGAACCGATTGGCCTGGTGAAAGACGTACGCGTCGATCGTGACGTCGGCGTCGGAAGCGATTTTTTCGCAACGCCGAACGAGCGGAGGAACGACGTTGATCGAAAAGGTAAAAATGCCCGCTCCGTTCATGAAAAGCTGGTCGCGAGAACGATAACCCGCCTGAGAATCGGCGTAGGCGACGGACGTTTCCGGAGTCGAAGGCGTTCGACTCGCGCCCGCCTCGACGATCAACATGTTGGCTCCGGATCCGTCCGTCCCGTATTCAAACGGGCCGATCGCCGAGGCTCCGCTCAGAACGTCGCTCGAAACGACGTCCAGTTCCGCGACCTCGAGCAACGTGGCGGTCGCGCCGTCCCCGAAAAGAGGCCGCGTCGCGCGGTCTTTTTCGTTGATATATTTCGAGTAGGTTTCCGCCGTGACAAAGAGAACTTTCCGCGCGAGACCCGACTCGATCAATCCTTTGCAGACGCCAAGTCCGTAAACGTATCCGCTGCAACCAAGGTTAATGTCGAAAGCTCCGCAATTGGTTTTGAGTCCCAACCGACGTTGAATTAAGCATGCGGACGTCGGGAGAAAATAATCGGGCGACTGCGTGCATAAGACGACGAAATCAATCTCGTCGCGTTCGACTATGCCGACGCTCAACAGACGCTCGCACGCCGCGACTCCAAGATCGACGGCCGTTTCTCCCTCGGCGGCGATAGGACGCTCGACTATTCCGATCTTGCGCTTGATCTTTTCCTCCGTCCAGTTGGAAAAGACGCGCGCAAGCTCTTTGTTGTCTAATCGTCCCTCCGGCAAGTAGGCGGCGATTCCCCTGATCTGAGCAACTTTCACGAACAACTCTCAACGCGAAAACTATCGCAAATACGACGACGGATTAATCGGTTCCGAAACGACGCGTCGATTGGCGCGAACTACGCCGCGCCGCGCAAAAAAACGCGTCTGAAAAGAACGTTCGGGATTTTGAAAAAGGTTATCTCTTTTCCTCGCCGTTCTTTTTCTTACCTTCGCCGCTCTTTTTCTTGTCCCCCTCGCTCGCCTGAATGCGTCCGAAAAGTTGCGCGAGGTCGCTGAAACTGCGCATCGGTTCTTTTCCAGACTTCATCTCTTCGGAAATCGGGGTGATTTCTTTTTCCTTCGGTCCAAAAGACATCGATCGCGGCGCTCGATCGTCTCGGTTTCCTCCGTCGCGTCGAGGGCGTTCGCGACGGCGCTCTGCCGCGTCATCGTCGTCGCGGCGCGGACGTCGTTCGCGCCGCGCCGCGCCGTCTTCGTTTTCGCGTCGCGGTCGTCTTCCGCCTTCAAAACGACGTTCCTTCGGACCGCGCTCGACGGCGGCCAACGAAATCCGTCGACGCGCTTCGTCGACTTCAAGAACGCGCACGCGCATCACGTCGCCCACGAAAAAGAGCCGACTCGCGTCGCGAACATGAGGCGCGCCCAGTCGACTTATGTGAACCAAGCCGAGTTCGTGGACGCCGACGTCGACAAAAACGCCGAAATCAACGACGTTTACAATGGATCCGACAATTTCCATACCCGGCTTGAGATCTTCGAGCTTCATCGAGCCTTTTTTGAAAATTGGACCATGAAGCGCTTCGCGCGGATCAGATCCCGGCTTCGAGAATTGTTCAAGAATATCCGCGACCGCGAGCGGTCCCGCTGCAAATTCCTCGGCAAGCGCGTTTGCGTCGGCGGCGCCGACTTTCGAGGCGACTTCGTCGCGCTTCGCGGGATCGCGCAAATCGTCGGGACTCAAGCCCAGCTTTTCAAGAATTTTAGTCGCGAGTTCGTAATTCTCCGGATGAATCCAAGTCGCGTCGAGGGGGTTGGAACCGTCGGCGATTCTGAGGAAGCCCGCGCAATGCGCGAACGACGCGCCGTTGATTCCCGGGATTTCTTTGAGCTGTTCAATATTCTGGTACGGACCTTTTTCGACGCGACGTTCGTAGACGCGTTTCGCGGTTAGCTGATTTAATCCCGCCACGTATCGCAGCGCCGCCGGAGACGCCGCGTTAAGATCGACCCCCGCCTTGCTGACGCAGGCGGTTAAAACCGTTTCCAACGCGTCTTTGAGAACTCTTGGACGAACGTCGTGTTGATACATTCCGACGCCCAGTTTTTCGGGATCGATTTTCACAAGTTCGTTCAACGGGTTTTGAACGCGCCGCCCGATGGAAACGGCGGCGCGCGCGCCCGCGTCGTAATCCGGCAACTCGTCCTTGGCGACCTGACTTGTCGAATAGGCGGTCGCGCCAGCTTCGTTGACGACGATATACGCGACGTCTTTGTCCGCGTAATTCTTTTCGATCAATCCGGCGACAAAGACTTCCGCCTCCCGAGACCCCATGCCCGAACCGATCGCAACGACGCTGAGTTGATAATTGTCGATCATCTCGATCATTTTTGACGTCGCAAACTCGATCCGCTCGTCGGAACCCTGCAAGAAGACGACCTCGTAACCTAGCGGCGCGCCCGTTTCGTCGAGCGCGACAAGTTTGCAACCGTCTCTAAGATCCGGATTGATCGCCAAAATCCTTCGTCCTTCAACGGGGCGTTGCAAAAGAAGATTGCGAAGATTGCGACCGCAAACGAACGTCGCTTCTTCTTCGGCGCGTTCGGTCAAATCATGCCTGGCGTCGCTTTTAATGGCCGGCGTCGCCAGACGCGTCAGCGCGTCGTCGACGCAGGCGCCCAAAAACTCCGCGTAAGGTCGCGTTTTGTCGACGAGAAGTTCGCGCGCGGTCCTTTTGAGCGCGTCGACGTCGAAGTCCAGCGTTACGGCGAGAATCTTGCAACCTTCGCCGCGATTAATCGCCAGCGCTCGGTGAGCGGGGCAATTGCGAATGGGAAACGACGCGCCGAACAGACTGGCGAATTGTTTGGCAAGCTGTTCTTGACGTCTTTCTTTCAAGGACTTTTTCTTCTTCTTTTCGACCGTTTTAACTTTTTGTTCGGGAGTTTGTTCGGGATTCTCCGGTTCCGCGGAGACAGACGGAGCGTCGGAACCTTCCGCTGGCAGCTCGGAAACGACCGGTTCGGGCGTCGGGGCGGCTTCGACCGACGGCGCCGCTTCGGCCGCCGCGTCGGGCTCGACGGACTCTTTTTCCGCCTTTTGAACGACTAGTTTGCCGTTGCGATTGATCTCGTCGCGGACGGCGCGACGAAGTTCGAACGTTTCCGCAAAATGTTCGGCGATAATATCGGCGGCGCCTTTCAGCGCGGCGTCGGCGTCGGCGACGCCTTTTTCCGCGTCCGCGTAAGGGTTCGCGAGTTCGGAAAGACTCGCCGTTTCGTCTTCCGCGTTCAGAATGGCCAGCGCGAGCGGTTCGAGCCCTTTGTCGCGCGCCGCCTGCGCGAGGGCGTCGCGTTTGGATTTGTACGGGAGATAAAGGTCTTCCAGAAGCCGAGAATCGGCCGCCTCGCGAATTTTACCCTCAAGCTCGGGAGTAAGTTTCCCTTGCGCGTCGATCGTCTTCAAAAAAGAGAGCTTTCGATCGGACAATTGACGGAGCTTTTGATAAGCGACGGCGACTCTTGCGACGTTTTCTTCGCTAAGATTGCGCGTTTGATCTTTACGAAACCGCGCGATAAACGGAACCGGATAACCTTCGGTTAGGAGAGCGAGCGTTCCTTCGACTTGTTCGAGCGGCAAGCCAAGTTCGCGCGCCAGCGAATCGGGTGAGATTGAGAGCGCTTCGATCATTTTATTGCGTCCGTCTTCAAAAACAGGGACTGCGGTCGGACGACGCGGCGACCGACCGGATTGATAAGTCCGACGTCGCGTCGGAAACAAACGAGCCCAAAAAACAAAAGGGCTATTCTAGAAATCTAAAAGAAAATGCGCTTTTTGTCAAGAGAAAGGAAGTTTTTTTAAGGAAATACGCAAAAAGAACGATTGATTGAAAAAACATAACGAGAAAACGCTAACGCCGCCCCCCTAGTAAACCTCGAAAATTACGCTACAATGAATCGTCCGTTTACGCTTCGTTGTCAAACGGGCGGAAACGACGCCGGGTTCGGCGCGCGTCGCCGTTAAAACGCCGTAGTTTCGCCGTTTATTTCGTCGAAAGGATTTAGTAATGCCAGAAGAGCGAAAATATAATTTTTCCGCGGGTCCCGCGGTTCTCCCAGTTCCGGTTTTGAAAAAAGCTCAAGAAGAACTCCTCTGTCTTCCCGGTTGCGGCGCCTCTATTCTTGAAATCAGTCATCGTTCAAAACAATTCGCCGAAATACTCGCCCAGACGAAAGCGAACGTTCGCGAATTGCTTGGCGTTCCTGAAAACTACCAGATTATGTTCCTTCAAGGCGGCGCGTTAACTCAATTTGCCATGTTGCCGATGAATTTCATTCGGAACACCGACAAATCCGGGAATTATCTCGTTACCGGCAACTGGAGTAAAAAAGCCGCGTCGGAAGCGAAAACGCAGGGCAAAGTCAATATCGTTTGGGACGGCAAAGAAGACGGCTACGTTCGCAAACCGACCGACGACGAAATCAAGTTGACCGACGACGCCGCGTACTGCTATTTCTGCGCGAACGAAACGATCGAAGGAATTCAATATCCCCGCGAGCCGAAAGTCGGCGTTCCCCTTGTCTGCGACGCGTCAAGCGAGATATTCAGCCGCCCGGTCGATATGGAAAAATACGGCTGTCTCTACGCGTGCGCGCAAAAGAACGCCGGACCCGCGGGCGTCACGCTTGTCGTGATGCGCGACGATTTCGTGGAAATGGGCGGCGACGACCTGCCGTCGATGTTTTCCTATAAGAAGCTCGCCGAAAAAGATTCCATGCTCAACACCCCTCCGACCTTCTGCATCTATATTATGAAGCTCGTTACCGAATGGCTTAAGGAGCAGGGCGGGTTGCGGAAAATGTACGAAAGAAACGTTGAAAAGGCCGGTCTTTTGTACGACGCGATCGACGCGTCCGACGGTTTCTATCGCGTTCACGGAAATAAAGAATATCGTTCGTTCATGAACGTTTCGTTCCGCGCGCCGACTGAAGAACTTGACAAATTATTCCAAGAGGAAGCGGCGAAAGTTAATTTGATCAATCTTGCGGGGCATCGCAGCGTCAAAGGCGAACGCGCGTCTATCTACAACGCCATGCCGCGCGAAGGAGTCGTCTTACTCCGCGACTTCATGCTTGACTTTGCAAAAAAACACGCGTGAGACAACGGGACGTTCGCTCGCGCAAAACCGTTTCAACCCCCTCGAATTCTCGTTCGCGGGGGTTTTTTTAGGCTCGTCGCGCGTCGCGTTTAATTGGTTTGCTTCTAACGTCCGACGACTTCGACGGCAAATCTTTCGATATATAAGCGGCGGACGGATCGTAAAAGGCTGAAAACGATTCCGCCGCGCGTCAAGAAACAGAAAACGCGCTCAGAACGCAAACCTGAGCGCGTTTTTTATCACAAACTCATTCAAACGGCGCAATCGGCGCTTGAACAATTAAAACGTTTCGTCAACCGAGCCGATAATCAGCAAGCGGCGGCCGGAGCGCAAGGAGCAACCGGAGCGCAGGGAGCGGGACCGCAAGCGGGCTTGCAGCAGGGACGGCAGAAACGAATGCAAGGAACCTTGAAGCAGGGCTTGCAGACCGGCTTGCAAATCGGCTTGCAGAAGCAGGGTTTGCAGAAATGGGGCTTGCAAATCGGCTTGCAGGGCTTGCAGCAGACCGGAGCGCAAGGAGCGGCGACCGGTTCGCAAGGAGCGACGGCTTCGCAAGCGGCCGGAGCGCAAGGAGCGACCGGTTCGCAGGGTTTAACGGCTTCGCAAGGAGCGGGACCGCAAGCGGGCGCGCAGCAAGGACGGCAGAAGCGGACGCAACGGAGTTGCTTAAAGAAGTCGCGGACGGGCGTGCAACAAGGGGCGCACGCGGGAGCGCAAGCGGCGACGGCTTCGCAAGGAGCGACGGCTTCGCAAGGGGCGACCGGCTCGCAAGGAGCGACGGCAACGGGACCGCAAGGCGCGGCGGGAGCGGCGGCTTCAACAGCGACCGGTTCGGCTGCCGCGGGTTCTTCTTGAGCGAACGAGTAGGACGCGCAAACGACCATCGCCAACGCCGCCAGTAAGCTCAGAAACTTATTCATGGAAATACTCCTAACAGGGGGGTTTGTTGGCGCCGCTATTCTAGAAGAATACGTCGCCTTGTGAATGTATCCTCGGGAAATCCTACCGATTCCCCACGTTTTCAACAAGTATAACAATCAAAAATCTATTGTCAATTATAAATCAACGCGCAAATTATCTATTTTTAATTAAAATTAGCTATTTTTCATTGAAACGCTTTACCTAAGATTTTTAAAATAAAGATTTCAAGTCATTTTGACTACTCAATAAAATTTTTGAAAATTTATCTATTTTCTCTATTTTAACAAACATTGATGATAAAAAGCGGGATTGAATAATCGTTTCAATCCCGCCAAATGGAATAAACCTAATCAGTTAAGCTCCCTTTTGTCGTCGCGGAACGTCAGAGGGAATCATAACAAATAGAACGGCGACGAAGACTGTTTGCTTTTGATCTCAAAAGACGGCGCAAAAAAGCTCATGTCGGCGATAAACATCGCTTCCCAGGACCAGCCGTTCGGTTGATTGACAATCTCGACAAAGTACTCCTTTTCTTCCGCCGGATTTCCGTCAAAATCCGGTTCAAACCTGACGACGATCTCCTGCCAGCCGTCGTCCCCGACAGAATCTTTGGAAACAACAGTTCGCAACGCCTCTTTTCCGTCGATTCTGACAATTAGTTCATAGTCGCCGATTTGATCGTCGCTCAGGTGGTGAGAAACGTAAAATCGCAAACCGCCCTTTCGCAACGCAGTCGCCTTGCCCGAGAGAACGGCGCCGACTTCCCGACTTTCCGGATGAGTCATGAAGACGTTTCTCCTGCCGCGATATTCTTCGCGATAGCCGGGGTTCATGTCGGGCCCCATATGGGACGCTCGGAACCCGAAGAAAAACTTGTCGAGGGCGCCGTCGTCCGAATAACTTCGGAACTTCAACTTCGCCAATTCTTCTTCGCTGAACATAGCTTCCGGGCCTTCGATCGGCTTGTCGGTCGGCGCGGCGCACGACGTCAACGCGCTCGTCTTGATCTCCGTCTTAGGAATATAGTAGGAGTTTTCGCCGTTTTCTTCGCGAACAAACCCGCCTTCTTTTTCAACCGCTTGCGTCGCGAGCTTTTCGCAGACGTCCAGGAGCGCGGGGAAATTATACGCCGTATGGTTGAAAACTTTCGTTTCGTCAAGTTTCTCGGAAAATCTCGCCGGAAGCGCGTTAAATCCGAGCGTCGTGAACAACACGCCTCCCGCGCTTGACGGATTGCAGTCGGAGTCCTGACCGCAGCGCGTCGCGATTTTGATCGTTTCGTCCAGATCGCCGTTTCCGTAGAGCAGACCGACGAGAACGTACGCGCCGTTGATTTTCACGTCGATGTTGAAATCGCTGTCGACGCCCGAGCAAGACCACTGCCGATACTCCGGGTTCTGGTGATATTTTTCATTGATCTTTTGCCAGCAGTCTTCGAAATGATCCGGATATTCCTCTTTCCAACGAAGAACGTCCCGAACCATTTCCGCGTATTGAGATTCGGCGGGAATCGATTCGAGGGCTCTCTTAATAATCTCGACGACGTCCGTTTCAAAGAACGCTTCGGCGTACATCGCGCCGACAAACTGGCCCGCGTACATGCCGTCCCCGTAGTTCATCAGCCGTCCGAATTTTTCGCCCATCAACACGGCGTTGTTCGGCAAGCCGGGAGAAATCAGACCGGAGAAGTCCGATTCGATTTGATAGTCGATATCGTCGGCGCAATGGCTGAATTCCGGTCGACTCGAATTCGGCGGCGCGATCCCGCCGCGCAGATTCTTGCGTCCGCAAACGTTCGCGTGCCATAGGGGATACTCGCTGTTCGCGAAATCGATTCCCGCCTGGCGAATCGAGACGTCGAGGCCATGTTCCTCCATGGTTCGAAGGAACGTCATCTCGACGTAAAGGTCGTCTTGACCGAAAGCGTCGTTGATCATTTCCGGATTCCAGACCGGAAGCTCGTCTTCGGGTATTATGCGGTTGCAGAAACGAAATTCGGTCGGCGCGCCCCAGCATACGCCCGCGATCTGCCCAATCCAGCCGCCCTTCATCTTGTCGCGGTATTCCGCGACCGAGATTTTCCGATACGTTTTGCCGTCTATTTGAACGTCTTCGGATCGGACGCTCGACAACGAAAGACCGCCCAACGACGTCGCGACGCAAAGCGCGACGCAAAAAATCATCCTTTTCATGAAACCTCTCCTCGAAACGCAAAAAATAAGCGCGCAAACCCGAATAGTTCGCGCGCCCTGTATTATAGCGTTTTAAAAATCGGAACGCAACCTTCCGCGTCGTCATCTTACGATCGTTTGTTCGCGCCCCGGTCCGACGGAAACAAAGGAAATCGGCTTGTTGAGAATCGTCGAAAGTCGCTCCAGATATTTCCTGGCGTTTTCAGGAAGGTCGTCGTAGTTTTTCGCTTGATCAATTTCTTCCGACCATCCGGGCAACGTCTCGTAAATCGGTTTGACGCGCGCCAGATCGTCGACGTCGCTTGGGAAATAATCGATTCGGTTTCCGTCGAGTTCATACGCGACGCAAACGTTGATTTCATCGAATCCGCTCAGCACGTCGAGCAACATGACGGAAAGCTCCGTCGCGCCCGCGAGACGGCTCGTATACCGGACGGCGACCGCGTCGAACCAACCGCAACGCCGGGGACGTTTCGTCACGGTGCCGTATTCGCGTCCGCGATCGCGAATGCGCCGACCGATTTCGTCGTGGAGTTCCGTTGGAAAGGGACCGCCCCCAACGCGCGTCGTATATGCCTTGACAATCCCGACGACGCGTTTGATAAAGGTCGCGGGCAATCCGGAACCCGCGGTGACGCCGACGCCGGAGCTGTTGCTGCTCGTCACATAGGGGAACGTGCCGTAGTCGACGTCGAGCAGGGAGCCTTGCGCGCCTTCGAGTAAAACGTTCTTATCGGCGTCAACCGCGTCGAGCAGGAACGAAACGACGTCTCCGACAAACGGGCGCAGACGCTCGGCGTATTCCGAATATTCGGCGATAATCTTTTCGGCGTCAAGCGGCTCGACGGTCGCGCGAACTTCGTCGTTTTTCGCCATGCCGGGCAGATAAGCGTTTTTGAGCGCGACGATCTTGCGAATCTTTTCGGGGAAATCGGGTCGATACAAATCGCCCGCGCGCACCGCCGTCGACCGACCAACCTTGTCGCGATAGCAAGGTCCGATTCCGCGTCCGGTCGTGCCGATAGCCTCGGAACGCACGCCGGAATCGTTCATGAGCCTGTCTTCTTCTTTGTGCCAGGGGAAAATGACGTGCGCGCGATCGCTAATAAAGAGGTTTTTCCCAATTTCGACGCCCGATTCGCGCAGCCGATCGATTTCGCCAAGAATAGCGGCCGGGTCGATCACGACGCCGCTGGCGACGCAGGAGCGAACTTCCGGACGGAATATGCCGCTCGGAATCAACGACAACTTGTATTTTTTGCCGTCGAAAACGACGGTATGACCCGCGTTCGCGCCACCCTGATAGCGGACGACGATTTCGTTTTGAGCGGTCAAAAAGTCGACGATCTTACCTTTGGCTTCGTCGCCCCATTGCAAACCGATAACGCATGTAGCGGCCATAATCAACCCTCTATTCCTAAAACGCGCGACGTTCGATTCTCCTTCGCGCGGCGTCTTTTCTCGGACGTTTTGTCGAAAAATCGCGTCGGATTCCCGAAAAACGCCGGACAATCAAAAACGCCATTATACCCCGGAGGGAAAGAGATGAAAAGCCCCCCGAAAAAACGAGTTCGCTCGACGTTCGCCGAAAAACGAAACGTTTCGACGCGACGTCGAGCTTGAAATCCTTGCCGAAAGACCTTTTTCAGATCCCGGAATGGCGGCGTTCGATCAATTGGGCGTGTCCAGGTAGGGATCCTGCCCCATGCCGCGCTGCATCTTTTTGCGTTCTTTTTCGTAATAAAGCATCGTTTTTCGATTGCGGTAGTTCTTCTTCTCGACTTTTTTCTGCGCGCGGTAGAACATCCTCTCTTTTTCCGGCATTTCGGCGTCCGGAGTCGCTTCCCCTTTCGCCTTGATTTTGTCGGCTTTTTTGGGACCGTACGCTTTTTCCAGAATTTCGTCTTCAAGCGAGAGATACTGTCTGTAAGAGCCGGGGTCGCCCTGACGACCGCAACGCCCGATGAGCTGACGATCGATGCGCGCCGATTCGTGAACTTCGGTGCAGATGACGTCGAGTCCGCCGATTTCCAGGACTTCCGGCGGGAGCTTAATGTCGGTGCCGCGCCCCGCCATATTGGTCGAAACGGTGACTTTGCCCCAATGCCCCGCGTCCGCGACGATTTCCGCTTCTTCGGCGATTCGGTTCGCGTTTAGGACGCTGTGCTCCATCTTGCGTTCCTGAAGCAACCTCGAAAGTATTTCCGACTTGTCGATCGTTCGAGTGCCGATGAGGACGGGGCGACCCAGCGAGTGCAACTCGGATATTTCCTGAACGATCGCGTTCCACTTGGCGCGTTCGGTCGCGAAGACGCGCGTTTCGAGTTTGACGCGTCGCGGCGGCTTGTTGGTCGGGACGGGAACGACATGACATTTGTAGATTTTGGATAATTCGCGTTTTGACGTTCGCGCCGTGCCCGTCATTCCGGCGAGGTATTCAAATCGCAAGAAGAAATCCTGGACGGTGACGCGCGCCGCCTGGCCGGTCGCCACGGTGATTTCGACTCCCTCTTTCGCCTCGACCGCCTGGTGAATCCCCTCGCGCCATTTGCGCCCTTCGCCGAGACGCCCCGTGAATTCGTCGACGATGACGATCTCCCCGTCTCGAACGACGTACTGCTGATCCAAGTGGAATTCCCGGTCGACTTTAATCGCGCGCTTGACGTATTCGTAGACGTGGTACAACCCCGTCGTCGACATTGCGTCCGGTTTTTTGAGCCGTCGCGCTTTTTGACGCCCTTCGCGCGTCAGTTCGACTTCGCGCTTTTCATGGTCGTAGGTGTAGTCTTCGTCTTCAATGAATTCGTAGATCGAGTCGGCGGCCCATTTGTACGCCTCCACTTCCTGTTTCTGCTCTTCGGTCGGAAGCGCGCTGATGATCAGCGGCGTGCTCGCTTCGTCGATTAAAATCGAGTCCGCCTCGTCGACCAGGCAGAAATACGGTTCGGTTCGTTGAGTCGGCTGCTCGTCCTTTTCGCGCTGTTCGCGGAGCATCGCGCCGAGCAGATCCGTCTGACCTTCGCGAATACGTCGCAGAAGCAACCGATCGCGAAGGAAGTCGAACCCGAATTCTTTGGCGGTGCCGTAGGTGACGTCGCACTGATACGCCTGGCGCCGCGAATCGGTCTGCTGCTGCGTCTGAATGACGCCGACTTTCATGCCGAGCGTTTTGTAGATCGGTCCCATCAATTCGGCGTCGCGAGCCGCCAGATAGTCGTTGACGGTCGCTAAAAGAGCGCCTTTGCCCGCGAGCGCGCGAAGATACATCGGCGCCGTCGCGGTGAGCGTCTTGCCTTCTCCCGTCTGCATTTCGACGATCGACTTGTTGAACATCGCGATACCGCCGAGAATCTGCACGTCAAAGTGGCGCATGCCGATCGCGCGATTTCCCGCCTCGCGAACGAGCGCGAACGCCTCCGGCAACAACCTCGCGAGCGGCTCGCCGCTTCTGGCTCTGTAGCGCAGCGACAAACTCTCTTTACGCAACTCGCCGTCGGTCATTTTTTGATACTTCGGCTCGAGCGCGTTGACGCGTTCCAATTCGTACGACCATTTGGCCAGCCGACCCGAAGTCGTAAAGGGCAAGCAACTGTCGACCAATCGTTTTGAACCTGATGGTATCGCGCTCAAGGAAATGCTCCGTAATTTTTCTGCAAGCCGCGTCTGTTTGCGTCAAAGCCGTTCCCCGACGCTTAACTTGCTTTATTTAACCTGTTTTATTCCTGAAGTCAACCTGTTTTTCATCGAAAGCGGCGTTCAATCGCGACGAAACGACCGAACAAAACTACGCGTCGACGCGTTTTGAGAAACGCGGATCGCCGAGAGCCGTCCTCGCGGTTGTTTTATTGTAAACAATCGCGAAGTTCAACGGTTTAACCGAACCCCTTCAAAGAGCCTTTTCGAGTTTGAAAGAGACGCTTTAAGGGAAACGCGGGGCGTCGGACGCTTTTGCAAGTCTCGGGTTTGACGCGCGACGGGATTCGGCGCGTTCGATAGTCCCCGCAAAAATTATGTCGCGCGAAGAACTGTGTCGACGTCGACTCCTCTTGTAAACTCGCTTTTTGATTGTACAATGGCTCGCGTTTTGGGGATAAGAACCTGTTTCGCGGTCATACGATTCTTTATGTATGCCGACGCGTTAAGGAGTTAAGTCAAGGGGGACGTCTATGTCGCATAGTTTTTCCGATTTTTGTCGTTTGGTCAGAATTGAGCGCGATGGAAAACACTCTTTTGAACTCGGCGACGACGGGAAAGTCTTCAAAAGGTATTGGGGATACGAAGACGGCGAGTCGTCGCTCGACCTATTCTTGAGTCGTTTGGACGAGAAACGACCCGTTTATGAACGCATAGTCGAGTTTGTCGTTCCCAAAGGAGTCGAAACGATTGGAGACGGGGCTTTCGTCAATCGTTCGTCGCCGACGAGAATCGTCCTTCCGAAAAGCGTCGTCAAAATCGGAAAAGGCGCGTTTGCGAATCGTTCAACGTTAAGAATTACTATTTTGAACGAATCGGCGCAAATCGAGGACGACGCCTTTTCAGGCTGCGGACGCCTTGCGATTCGCGCGCCCGGCGGATCGACTGCGGAAAGATTCGCGAAAGAAAAAGGTTATTATTTCGATTCGCTCGACAAACCTTCGTCCGGTAAAACCGCGCGGCGGCGGTTGAAAAGGCGAGGAAACCGTCGCCGACGCGGTCGACAATAAACCCGCCGCCGACATACGCCGCAGCGCGGTTTCTGGTTGTTCGTCGTCGACGCAGACCGTTGTTCGCAAAGCGTCGAGGAAATCGACTCGAGCGTTTTCGTTGGTCGCGGTTATCCAGAGATTCGCGCGCCGAAGGGCTCCTTCGCTGAAGAATTCGCGAAAAAGAATTTACTTTTTAGACCAATGGAGCGCGCGGCGCGAAGCCTCGAGCGTCGCGCGTTTTTAGAGATTTCGTTCGTCGTCGACCGAGACGTTCTCATATCGAGCGGGAGGCGGTCGAGGCGTTAGTCGCGCCGACGAAAAAAACGTCCCGATTCAACGCGGAATCGGGACGGCGCCTTTCGCGACGCGGAGGAACTTTATTCAATCGGTCTGCTTCCGCGACGAGCCGAACGGTCGCGCGGAGGATCCGACTAGAACCAACCTCCAAAGGCGACGATGAAACCGGCGGCGACGACGGAAACCATGCTCATCAATTTGATGATAATATTGAGCGAAGGTCCGGTCGTGTCTTTGAAGGGATCGCCTACGGTGTCGCCGACGACGGTCGCCTTATGACATTCCGACCGCTTGCCGCCCAGGGACGGATCGATATTCGATTCGACGTACTTCTTGGCGTTGTCCCAGGCCCCGCCCGCGTTCGCCATATAGACGGCGACGCAGAACCCGGCGGTCAACGCGCCGACCAACAGACCGATCACGCCGGTAACGCCGAGAACCAATCCGACGACGATCGGCATGACCAGCCCGAGCAGGGACGGAATAATCATTTCGCGCTGAGCGGCTTTTGTCGATATCGCGACGGGCGTCGCGTAGTCGGGTTCCGCCTCATATTCCATAATCCCTTTGATTTCGCGGAATTGACGACGCACTTCTTCAACCATTCCGGACGCGGCGCGCCCGACGGCCGTCATCGTCAACGCGCCGAAGACAAAGACGGTCATGGCGCCGAGGAAAATTCCGACCAAAACTTTCGGGTTGAGCAAGTTGCACGAATAGAATTTCATCCAATCCATCATATTTGCGGACTTGACGGAGACCAGGTCGGTCTTTTCGTCGACGGTTTCAGGAACAAACGGACACGCGGCGGCAATTTCCGGCGTAATAAACGCCGGACCTTTGTCGGTCGGGAGCCCTTTCCAGGCTTTATTCGAGTCCTTCCAGAGTTTGTCGGAACCTCGGAAGATCGGCATGTCTTCGTTCGGATTGTTCGCCTGTTCGGGCATAACGAGGAACGTCTTCGGGAACCAGTCGCGTCCGGCGGTTTTACAAGCCGCTTTTTCTTTTTCGACGACTTCTTCGCCCGGATAGTAGACGACAAAGTTGTCGGCGACTTTGTAATAGCCGTTTTCCGCCGCTTTATTCATTTCTATCTTGCTTACCGCGGAAACGCCCCAGCGCTCGAATCCGACGCGGACTTCTTCCACATAAGCGGCCAGAAGCGCGAGCGCGGTGAGCGCGGCGGAACCGATCGCGAATCCTTTGCCGGTCGCGGCGGTCGTATTGCCGAGCGAATCGAGAGCGTCGGTGCGTTTGCGGACTTCTTCGGGAAGTCCCGCCATTTCCGCGTTGCCGCCCGCGTTGTCCGCGATCGGTCCGTAAGCGTCGGTCGCGAGCGTGACGCCAAGCGTCGAGAGCATGCCGACGGCGGCGACGCCGACGCCGTAAAGACCGAGCGAGAAAGTCTTAACGTTCGAGAAATCGAATCCGGTCGTGAACCCGAACGCCAACAGCGTGGCGACCCCGACGATCACGACGGGCGCCCAGACGCTGTACATGCCTTCGGCGATGCCGGCGATGATGACGGTCGCGGGGCCGGTCTTGCCCTGGTTGGCGATCGCGCGCGTCGGTTTGTATTCGTAAGCGGTGCGATATTCGGTCCATTTTCCGATCAGCCATCCGGCGAACAGCCCGACGACGACAGAGAAACCCGCGAAACGAGCCGACCCCTCAAGCATGAAGAGCGCGGCGAGAATCGAGAGAACCGCGATAATAAGCGAAGGAAGATTAACGCCTTTTCCGAGCGCTTTGAGGAGCGCGCCCTGGTCGGCGCTTTCGTCGGTCTTTACGAGGAAGACGCCAAAGATTGAGAGCGCGATTCCGATCGCGGCGAGAATGATCGGAAAGAACAACGCGCACATTTGGGTCTTTTCATCCCCGCCCATGGCGGCGTAGGCGGCGACGCCAAGCGCGGCGGACGAAAGAATCGAACCGCAATAGGATTCGTACAAGTCGGCTCCCATGCCGGCGACGTCGCCGACGTTGTCGCCGACGTTGTCCGCGATCGTGGCGGGGTTGCGACGGTCGTCTTCGGGAATGCCCGCTTCGACTTTGCCGACAAGGTCGGCTCCGACGTCCGCCGCTTTGGTGTAGATGCCGCCGCCGACGCGCGCGAAGAGCGCTTGCGACGACGCGCCCATGCCGAAGCATAGCATGACGACGGTGATTTCGGTCAGATCCATCGTCCAGCCGCACGCCGGAAAGATCCAGTACAGAGCGCCAAACCACAGCACGACGTCAAGCAATCCGAGTCCGACGACCGTCAAGCCCATGACCGCGCCTGAACGAAACGCGACTTGCAATCCTTGATTCAACGAGCGTTGCGCGCCCGCGGCCGTGCGCGAAGACGCCCAGGTCGCCGTTTTCATGCCGAACCATCCGGCCAGACCGGAGAAGAATCCTCCGGTCAGAAACGCCCACGGCACGATTTTGTTTTGAACGCCGACGCCCCACGCGAGGAACATCAAAAACGCCCAAATGACGGCGAAAAAGATCGCCACGATTTTATATTGCTGTTTTAAATACGCGTTGGCGCCTTTGCGAACCGCCGCCGCGATTTTGACCATTTCCGGAGTTCCTTCGTCTTCCTTCATCATCGCTTTGAAGAATTTCACGGCGTAAACAAGGGAGGCGATCGCGCCGGCAAGCGCGAGAACCCAGAGATACCCGAAACGCGAAGTGAAGAACCCCAGACGAGCCGCTTTCCTGGATCCGGTTTCGTTGACTTGATCGTCGTCCGCGTTTTTGCCTGAAGCGTCGATCGCGTTTTCGCTCGAAACGATAGTTTGTCCGACGCTTTGATCGCTCGCGTCAGCATTGACTGTCGCCGCCGCGGGTCGCGCGTCTTGCGGAACCGCGAAGACGGAAGAAGAAGCCGTCGCCAAGCTCGACGTCAGAGCGAGCGCGAAGACGACCCCGCTAAATACATGCTTGCGAATCTTCATCGTGAAGAATCTCCTATGTCTTATTTTTTAGATCGTTATGACCGTCGTCCGACAAGCGCGTTTTCCGGTCGCTCGCGTTCGATTGACGCTAACTCGCGGTTCCGCGACGTCGGCGGATTATTGTTTACCCAAACTCGTTAGATTATGACAATCGTTCGTTTTTTGTCAAGGAGTCGCGATTGTCGACGTCGTTATTTAGCTTGTGAAAAAGAACCGAGCGCCTTGCGCGACGTCCGAAGTCGCCGTCAAACCTCCCCGGTTTGTCTCCGCTTTACGGATGAGAGGCGAGGATTGGAGTTGTTTTGACGCGAAATGTAAGACGTCGCGGATATGCGATCAAATGACGCGCGGAACGCCCGACTTTATCGCAATTTGTTCTTTATCCGACGAAAAAACTCTTGTTTAACAGACGAAATCGCGGTATAATAGAAGCGAGAGGGTTCGCCTATGACCGCCGAAAAATCGTGTGTTGAAACTTCATTAATTGCCCGGAACGACGTCGCCGCAAAGTTAATCAACGCGATATTCGCCGAGGGCAAAGACTTTGTCGCTCCCGACGAATTGCGCGACGCGCCGCTGAATTCCGCCTACGAATCGATCGGACGATTGCGGGAATTGCGAAGAGACGTCGCCAAATATTTCGTAAGGAACGCTCGTTGCGAATGCGTTTTCGCGTTTGAAGTTCAATCGACGATCGACAGGAATATGCCCGTCCGCGTTTTTGGATACGACGGCGTCGCGTATCGAGACGAATTGGACAACGCGGCGCTCGACGAACAATTTGGCGCGGAATCCGATCGAGTCGCGCCGGTATTCACGACGGTTCTATATTTTGGCGGCGATCTTTGGAGGAACTGTCGCAAGTTGTCCGAACGCGCGACCATGTCCGACGAGGTCGCTAAAATAATGCGTCCGCATTTCACGGACTTTGAAATTCGCGTCGTCGATTTCGCGGGCATGTCGGACGAGGAATTGCGAATGTTCCCCGAAGAAATACGATTTATCGCCGGATACTTTCGTTGCAAACGCAACGGCGGGGGACTGGAAGAGCTGCGAGAACTGCAGCTCGGTAATTTTACGCATCCAAGGGAGCTGGTTTATTTTCTGGATTACGCGGTCAAAGACGCTCGTTTCGCATACGAAACAATTATGAAGGGTTACGATAAGGAGCCGAAAAATATGTGCGAATTACTGGATCGTATTATCGCCGAGGGAAAAGCCGAGGGAATTGCCGAGGGAAAAGCCGAGGGAATTGCCGAAGGAATTGCCGAAGGGGAAGCCAGAGGAGAAATGAACGTAAAGAAGACGACGGCGAAGAAACTTTATCGGCAAGGGTGGGACGTCGAAAGGATCGCCGTTCTTTTTGACGTCGCGGCCGTCGACGTCAAAATCTGGCTTAACGAAGGATAGATCCGGTTCCTTCCTAATCGTCCCGCAAGAGAAGCCGTCGCGGACGCAAAAGACGGCTCAACGGAAGATAAGGCGTCAATAACGGCGCGAATCCCGGTTCGTCGACTCAAAAGCGCCGCCGCGTCGGATTGAGGCGGCTTGTCGTTGGAGCGTCGGCGCAAATCGGGGATTAGAAATTAACAAAAAGGCGCGACCCCCGAAAAACGAGAATCGCGCCGCGTCGTTTAACGACCGGACGTTTACAAAACGCCCGGCGGTTATGGTCAGTTGCTCTCGGTGTTGCCGTCGTCGACCGAGGCAAGGTAGCCGAGGATTCGTTGCGGCGTGGTCGAACTCAGGAACGTGACGGAACCGTCGGCCTTGAGAACGTTGCAACCGGAAGCGTGCCAGCTGCCCAGACCGCAGTTGATGGACGGGGCGTTATTTGCCGCGAGATCGTCGTAGGGACCGGAAATACCGCTTGAAATCCACTTAACGTACGGGGTCTTCTTATTAGCGTCCCAGTAGTTAGTGACGCAACGTAAAATGTATCCGCAACCGGTGGACTCGGCTCCGCAGAGGTACGAGCAGTCGTGGCATTGCGACCAGTTGTTGGTGTCCGGCGCGGTGGTATTGCAGACGTTCAAGCCGTCGATCGGGATGTGTTTTTCGCCGATGATAATCTGATTGCTCAAACCGTCGGTAACGCGACTCATTGTATCGCGGGGATTGGAATACTTGTTCCCTTCGCTATTCTCGTTCTGCAACTTTGCGCCGCGGAAGAAACCGTTCTGAAACCGTTGCTTCGCGTCCACCTGATGAGAAATGGTCGTCGCGAAAACGCGGACATAGTAGTGTCCGTCGACGCCGTTGTCGCTACCGGCGCTGTCGGCTCGTCCGTTCCATCCTGGGTTAGAGTCGGTCGACGCAATCATGCAATAGTCGGTTTGAGGACCGGCGGAGGTGTCGCCCGTTCCGGTAACGACGTATTCATAAGCGGCGGGAGAAGAACGACGGGACGGACAAACCATGTAAGGAACGCCCGCGAACCCCTTCTTCTCTTCGGTCGTCAGAGTAACGCCGCCCCAGCCGGCGCCGGTGTTCCAGAAATATTGACCAAGGGTGACCGGGTCGCTACGGTTGAGCAGTTGCCACAGCGTGGGCTGTTCGCTGTACGGATAAAGATAAGCCCACATGGTCATGCGGTGCCACGAGTGCGCCGCAGGCGGAATACCCTGGCGGACGTCATGGAAGTTGTGGATCGCAAGACCGATCTGCTTGAGGTTGTTCGTGCATTGCATACGGCGCGCCGCTTCGCGCGCGGCCTGAACCGCCGGAAGGAGCAATCCGATGAGAATGCCGATGATGGCGATAACGACGAGCAATTCGACAAGCGTAAAGCCGCGTTTCGTGGTGGAACGAGTCATAAATAGTCCTTTCGTGAGAACGACATTAACACAAAAATGAAATCGAGGTTCGACGCGCGAACCTGCGGAAAACCTATTAAAAAGCCTATGAAATCAAGAGCGCGAACGCCCCGTCGGTATGGGCGAACGCCGCAAAGACGCCGATTCGCGCTCCTTCAATAACAAACGTCTATAGTAATTTGGGGTTTACCGTTCTGCGTTTGCGGGATTGATTGTCTCGGAATTCTTTCATTTTTTCCCGATCAACCTTTTTGCGATATTCCAAATCAAACATATATTTCGCCTCCTCCGTCCTCTGGTCTTCCGGAACCTCGCCGGGAGGGTAGACGGTGAGGTTGATTTTACAGTCTTTTTTGACTTCAAAACGCCATCCTGAAGTGTCTGGATTCGTGTGCTGATCGTCGATCAAATCGACGCCTTTATCGAAGCGATAACCCTGCAAAGAATCCTTTATTTCTTCGGTCGGTTCAAATCGCATAGCGCCGCAGATATAAACCTGATAAACGCCTTTTTTGATTCCGTCGTTTCGTTTTAACGTATGGATCGAATACTCGCCGTTTTTGTCAATGTCGCTTTTACCCATGTAAAAATCGTCGGTAAAAACGACTTTGCCCCGCGTAAGCGGCTGACCGTTGGGATACGTTACCTTTCCCGACACATGAACGTTGCCGTCGCACCCGATTGTCGCGACCGAAAACAGCGCCGCGACTACGGAGATCAATAATAAACGAATTCTTCCCATCAAAGACCCGAGTGTTTAGTTTGCGAATGACGATTCAGACGATCGACCGTTCGTCAATTTTCAACCGCCGGGGCTTCCGCCTCGATTTTAAGTTCCAGGTTTTTGACGTTGCCCTTGACTGTCACAGGATCAAAGGGACTTAGGTCAGGATTGCAGTACGCGGTTGGGATCAAATCCTTCGCGACGCCGATCGTGTGAAACTCGGCGGCATTTTCGTCGTTGCCCGTCTTTACCGTCTTACCAGAATCGACAAATTGAGACGTGCCGGAGATGAAAACTTTATACGTCCCCGGAGGGACGCCGTCGCCCGGCTTGAACGTGCGCATCTCAAACGTGCCGTCTTTTTCGATCTGCCCTTTGCAGATTACGTCGTTATTGGTAAAGTTGACCGTGCCAAAAGTAAGCGGAGAACCGTCTGAAAAGACGACTTTGCCCTTTACTTTAAAGCGCCCGCCGCAACCGACGCACGCCACCAGAAGCAGAACGCTGAAAAGCGCCAATAATTTGGAAACGTTATTCTTCATCGAAATGATTACCTTGCGTTTAATAAAAACCAACGCGGTCGCGGGCGACCCGCGTTTAAAAAAGCGTTAGAAAAACGGCTCGGGACGCGAAATCAAGACGATCTCGTCTGAGAAACCGGATAATCTCGATAAGTAGTAGCCAAAACCTATACCTTTTCGGCTCCTCGCGACCCAAACGTCATCACTGCTCCGATTATACAAAAAAAATTTCAGCGCGTAAAGTATGAAACGCGTTTGACTCCAAAAAGTTTTGAAATTCGCCAATTTTTAAGCAAACTTTTCAAAAAAACCGGTTCATTTTTCGTTGCCAGACGGTATGGTTGGCGGTTCTTTGTCGCCTGAACTCTCTTCCGCCTCCGCCGTCGCGACGGGGCTGAGAAAACGTTTTTTCGAGCGTTCTCTACGGAAAACATTGATAATCGCGTCGACGCCAGGCGGCGTCGGTTCTCGTTTAGGGAGTTTTATTTCTAATGGAAAAGAACGCTTCAGGATTGTTGTCGCCTTTTGGCGTTCTTCTTCCGTCCGCGCGTCGGTTGCGACGCTTGACGAAAAACAGCCGCCCCGATTCCGCGCGGAATCAGAGCGGCTGTTTTAAATTGGAAAAGACGCTTTTCCCCGTTTTAGCATTTGGTCGTCGAGTCGACGATCAAAGCCGATCGAAAGCGAACCAGAAATTATTTCCGCGCGAAATCCGCGTCGGTGGCGTATTCCGAGTGCGGGTCGTGCGGGCAAAACAGCTTGGCGATATTTCTTGCCAGACGGACGGTGTAGATCTTCTGAAATTCTATTTCGTCGTAGTCTGAACTCGGCACGGGATTGGCGGGGTAGACATAGTTCGGCATCGATTCCCGAACGATCGTTTCGCCGTCCCGGACGCGAACCATGCGAACGAGAACTTTGGCGTTGCCCTGATAGAACTGGGTCGAGTGGTGGATTTCAAACGAATCGATCTCGACGCCGATGACGTAATCCGCCTTCAGCTTATGCCCGATCTTTTCAAAACTCAGTGAATTGAGTTCTTCTTCGTCAAATTGGTCTTCCGCTTCCGAATACGGAATCCATTGGATATTCTTCTTTTTTTTGTCTTTCATTTCCGTCGACACGACGTATGTCACGCTTTGCGCAAGGTCGGCGTCAGGATTGGACGACCCGTAAAGATTCAAATTAGAGCGGCAAACGACTACGATTTTCGACCCTTTTGGAATCTCCTTCATCTCGTTTTTATAGACGGCGGGCGCGTCCGTTCCATTGATCAGGTAGAAGGGCATAAGGAGCGCGCCGGCGCACCCGGACGCTGAAAACAGCGCGAACGACAAAAGCGTCGTCGTCGCGAACGTATAGACTAAGCGTCGGCAATGGGTCATGGTGATTCCTTTGAACGGCATGAACTCTATCGAGGAGAAACGTCTCAACCTCTAAAGAGACGCCTCTCCTATCGAATATCGTCTGATAAGAACGTTATGTTGAGAATAATTTATAGAATCGTTAAAATTTGCGCAATTGATATTTCGAGAGACGTTTTGCGTCGGGCGGAGCCGTCCGACGCCGCGCGGAAAAGGGACGCGTCAGTTTTAAACGCCGTTTTGAGAAGCGTCGCTATTTTGCGCGCGCAAGCGGCGGGAATTGCCAAATCGGCGTTTACCGAGGATCTGAGAACGAGTTGACGCCTCGCGCGCCCGACGTCGACTTCCGTCGAAGCGTCGCGACGCGCGGCGTCGAAGTTATCGCTCGTTGATAAAGAGCGAGTGCGCGGCGGGAACGTTCGGATCGAACGGCTCGCAATCGCTTCTGTTGTGACTTCCGCGAGTTTCGTTTCTTTGAAGCGCGCCCTCGACGACGAGTCGCGCGACGACGAGCATATTTTGCGTCTCCCACGCTTCGACCGTTTCAAATTGCTTATTGAAGAGCAGTTTCGACCAGGCTTCAATGCTGTGAAGCGCCTCTTTGAGCCCAACCTCAGCGCGGACGACTCCGCAGAGACGTTGCATCGTCGACTTGAGCGAGTTGCGCACGTCGGCGACGTCGACGGCGTCGATTCCCGCGTTCGGGAGGGGAGGGTTTTCAAGAGGAAGCGCGTGATATTCGTCCGTCGTTTGAGTCGCGATTTCGCCCGCGAGGCGGCCTGCCTGTTCGCCGTAGACCAACGCCTCGAGCAGGCTGTTCGAAGCGAGCCGATTCGCCCCGTGAAGACCGGTGCTGCTCGCCTCGCCGGCCGCCCAAAGTCCTTTGATCGTCGTCCGACTGCGCCGATCGACGAGAACGCCGCCCATGGCGTAGTGCGCGCCCGGCCGAACAGGAATGCGATCCTTAGTGACGTCGACGCCAAATTCCGCGCAGATTTTCGCGATGCCGGGGAAGCGTTTGAGAATCCAGTCGCGATCCTTGTGCGAAAGGTCGAGATAGACGTTCGGCGAATTGGTTTTCTTCATCTGTTGAACGATCGATCTGCTGACGACGTCGCGCGGCGCAAGTTCCCCGCGTTCGTCGTAATCGCGCATGAACCGATAGCCGTTTTTGTCGACGAGTCTGGCTCCTTCGCCTCGCATCGCCTCGGTGATCAAACTTCGGCTTCCGCCGGCGATGTACAGAACGGTCGGGTGAAACTGGATGAATTCAAGATCGCGACAAACCGCGCCGGCCCGAAACGCCATCGCGACGCCGTCGCCGCACGCCACGCTTGGATTAGTCGTCTCTCTATAGAGCTGTCCGAGACCTCCGCTCGCGAGAATCGTCTGTTTCGCCCAGACGAGTTCCGTTTCGCGTTCCTTTTCCCAAAAGACGACGGCTCCGCGGCAGAATCCGTCGTAAGTGAGCAGATCGAGCGCGAACGCGTCTTCCCAAATTCGGATATTCGGACGCCTTTTAACTTCCTCGGTAATCGCGCGCATGATTTCGGCGCCGGTGGAGTCTCCGTTCGCGTGAAGAACGCGAAAATGGTCGTGCCCTCCTTCGCGACCGAGTTGAATGTTGCCCTGGTCGTCGCGATCGAATTTCGCGCCGTACCCGATGAGTTTTTTAACCTCGTCGGGACCGCGGGAAACAATGAATTCGACGACTTCTTTGTCGCACAGCGCGCCGCCCGCGATCAGCGTGTCTTTGACGTGGTTCTCAAATTTGTCGTCGGGCGCGTCCCATACGGTCGCGATTCCTCCCTGCGCTTTGAGACTGTTCGACTGAGACAGTCCCGCCTTGCACACGACCAGAACTTTCTGGGACGGGTCGACCGACAGCGCCGCCGTCAATCCGGCAAGACCGCCTCCTATGACCAAAACGTCGGTGAAGAAGTGAGGGTGCAATTTCGCGTGAAACGGCGCCAGATAGCGCGGGACCCCATGAAGGCGGATTTCTCGATTCGTCGTTGCGTTTGACATACTTGGTCGTCCTTAAACTGATTCAACCGTGTCGACCGGAGCCCCGATTATTGATGATGATCGACGGATTTTTCGGGGTGGCATTCGTTGCAGGTCATTTTGCCGATAACGTCGGACGTTTCGCCGCCCTTGTTGTGACACTTGACGCAAGTCGCGACGGGTTCCGGACGCCTGGTTAAAATCGCCGCCTTCGCCTCGTCGGAAACGTCGCTTGACAGGTATAAATTGAGAAGTTCCGCCGTCTTTTTCGCCACGTCCGCAGACAGACGCGAACAACGTTCCGTTCGTTCGGGCGAGTCGGAGCGAACTTTGGCGACGGAAATCCACTTGCCGCTGGAAACGTGGCAAAGAATGGAATTGGAAATCGATCGCGGCGTTTCTTCGCCGCCTTCGGGTTTGAAGATCGGGAGCATCGTTCTTTCGTAGTAGTTCCCGAGTTCGTCAAGAATCGCCTTGCGTTTTGCCGAGTCGGCGCAGAAAAGGGCGACGGCGGCCATCGCCCCGTTGAGCGAGCCGCAGAGAGAACCCCAGCCGTTCGCGCCGGAATCGCCGTATTTCATCATGTGGAAAGGAAAATTCAACATGGCGGCGCTCGCGAGAGGATCGAACGCGGCGAGCGCTTCGCCGACGTTCTTGACGATCGCCATAAACGTCGTATGCATGCATCGTCCGACGGGATACTGTTCATAAGCGTCTTTCGCGACTTTGTCCGGATCGACGAGCGCGTATTTCCACGCGTCCGCTCCTTCGACCTTCGCCGGCGAGGCGGTAGCGTCGTCGGCGTTCGTTTCGCGCGCGGCTCCGTAAGCGAATATTGTTCCCATGCCGACGCCGACCAAACGCAACGCGTCGCGTCGATTCAGTTTATCCATATTGAATTCTCCTAATAATCGTGTGATTTCGGTCAAACGCCGCCGGAGAATCGTTCTTCGCCGACGTTCGTTTCCCGTCTGTCGCGACCGAATTTCCTAGAGTATAACGCGTTTCATTGGCGCATAAAGTAGGCGTAGACAAATTATCGCTTGTTTCCGCGTCCGGCGGGGGCGTTTGTCGCGCGGTCAACGACTGGAACGCCAAAAAAAACAAAACGTTTCCATATTTCCCTTGAACGACTCCGATTTAGTGATAAGATAATCTCATAGACGAGAAAGTCGTATTAAACAGAAATAATAATATATAACGAAGTCGCGCGTCCTTTAGACGCAAGGAAGTATAGCTCGAATGAACACGGAAACGTTTAGGATTTTTTGCGACGTCGTTCACTATCAGAGTTTTTCTCGCGGCGCCGAAGCCAACAACGTCAGTCAGTCGGCGGCGACTCAATCGATTCACCGTTTGGAACAACGTCTCGGCGTTTTGCTTATCGATCGTTCGAAGCGTCCTTTCGCGCTCACCCCCGAGGGGAAAATTTGTTACGAAGGTTTTCACGAGATATTGGAAACTTACGAATCGGTCGTTTCTCGCGTTCAAGCGTCGAAAACGCAGGGAAACGCGACGATTCGCGTCGCCGCGATTTATTCGGTCGGCTTGCACGACATGAGCAAGTGCATGCGCGACTTTATGACCGAGGAGCCGAAAACGAAGATCAGGCTTGAGTTTCTTCATCCCGACAAAGTTTATCAGGCGGTGCTGGATTCGGAAGCGGACGTCGGAGTCGTTTCTTATCCGACTGCTTCGTCGGAACTTAACGTCATCCCGTTGCGTTCCGAGGAGATGATCGTCGTCACTCCTTACAAACATCCGTTGTCCAAGGAGCGCTCGATTCCGATCGAAAGGCTCGAAGGTTTCGATTACGTCGCCTTCGATCATGATTTGCCGATACGGCGCGAAACGGACAAATATATGCGTCAACACAACGTCCGCGTGAACGTCGTCACCGAATTCGACAATATTGAAACGATCAAACAGGCGATCGAAGTCGGGATGGGCGTCTCTATTTTGCCCGCTCCGTCGGCGCTTGACGATCTCGCGGCCAAAAAATTGTCGGCGATACCTCTCGAAGCTCCAAAAATATCGCGGCCTATCGGCGTTATCTATCGTCGTCGTAAAATTTTTACCGCCGCTATGACGAGGTTTATCGAAATGCTCGGCGGAGCGTTGGTAAAATCGAACGCCGCCGGTTCCGACGTTTGCGAGGAGGAAACCGACGGCTTAAAAACAGGTTCCTCGACAATCGATTCACAAGAGAAGAAGCGCGACGCGACTTAGAAAACGAGACGCGCTTTCGATTACGCGTTATTTAAGGGACGGATTCGCTATTACGCAAAGGACTCCATGCAAATGATTAAAACAGCGTTATTTGGCGCCGCCGGCAAGATGGGAAAGACGCTTGTCGCTCGCTCGGTCGCCGATTCTGATTTCCAAATTGTCGCGGCTCTGGACGCGCCCGATTGTCCCTCAGTCGGCAAGGACGCGGGCGAACACGCCGGAGTCGGCGCGATCGGCGTCGCGTTGACGTCGGAATTACCGAACGACGTTCAGCCGGACGTCTTGATCGACTTTTCCTCGGCGCGCGCGTTCGACGCCGTCTTGACGCTCTGCACGAGTCGGAATATCCCGTTAATTTACTGCTCGACGGGCATTTCCGACGAGCAAGTCGCCAAACTCGAAGAAGCCGCGAAAACTCTGCCGGTTCTCCGTTCGCCGAGCATGAGTCCGGCCGTCAATTTGACGATGAAACTTTCGCAGATCGCGGCGCGCGCGTTGAAGGATTCCGACGCGGACGTCGAGATTATCGAACGGCATCACCGTTATAAGGTCGACGCGCCCAGCGGAACCGCGCTCAAATTTGGCGCTCTCGTCGCCAAAGAGATGGGAATCGACGCGTTCCGTTGCGGGCGCGAGGGCGTCGTCGGTCCTCGTCCTCACGACGAAATCGCTTATCACGCGATTCGAACAGGCGACGATCCCGGACAACATACGATTCTCTTCGGAATGCTGGGCGAAACGCTCGAGTTGACCGTCAAGTCGTCGAGTCGCGACAGCTACGCGGCGGGCGCTTTGCAGGCGGCGAAATTCCTGGTTCGAAGCAAGCCCGGCAAATTGTACGACATGTTCGACGTCCTTGACTTGTGATCGAGAAATCGGTTAAACGACGCGACGCGTTTTGCGGCTCCGGTAAAGCGTGGAATTTTTGCATTCTCCCCTTGCCAACGTGAAAAAAAAGGTTATAATGACGCGACGATTGACGACTGGTCGCTCGGCGCCGCGTCGTCGCGTCCTCACGGAAAACACCCAAAACACCGACGTTTGTCGTCGTTTGCGCCTTATGGAACGCGCGTTTCAAGCGCGACGCTTCCGCGCGAGCCGCATGAGAGCGGCGTAAGGGCGAGCGTCTTCACCGTCACAAATGTGGAGATTGTCCGATGAAAGAGAATATTCATCCGAAGTACATGGAAACCAAAGTTACCTGCGGTTGCGGCAACACGTTCATGACGCGCAGCACGAAGCCGGAGCTTAAAGTCGATATTTGCAACGTGTGCCATCCTTTTTACACCGGTCGCGTCAAGTTCGTCGACACCGCCGGGCGTATCGAAAAGTTCAAGAATAAGTTTGGCGGCAAATACGGCAAGAAGGCCTGATTCGAAGTCTGCGAACTCCGGGAGCCTTCGGGCTTTTCCCGCGCGTCGGGCGACGCTGAATTACAAGCGGATTCTTAGGCATGTCCTGGGGAGCCGCTTTTTTTCGTTATTGTCTTGCAGGTCGGGTCTTTTGTCGGAGACTTCCGTTTTCGCCTGATCGTTTCATTGTTTTGCCGCGAGAATATCCATGCGTAAGCTACTAGACGAAAAACTGGCTCGTTTCGAAGAACTTGAGCGTCAAATGAACGATCCCGAGATCCTCGCCGATTCCAATCGGTTGGCGGCGGTCGCGCGCGAACATGGCTCGTTGGCGAAGTTATGCGTGAAATATCGTCGGTTTAAAAAGCTGAACGAAGAGATTGAAGAGGCCAAGAACCTGCTCGAAGGCGACGATCCGGAGATGCGCGAACTCGCCGAGGCGGAATTGCCCGATCTGCGCGAAGAACGCGAGCAACATTGGAACGAACTTCTCGACATGACGATCGGCGGGGAAGACGCGAACCGCTCGCGTTGCATTATGGAAATTCACGCGGGCACGGGGGGCGAGGAAGCGGCGCTCTTCGCGCGCGATCTTTTTGAGATGTACCGCCATTACTGCGAGTCGAAGCGCTGGAAGGTCGAGATAATGTCGATGAGCGCCTCGGAAATGGGCGGTTTCAAAGAAATCACGCTTGGCGTCGACGGCGAAGGGTGCTATCGCGAATTGCAATTCGAGAGCGGCGGACATCGCGTTCAGCGCGTGCCGGAAACGGAAGCGAAAGGCAGAATTCACACGTCGGCGGCGACCGTCGCGGTCATGGCGGAGCCTGAAGACGTCGAGATCGAACTCAAAGAGAGCGATTATCGAATCGATCGATTCTGCGCGAGCGGTCCCGGCGGACAACACGTCAACAAAACGGCGTCCGCGATTCGGCTCACTCACTACGAAACGGGTTTGGTCGTCAGCTGCCAGGACGAAAAGAGCCAGATTAAGAATCTCGCGAAAGCTCTTCGCGTTTTGAAAACGCGCCTGTACGAACTCAAACGTTCTCAGGAACAGGCGAAACGTTCCCAGGAACGCATGAGCAAATTGGGCAGCGGCGATCGAAGCGAACGAATCCGCACTTACAATTTCCCGGAAAATCGCGTCACCGACCACCGAATCGGCTTGACGCTGTACAAGCTCGACGTCATTTTGGCGGGCGACCTTTCTCCCGTCGTCGACGCGTTGCTTGATTACGAGCGTCAGGAATTGCGAAGCTCTTTCGGAACGATCGAATGAGTCGATCGAATGAATTGATAGAATCCTTCATAGCGGGATCGAGGACGTCATGTCGCAAGCGGAAGAATGGTCGATTAAGAACCTTTTGGAGTGGACGACCTCCTTTTTTAGCAAGAAAGGGATCGATTCGCCGCGCCTGGACGCCGAAGTCCTGCTCGCGTTCGCGTTAAAAACGACGCGCGTCGATCTTTTTGTTCGTTACGACGAAAAGCCGGACGAGAGCGTTCGCTCCCAGTTTCGCGATCTTGTTCGTCGTCGAAGTCTTGGCGAACCGGTCGCCTATCTTGTCGGGAAAAAAGAGTTCTATTCCCTTGATTTTACCGTCGATCTGAACGTGTTGATTCCCCGTCCGGAAACGGAACAGTTGGTTTTGGAAACGATCGAACACATTAAAAAAGCCGATAAAACCGCTTCCGCAGAGTCGGACGACGAGTCGCTCGAGCGCCGAGTTTGGTCGATTTGCGACGTCGGCGTCGGGAGCGGTTGCATCGCGGTCGCGCTCGCCAAATACGTCGCGAAATCGCGTCTCGTCGCGATCGACGTTTCCGCGTCCGCCTTGGACGTCGCGAAAAAGAACGCCGAAAAACACAAGGTCGCCGATAAAATCGAGTTTCTTGAAGGGAACCTGCTGGATTCCGTTCCGTTGGACTTGCCAGAGGAAAGGCGATTTGATATAATCGCCTCGAATCCCCCTTACGTTTCCGAGTCGGAGTACGACGATTTAGAGCCGAGCGTAAAGAATTTCGAGCCGAAACTGGCTTTGCTTGGAGGTCCGACTGGGGCGGAATTACCCGTTCGGCTCGCGCGCCAGGCGCCCGATCGTCTTAAAAGCGGAGGCGGATTGTTTATGGAATTGAGTCCGACGACCGTCGGTCTTGTCGCCGACGAGATGAAAGCCGACGGGCGCTGGATTGACGTGGAAATTCGTCGCGATTTCGCGCGCGTCGACCGGTTTATTCACGCGAGACGGAAATGAGTCGGCGCCGTTTGCCGATTTCGGACAGCCTTATCACCAATTAGAGAAAGCGGGGAGACTTCCATGTCTCAAAATAGCGTCGACGTATTTGACCTTGACGGAATTCGCAGTCTTGTCGAACTTATGAAGGACAACGGCGTATGTGAGCTCGATCTTGAAAACAACGGTCGGCGTTTGAAATTGACGCGCGGCGTTCCAAGTTCGGGGAACGTCGCGACGTCGGCGCCTGCGGCTCCCGTCGCGCCGGTCTCCGAAGTTCCGGCGCCTTCCTCCGAGCCCGCGTCCGACGATTCGGCGTTCATTAAGACGATCGCTTCGCCGATGGTCGGGACGTTTTACGCGAGTCCTCAAACGAACAAGCCGCCTTTCGTTAAAGTCGGCGACGTCGTTTCGCCTGAAAAGACCGTTTGCATTATCGAGGCGATGAAGGTTTTTAACGAAGTTCAGGCGGAGCTTTCGGGCAAGATCGCCGAAGTTCTCGTGAAAAACGGCGACATGGTGGAGTACGGAACCCCGTTGTTTAAAGTCGACGTTCGCGGTTGATTTGGATGGAATAGCGGTTTTTACGGAAGATGTTCAAAAGAATTTTAATAGCCAATCGCGGCGAAATAGCGTTGCGCGTTATTCGCGCGTGTAAGGAGTTGGGCGTCGAATCGGTCGTCGCGTACAGCGAGGCGGATCGCGGATCGCGCTATCTGGAATTGGCGGATCGCGCCGTCTGCATCGGGCCCGCGCGTTCCGACAAGAGCTATTTGAAAGTCGACCGGATTATAAGCGCGGCCGAGAAATGCGAAGTCGACGCGATTCACCCCGGTTACGGTTTTCTTTCGGAGAATTCCCAGTTTGCCGAGAAGTGCCGCGCGAGCGGATACGAATTTATCGGGCCGAGCGTCGAAGCGATGGAACGTCTCGGCGATAAAAACGCCGCGCGCGCGATCGCGAAAAAATGCGGCGTTCCCGTCGTGCCCGGCAGCGACGGAATCGTCGAGTCTGAATCTCAGGCGCTGGCCGCGGCCGAGAAGATCGGGTATCCAGTGCTGGTCAAGGCGACGGCCGGCGGCGGCGGTCGCGGCATACGTCAGGCGAACGACGCGGCGCAACTTAAGCGCTCTTTGCAGGACGCCGCTCAAGAGGCCGCCGCGGCGTTTGGCAATCCCGACGTTTACATTGAAAAGTTCATTGAAAACCCTCGGCACGTCGAAGCGCAACTTCTCGCGGACAATTACGGGAACGTCGTTCATCTTTGGGAACGGGACTGCTCGCTCCAGCGTCGTCGACAGAAACTCATCGAGCTTACGCCCGCGCCGAAATTGACGCTAAAAACGCGCAAAGCGTTGTGCGAATCCGCCGTTCTTATCGCGAAAGAAGCGCGTTATTCCAACGCGGGGACCGTTGAATTCATCGTGGACAAGAGCGGTCAATACTATTTCATCGAGATGAACGCTCGAATTCAGGTCGAGCATCCGGTGACGGAAATGGCGACGGGCGTCGACTTGATTCAGCAACAGATTCGTCTCGCCGCCGGAGAAAGGCTTTCGATTGAACAAAAAGACGTCGTTCATCGCGGATTCGCGATGGAATGTCGCATCAACGCGGAAGACGTCGACCACAATTTCCGTCCCTGTCCCGGCAAGATCGAACAGTTGATCGTTCCCGGCGGGTTTGGCGTTCGTTTCGATTCGCACGCTTATCCCGGCTATGTCGTCAGCGCCCATTACGATTCGATGATCGGCAAGTTGCTCGTGCAGCGAGCGACGCGCGAAGAAGGGATCGCCTCGATGATCCGCGCGCTTGAAGAGTTCAAAATCGAGGGAATTAAGACGTCGATTCCCATGCTCTTGAAAATTTTGAAGAGCGAGGAATTTGCTAAGAACGTTCCCGACGTCGGGTTCATCGAACGCTGTTTTATGAGTTAACGCCTGTTTTTTCGCATTTTTGACCGGGTGAAAAATCCCGGCTTTCTTCTTTGTCTGACATTTCTGAAAAATTTTTTCTTTTTTTTAGATTGATCTTGACGTCTTCTTGGAAAAAACGCATACTAAGGAGTAAGCCCGTTAATTAGGCGCGCGACGTCGAAAACGACGAATGCGACGACTGGAGAATTTTCGCCGATCGTCCCTGTTGGAAGCGCCGGAAAGACGGCAAAAGACGCGACTTCAAACGAAGTTTACTTAAGTTAGGCGGTTGTCGCGTCGATAATCCTGTCAGGGGAGAACGCAAGCGCGAAAAGCTCTTCTTCTCCTTGCGCCCCTGAGACGCGTCGCTTAACGCGGTTCGCCGAGGCGGGTGTTTCGCGAAAGTTCGCCGCGACCGTCAAGCGAATTTAAGCGGAGAAGCCGACGGGGGAAACGGAGTTTAACGTTGAATTTCAACGTTTTACATTTGCAACTATCGCTCGCGTCAAGTTTCGCGAAGGTCGGGACGGACGCGAGAAGCAACTTCTGGATAACTTTTTCAGGAGAATAGAAAATGAGTATCAGCAGCGTTAATGGATTGAACGGAGTCTCCGCCGCTAATCAGGTTTCTTCGATTAAGCGCAACAACGGCTCGAACGCGCAACCGAAATCGGTCGAACGCGACGAAATGGAAATTAGGACGCGACAAGACGCCAGCAGAGTCGGCGAGTCGACGATGAACCCGAACGAAGTTCGCATCGAGTTGGTTAATCGCGTCCGCGCGGAAATTGCCGCCGGAACCTATTATTCCGACGAAAAGCTTGAAGTCGCCCTCATGCGTATGTTTGATTCCTTCGACGAATGAACGTCGACGGCGTTCAACGTTCGCGCGGACGCGGGGATTGCGATTTTGTCGCGTCGCGCGGCGTTTGAATTGAGCGAAGTTCTTTGAACGCGCGTCGGTTCTTTCGCGCGCGTTTTCAGTTTTCGGTTTCCGAGAGATCGAGCGAAACGCCTCCGTCCTTTCTTCTCCAGCGTTCGATTTTTTTCTCCTGATATTTGTCGACGGCTTCTCGTTCTTCTCGCGAGTTCTTGTTCGTTCGCGCTCCGTCGTACGCGCGTTCGTCCATACCGTTTTTGGGGCGCGAATAATACCCCCATTTGACGGTCTGCCCCGTTCGAGTCGTCAGGAAGAAAACCGGTTCTTTTTCTCCAAGCGTTTTAAGCGCGTGAATTTGGGATATTTGGAATTCTCGCGCGGCTCCGCTTTTTTCCAAAAAATCGGCAAACTGCGCGGCCTGGTCGATATTTTCGCGTTGAGGACCGTAGGTCAGAATGGTAACGAACAGTCTTTTTGCGAGCGGGCGCTCGTCAAAATAATCCGTCCTCAGCTCTCGTCCGAACGCGTCGACCAATTCTTCGTCGACTTTCCTTGTTTCCCGCGTCGGCGCGTCGAGCGATTTTTCAAATCTCAGGGTTTTTACAAAATCGTCGTCGGGAAACCTCTTTTCCAAAAGCTCGACGAACTCTTTTAATCCTTCCGTCGAGGCGTCGACGAAGGCGACGGGTTTTCTGAAACGTATTTTTAGATCGATTGAGGCGGGGTACGACACGACGACCGACTCCACCTTATCGACCCACGGATGATCCGAGAACGCGCGAACGACGACTTCGACGAGTCGCGGATCGAGCGAGTTGAGTTTGTCCGCTTTAATTTCCGGGGGTAGATTATCCAGCGCTTCCGCGACGAAATCGCGCGGAACCCATACGGGCGGATTCCACACGCGCACGTTTCGCGGTTCAATCGTGTAGACGTCTTGTCCGATAATTTGGGATCGCAGCGAAACCCATAGGCTCGCGAGCGCTCCGCACAGGAGGAGAAAAATCACGAATTGACCGATGAAAAGGCGTTGCTTACGACCGCCAAAACAAGTTCCCAGCGCGCTCCAAACGCCCATCAAGGAGTCTCCAAAAAGCGAGAGTCAAATCGCTCTTGCCTTGCTTTGTTAAAATAGTTACGATAGCGCGAGTTTGCGCCGACGCGAGTCGGTTGGTTTGCCCGTAAGGAAGTCGTTATGAATTCATCCAGTCTTTCGCGTCGTTTGTTTTTAGTCGCGTTTTTCGTCCTGTCCGCCGTCGCGCCCGGTTGCGCCTCGTTTGGTCGACCCAAAAAAATCGATTCGTCGGCTTACGAGCCCGCCGTCGCGAAAACGACGCGTCAGGTCGGCGAAGAGATCGCGCGCCTTTCCGCTCTCAACGAAGGGAAAAAACCGACGGTTTGTTTTATCGGCGTTCTTGGCGACGGATCCAAAGAGGTCTCCGTCGAGACGCGCGTCAAACTTGGGAAATCCAAGGATTTCCAAACGATCGACGAAGACAAAATGCAAGCCGCGTTCAAAAAGGCGAAAATCAAACGTTCCGAAATCTTCATGCCCCAGTCCCGCGAAAAATTTGCCGAGGCTCTCGGCGAGCCTTTCGACTACATCCTCGCCGGATACGTCGAAGATCGCGAAGAGCCGGTCGATCCCGACGACGAGGAGAGCAAAACGATCGTGAAAACCGTTTATCGGCTTTCGCTATTTAATTTGGACACGAATCGGAAAACCGAATATATCGCCGACTTATAAACGTCCTCGTCCAGGCGGCGTTCTTTTCGCGCCGCCTAGAGGATTTCGCTCTCGCGTCGAATTTTTTCAATTTCCCGCTCGAGTTCGTCGAGCAATTCTTCGCGCGTTTTGTTTTCCGCGCAAATTCTCCGCGCCCCCTGATTTGTCAGCGATCGGAACCAGGTCTCTTGACGTTTCGCAAAGTTGCGCGTAAGACGTTTGATCGTTTCGACCGCTTCGTCGAGCGTCAGTTCTCCATGCAGGACGGCGAGAAGCTCGCGGTACCCGACGGCTTTCGACGCCGTCGGACCCGGTTTTGACTCTCCTTCAAAGAGCGCGCGCGTTTCATCTAAAAAGCCGCGATCGAGCATTGCGTCGACGCGCCTGTCGATTCTTTCGTAAAGCGTCCGTCGTTCTCTGGTCAAGATGAAGATTTGTCCCGGCTCGAATAGCGGCGGCGCGGAAAATTGCGTCTGCAACTCGGAGATCGGCTTGCCGGTCAATCGATAGACTTCCAACGCCCTCACGACGCGTTTCACGTCGTTGGGGTGCAGTTTTCCAGCCGCGTTAGGATCGACGTCTTCGAGACGCTTCCAGAGCGCTTTCGCGCCCTCTCGCTCCGCAAAAGCGCGCAGTTCGGCGCGCAGTTCGGGATCGCCGCCCGGCGCGTCGAAGACGCCGAAGAGGATCGTTTTCAGATATAGAGGCGAGCCGCCGACAAAAAGCGGGACGTTGCCGCGAGTCTCGATTTCGCCGACGATTCGCGCCGCCATGCGCATATACTCGACGACGGAAAACTCTTCGTCCGGATCGACGACGTCGATCATGTGATGAGGAACGCCTTGACGCTCTTCAAGCGTCGGTTTCGCCGTGCCGACGTCCATTTTGCGATAGATCGCCATCGAGTCGAGCGAAACGATTTCCGCGCCGATTCTTCGCGCCAGTTCAATTCCCAGAGACGTTTTGCCGCTTGCGGTCGCGCCCGTGAGAAAAAAGGACGAAGCGAACGGCGAGCGTCGGGATTCGAGCGCGAACGACGGCGACATCAAATGCTCCTTTGGATTGCGACGATGAAACGAGCGCGAAAACGACGACGCGCCGCTACGACGATTCGCCGCTCTTCCAGACGGTTTTTCGCGCTTGAACCGGACTCCGGTTTCAGACGGTGATTTTATGCGAAAAAACGCGGAAATATCGGAAAAAAACGAGCACGAAGGAATCTTCAACCCTTGAAAAAAACAACGGTTTTGATATAATGTCGAGCGTCGTCGAGGGCGTGAAAACGCGCGTCGTTTTTCGTCCCTCGCGCCGAGCGTTTTTTCGACAAACTTCATGCGACCTGACAGTATAATGAAGAAATCGAGTTTTCCCAATAACCCCCGCGGATCAAAACGCGCAAAAAAATCGAAAACGCGCTCTTTTAACAACGCGGATCCTTTCGCGACTCCTCCCCATCCGCTGGGATTTCAGTTTCTCGACGAAGAGAGACCGCTTCGCGCGACGAAATTTGGGGCGATCCTTCCTTCGGTGATCTCGAAGTACGGACTTGGACGCAAGTTGACCGTCGAGCGCTTTCAAAA
Source organism: uncultured Planctomycetales bacterium (assembly GCA_947305735.1). Classification (GTDB taxonomy): domain Bacteria; phylum Planctomycetota; class Planctomycetia; order Pirellulales; family Thermoguttaceae; genus RUG369. The sequence continues at coordinate 3,473 of CAMZEO010000006.1, read as the reverse complement.
CGCCTGGCGCGACGCGTTGCAGGCCGTTTTCGGCGACGATTCGCGTTCGAAATTCGACGAAGCCGATCCTTGCGGCGATCGCGTCGCGAGCAAGTTGGATTTCTACCTGAAATACGCGCGCCTCGTTTCGTTTCGAGGGGGAACGATTCGCGTGGAAATCGCCTCGAACCTGCTTTATCAGGAGTTGCAGTTTTATCTGGACTCCATCCTCGACGAGTTGCGTCGGCTTCTTCCCGACGACAATCTCGAAAGGATAAAGTTGGTCGTAAGATAAAGATTCAAATCGGGGCGCGGAAAGGTTGTTCCGCGTCTCGTCGACGGCGTCGGGCTTTCGCGCGGCGTTGAGAACGTCGGATCGCGTCGATCGCTCGTCCGGTCGTTTTCAACGACGAGAAACCTATCGACCGACGCGCCTTTTACATATGTATGGAGCAATTATGTCCAGCGACGACGTCAACGTCAATCCGGGCGAAAACCCCGAATTGGAACAAACGCAAATCCCCGAAACGCAGGTCGAGCCGAGCGCTCGGACGATGGAGTCCGAATTGGCCGTCGTCGCGATCGACGACGGTTTTCGCGACGAGCGCCAGGTCAAAGAGTCGTACAATTCCGAAGATATTATCGGTCTTTCCGACCTTGAACACGTTCGTCTTCGTCCTTCGATGTACATTGGCGACGTCGCTTCTCAGGGGCTTCACCATTTGGTGAACGAAGTCGTCGACAACTCGCTCGACGAGGCGTTAGCCGGATTCGCGACCGAGATTTCAGTCGTCGTCAACCGCAACGGTTCCGTCACCGTGCAAGACGACGGGCGCGGAATTCCGGTCGACGTTCACCCCGAGCTTCAGGTTTCGACGCTCGAAGGCGTGATGACGAAATTGAAGTTTGGCGGCAAGTTCAACAAGGGCGCGTACCAGACGTCCGGCGGGTTGCACGGCGTCGGCGTCACCGTCGTCAATTTTCTTTCCGAGTGGTGCAACGTCGAGGTGTGCCGCGACGGTTTTCAGTTTTTCCAGGAATACGAGCGCGGCGTTCCGCTCGCGCCGGTCGCCAAGGGCGTAAAATCCGAAAAACACGGCACGAAAACGACGTTCAAGCCGGATCCGGAAATCTTTCCCGACACGAAATTTTCCTACAGTATTCTGTACAATCGTCTGCGCGATCTGGCGTTTTTGAACCCTAATATTCGTATCAGGTTTTTCGACGAGCGCGACGGACGCGGCGAGAATTTCCACTGCGAAAACGGCGTCGCCGACTTCGTTCGATTCCTGAACAAATCGTATCAACCGGTTCACAACGACGTGATCTACGTTCGCGGCGGGCGCGACGACGTAACGGTGGAGATCGCGCTCCAGTACACCGACAGCGACGCCGAAACGATCCGCACTTACGTCAATAACGTTCACACGCACGAAGGAGGCTCGCATGTCGCGGGTTTCCGCGCCGCGCTTACCAAAACGCTCAACGCGTACGGCGTGTCTCAGAACCTTTTCGGCAAGAACGTTCCGAACGGAGACGATTTCCGCGAAGGATTGACGGTCGTCGTTTCCTGCCGAGTTCCCGAGCCGAAATTTGAAGGTCAGACGAAAACGAAACTTGGGAACACCGAGGTCGCGGGAATCGTGCAAAGCGTCTTTGGCGACGCGATGACGAGATATTTGGACGAACATCCCGCCAACGCCAGAATGATCGTCAAACGCGCCGTCCTCGCGCTCGAAGCGCGCGAGGCCGCCAAGCGCGCGCGGCAGTTGGTAAAGGATCGAAAAAACGTTCTGAACGGCGGCGGAATGCCCGGAAAGTTGCGCGACTGCACGAGTCGCGACGTCGATCGTTGCGAACTGTACCTGGTCGAGGGCAATTCGGCGGGCGGCTCGGCGGAAGGGGGGCGCATTCGCGAATTTCAGGCGATTCTTCCGTTGCGCGGGAAAGTCATCAACGCTTATAAAGCGCAGGACGTCCGCGTCTTGAAAAACGAGGAAGTGCGCAGCATGATCGTGGCGTTCGGTTGCGGATTCGGCGGCGAGGGCAGCATGGATCTTACCAAACGACGCTACGGCAAAATCGTCATCATGACGGACGCCGACGTCGACGGTTCGCACATCAGAACCCTTCTTTTAACGTTTTTTTACCGACAAATGTACGACATGGTTCGAGCCGGTTTCGTGTACGTCGCTCAGCCTCCTCTTTTCCGCGTGCGTAAAAAAGGCGGAAAGGGACCGGCGCGCTACGTGCAGACCGAAGACGAAATGAAACGCGAGTTGCTCGAAACCGGCATAAAAAACGCCCAACTTGATCCTCGCGACGGGCGTTTGATTAAAGAGGAAGAAATGGAAGGGCTTTGCCGACTCTTGAGCAGAATGGAAGAGTCGATTCAGGCGCTCGAGAAACGAGGGTATAATTTGCGAGCGCTCGCCGAACGACGGGAACCCGAAACCGCGCGGCTTCCGATCTATCACGTCGTTTGGCGCAAGCAGGAGAACTGGTTTTTCGACCGAACCGAACTCAACGCGTATCTCACGACTCTCGAAAACGAGACGGGCAAAACTGTCGACGAGCTTAAAGGTTCGATAACCGACGCGCTCAACGGCTCGAACGACCGGTTCTTTGAGGAAGGCGATCAAATCGACGAAAAACTTCGCGTCGACGAGCTCGACGAGTTGCGTTCGCTAAACAAGCAGCTCGCCGAGCTTCGAACGAAACACGGGTTCGAAATCGACGCGCTCTATCCGATCCAGCGCACCGGCGTCGAAGGATCGCGTTACGGAATTCTCCGAGGCGAAAACGAAACCGGCGTCGAAGACTTGCGCGAAATGCTCGGCGCTATTCGAGAAGCGGGCGAAAAAGGATGGCAAATCACCCGATTTAAGGGGCTTGGCGAAATGGATCCCGAGGAGCTTCGCGAAACGACTCTCGACCCGAACAACCGAACTCTGGTTCAGGTGACGATGGACGACGTCGAAGCCGCCGACGATTTGTTCCGCGTGTTAATGGGCGAACAAGTCGAGCCTCGACGCGAGTTTATCGAAAAATTCGCGCTCGACGTCAAAAATCTCGACGTCTGATCGCCGACGTCGCCGCGCGAATCCGGAGCGGCGACGCCGTTGTTTGCCACGTCGCGTTTTCGCGACGACGCGTTCTTTCCGTCAACATTTGTTCGACGGCTCTATCGGCAACAATGGATCGACGTTGTCGTTAGACTAGACGACTCCCTGGTTAGGTTGGTTTCAATTCCGCGAGATTAAAAATGTCCGACGCTTCTGAACGCCGTAAGCGCAAGTCGGGAAACGTTTCGTTGGAAACGTCGAAAAACAAGCGCGAACTTGCCGAAACGCTCTGCGCGTCGGCTCGGGAAGCCTTCGACGAGGGCGAATACGACGACGCCTTCGAGAAGTTCAAACGCGCGTTAAAGCTCGACCCCGACATGATCGACGCGACGATCGGCGTCGGCAAAATCTGGCTCGAGTTCGGCGAAT
>CAMZEO010000005.1 GCA_947305735.1 uncultured Planctomycetales bacterium | reverse complement strand
GTTTTCCGTAAGATCCCTGCCGAAGTTCGCTTTTTTATTCTTATGGTTGGCCCAATACGATTCGTTGCCCCATTTGGAAGCCGCCGTCCACGCGTTGGCGTAAAATTGAGCCCGAGACGTCGTCTTGTGCTCCCACTTGTCGTAAATCAGCCCCGATCGAACCTGACCGTTCGAATCGCCGTCCAATTCGCCCTGCGTCGCTTTTTTGTAGACCAGGGGCGTAATGTCGCAGGGTTGCTTGTCGTATCGGAGCCGCATCGTCTGGTAATGCAGATTCTCGGAAAGCTCAAGTTGATCGACGCCCGCGTGTTCCACGTAGAAGATCAAAACCATAAGCGCCGCTATGAACGGAAGAATCAAGACTAATTCCAACGGGGCGAGTCCGCGTCTGATTCTTTGGATTCCGTAGTTTTTACAGGATCTCGTCATCTTTTTCCCCGCTTTAAAAAAGGGTTGTCGCCGCGAAACGCGGAGTTGCGAAACAATATTGACAAACGGTCGGCGCGCGTTATGATTGAGTCGACGCTTCGACGCGCGAACGTCTTTATCCGCCTCCAGCCGTTCTTTCGTTATAGTCAAAGGAAAAACTTGTGGACTTTGCCGCTTTAAAACTTTTTTCGATCCTCTGGACTTTCTGGCTCGGGCTTATGATCGGGGGATTCTTCATGGTCTGGCTCTACCGTTTTGGGAGCAAGGCGTCGATGTGGGCAAAATCGCGTTGTCCCAAATGCGGAAGCGCGATCGCCACGATCTATGAAATACCGATCTTCAGCTGGATTTGTCTCGGCGGCAGGTGCCATGCGTGCCGCGAAAAGGTCAGCGTCGGCTACCCGCTCGGCGAGGCGGCGTGCATGCTGCTCTTCGCCGCGCCCGCGTGCGTCCTTGTTCCGCGCGCGCAGACGATCGTCGAACTCAATCGAACGCTCGGATACGTCTACTGGTTCGGATTCCTGGGACTGGTCGTTTGGTGTTCCGTCCTCTTCAGGATCAGGAAGGTCAAGACTCCCAACGCGTTCCGCGTCGTCGTCCTGCTGGCGCTCGCGACGTTCTTTTTACCCGCGCGATACTTGTGGATCGAACTCCCGTATTTTGGAAAGCCCGGCTATCCCTGCGATCCTTTTATCAATTTCACGATACTCCCGACGTTCTACTCGATCGTCGCGATTATCGGTTTCACCAATATTCGGGACAGAATTCTGGGACTGCCCCATTTCAAAACGCGATCCGTCCCGCCCGAACAACGCGCCGAATCCGAACAAGTCGACCGGCCCGAGACGACCGAGCAACCTGAAACAAACGAATGAATCGTTGCCATTCCCGCCGCCTCGCGCCCCTTGTCGACGCAAAAGCCCGCTCGACGTCGCGGAAATAGACGCTTGCATTGTAATCTTTCCAAAAGAAAAATCAACCCCTCGTCAACGCGTCCAAAATTGGAACGACGTCGGCGCGGGGCGCTTGCTTCGGCTTTGTTTTCAAGTTTTGAGAACGCCTGGACGCGGACGCGGGAAACTCTTGTATCGGCGGTTTTTACCGAGGTTTGGGAGTAGGAGCGGCGCTTTGCGGAGGTTCGCGGCGATTTGCGTCGACGGCTTGCAACGCCTGGAGACGGGCTCGGTAGAACCGTCGCAACGCTTCTTCGCCGCCGCCCGTTTTTTTCAATCTCGCGCTGATTTTCGGCGCGAACGGTCGCGAGCGCGCGAGGTCGTTAAGGTACTCGGAAACGATCGCGCGCGTTTCGGAAGAATCGTTCAACAGATAATTCGTCCAGGCCCAGGAATCGAGATAAAAAGCGTTGGTCGCCGCCGTCATGACGGAAACGCTCTCCAGCCGTTCCAACGGGGCGAACGACCCGTTTTCAAGACGCGCGACGACTTTCGTCGTTCGGTCGGGGTTCTCGGCGCGCTCGCGCGGCGTCTCTTCAAAATATTCCGCCAGTCCTTCGTCAAGCCAAATCGGAACGCTTCGGCGCAACGACGCCGCCAGAAGCGCGTGCGTTCCCTCGTGCCGCAAGTCGACTTCCAGCGTCGGACCGCGAAACGCGTAAAGACGCTCTTTGCGCGCGTCGAACAGGTACTCCTTCCGCTCGAACATCGCGGTTCGATACGCGACGCCGGGAAAGGTCTTCTGGAAAAACGCGCGCCAGCTCGCTTCGTCCGGCAGGACGCGCGCCAGAATCTTCTCGCGCGGCGCGGGAATCTTCAACGTCGAGCTCAATTCGGCGGCGACTTCGTCGAGCGACGCGAGTTCCGACGCGATTTCCGAAAGCTCGAAATCGACTTGAAACGCGAAGGCGCCGCGCTCGATCTCGGCGGGTCGTTTTCCCGACGAACCGAAGCGACCGAACGGGTTTTCGATCGGGGACGAGAACGCGTCCCGACTCGTCGCTCCCGAGACGCAGACCGCGATTAACGAGATCAGAAAGGCGCGTCGATCGACGCTCGCCTTCCCCGACGCGCAAGGATGTTGTCGTGTCGTCATTTTCACTCCGTCGCTTGTCGCGCGACAAAAAAACCGGAACGTTTTCGACGAACCGCCGCAAACGTTCCGGGAACCGAACGGATCGCGCTCAAACGTTTAAAACTCGACCGAGTACGTCCCGCCTAAGACTTGAGACGTCGCTCTCGAATACATTCGAATGGAGTAGAGTCCGGAAATCCGCGAAGTCTTCGCGTCGTTCAGGTACGTCCAAAGCCCGGCGTTGCAGTCCAGACTGTCGCGTCCGAAACCTTCGCCGCTAACGGTAATCTCCGAACTGGGATCGGCTACGGGAGCGATCGAGATTCTCGCGGCTTCAATTCCGCCGATTTGCGTTCCGTAATACGCGCCGATCATGTACCCGCCGTCGTCGTCCGCGTAGCTCAAATCGGCGCCGACGCGCCCGGTGACGCGACCGTAATGCAACGTTTTGGTCAGCTCCCATGCCTGCCAGTCGCTCATGCCCGCGCCTTTCGTCTCGCCGGCTTCCGAAGCCTTGAAAATCCAGGAATTAGACGACTCGACGCCGACGGAAGGCGTGATCGACCAGTTTTCGTCAAGCTCGTAGTTCTTGACCAACTTGAGGTCGACGACGAGCGTGTTGCCCGTCGTTCCCCCCTTGTAGATAGCTTCGTCGGGAATGGAACCGTCGCGCCAACGCCGGGTCCAGCGGTAATCTTCCGCGCCTCCGATCGCGCTGAAAATCGCGTAGACGCCGCTTTCAAAGCGGTACTTAAAGTCGGCGCCAAACTGGAAGTCGGTCAGCGAAATCTCGCCTCCTTCGACATAATCGCCGGGGTTCCCGCCATTTTTGAAAAACGCGCTCTGCGACAGACTGGATTTCGACCAGCCGACCAGCCAATCCGCAGTCAATTCGGGCGAATACGTCTTTCTGACGCCGCTTAGAACGCCGACGCGTCCCGCCTTGAATTTGCCCCCTTCGTCGACGTTAACGTCTCTCGCGTCGCAACCCGAAAATGACGAGTAATACGGAGTCGCCCAAAAAGTCCGATCGTTCGCAGGAACGGACCGCTCGACGACCGACCGCGCGGCGTTCTCTTCCGCGTCTCGAACTTCGTTAATTTGCTCGGTCGTTTCTCCGCCGCTCAGACTTTGACCGCGGCGCATGAACGCGTTGTCGGCGCCCAACGACGCGCCGACGCTCCCGGAAAACGAATAACCTCCGCCGCCGGAAAAAGCGGCCGCGTTGGCGAGACTTTTAAACGTGCTTCCGCCGTCGGCAAAGGCGAGACTTCCGCAAAGCCCCGACAAAGCGAAACTCAACGCGACCGCGAATACGCGCTTGTCTAATTTTTTCATGGAGATTCCTTTCTCTACTTCGACGTCCGTCGCGCCGCGATCGCTCCGAAGATCGGAACCTCGCGACGGTCGATTATTGTCGGCGGCTTAGAAGTTATGCGAGTACGTGGCGCCCAAGACCTGCGACGTCGCCTTGGAGTACATTCGAATCGAATAGAGTCCCGAAATTCGCGCCGTTCTCGCTCCGTTCGCGTAAGTCCAGACGCCGGCGTCGCACTCCAAATAATCGCGTCCGAAACCGTCGCCCTTAACCTTGCTGGACTGAAGGTTCTTCTCTTTGATCTCTTTGTCGCTGATAGACGCCTGAATGAGTTCGACGGTCGCCGCGTCGTCTCCCCAGAGTTGCGTTCCGTAATACGCGCCGACCTGAAGCCCCAGATTTTCGTCGTTGTAGCTCAGATCGGCGCCGACGCGCGCGGTCACGCGACTATACTGCAACGCGTTCGTCAATTTCCAGGGTTGCCAAGCCTCTTCGGCGGAAGGATCGACGTACTCGTCATAACAGTCTCTGTACCTGCCCGATTCCGAAGTTTTGAAAATCCAGGAGTTGGACGACTCGGCGCTTGCGGAAGGGGTCAGCGACCAAAACCCGCCGAGATCGTAATTCTTGACGAGTTTCAAGTTGGCGACGAGCGTGTTCCCCGTCGTCGTGGCGTTGTACAGTCCTTCGAGCTCCTCCTTGGACGTCGCGCCGTTGGCGTCGAGAATCGCGGACTGATACATGCGCCGCTTCCAGGAGTAATCCTGCGCGCCGCCGACCGCCGTCGCGACCAGGTAGAGTCCGCTCGAAAAACGGTACTTCAGTTGCGCGCCGAACTGAAAATCGACGAGCGACATTTTGGCGCTTCCGGTATATTCGTCGATCTCGAACCCCGCAACATCGCCGGGTTGAAGAGTCGGAGTAATATTGGCGCTCTGAGACATTCCGGTTTTCGAGTAACCGATCAGCCAGCCGCCGGTAAGATCGGACGGAGCCGTCGAGTTGACGCCCCCCAGAAAGCCGACGCGCTCCATCCTGTAGTCGCTGCCGCTTTCAATTTTCGGCGTGATTTCACGGTTGTAACCCGAGCGACCGGAATAAGTCGAGTAATACGGCGTCGCCCAAAAAGAACGGGAACTCTCCGGAACGGCGTAAGAACCGCTCGAAAAAGAAGCGCCGTTCGACCATGGCGCGACCTGTCCGACTCCCGGCGTCTGATTGACGATCTGACTGGTCGCTTCTCCGCCGCTCAGACTTTGCCCGCGGCGCATATACAAATTGTCGGTTCCCAGCGACGCGCCGACGCTTCCGGCGAACTCGTAATAGCCGCCCGCGCTGGAAACGTACGATCCGTTGGCGAACGTTTTAAAGATTTGGGCTGTAGTCCCCAGATCGGCAAACGCGGCGTTCGCGCAACAGCATGTCGCCGCCGCTCCCAACGCGATAGCGCGCAGGCGCTTGTTTATCCATTTTCTCATCGATCTTTCCTTCCTTCGAATTGACGCGTCTCCATATCGAACTCGGCGCCGACGAACTCCAACGTTGACGCAAGCCGCGCTTTGGCAACTATCGGGAAGAATGAAAGCGGTTCTTGAGAATACTTTAGGCGAATCTTTACGCGACGGACAAAAATCGCGCGAGCTTCGCGAAAAATCGCTCCTGAAAATCAGAAAAAGTCGACGCAAGAACGCCCGCGCCCAAAGCGAGGCGAACCGCCGACAAAAGTCGACGTCGGGCGAGCAAGAACGCCAGGTCGTCCTCAATCGCGAACTACCGCCGACGTATTCCGAAAGGCGGTTGTTCAATAAAGCCGATTTTCGGCTTTTCCGCCCTTACGGGAAGCAACCTTAAAAGAACAATTCCGTCCGCCTCGTTAGCGCGCGTTACGAAATATTTAACGACGAACTTATTGTCAATAGCGGCGCGTAACGGCGACTTTTGTAACCGCAACGCGAGTCTCGCGCCCCTTATACAGCAGTCGCGCGTCCAATTTCTACGACTCTTAACCTGAGAGGAGCATCCTTCAAAGACTTCGTCGTCATTCTTTCCCAACTTAATCGACCGACGCTCCTCCGGCGTATTCCGCCGACGAGGAGCGTCGACAAAAGTCGCGACGATGAACCCGCCTTTCTTCGCAATTAGCCCATTCTTCAGAAGAAACGCGCCGAACTCCTCAAAAAGAAATTCCGTTAAACCTTTGCTTGACAAACGTCTCGAAATATCCGGATTGTATCGCGTTCAAGAACGTCGGTCGCAATATCCAGTCTCAAGAAAATTACGAAAAGACGCGCGATTGTATATTTCAATTTCAAGAGCCCGGTATGTTCCAAACCGCTTGCGTCTTTCTCCTATGAAAGGTTTCCTCGTTATTGAAAAGGAAAGCTGGCAAACCACGCTCCACACCCTTTCGAGGAGTTATGTTTCGCGCAAAACCAAATCTTTTCTCGCCGCTGACGGAGCCGGCGGTTTTCTTTCAACAATAAAAAAGCATCCCGAATCGTCAATCCGGGACGCGCCTTTCAAAACAAATAAGATGGAAACGCCAAGCGATCGGTTAAAGCCGAACCTTTAAAAGTTAAGCGTGTACGTGGCGCCCATGACCTGCGAAGTCGCCTGGGAATAACATCTGATAGAATAAAGCCCGGAAATACGCGCCGTTCTCGCCTGATTCAAATATGACCAGATACCGGCGTTACAGTCCAAAGTATCGCGTCCGAAACCGTTTCCGTACATATCGGCGCTTTTTTTGTCTTCCTTCATGTGTTTAATTGAAACCAGAGCCCCGTCTCTTCCGGCAACTTGCGTTCCGTAAAAAGCGCCGACGTTAAATCCCATATTCTCGTCCGAATAGGCAAGGTCGGCGCCGACGCGCCCGGTCACGCGACCGTACCTCAAGTGTCTGTTTAGGCGATAAGGAGCCCAACAATACTTCGTATCTTCGTCGGCTCCTGCATACTCGCTATTAGTATAATGCCCGTAACCGCCGGACTCCGCAACTCTATACAACCAGGAATTACCCGATTCGACGGCTACGGAAGGGGTTATCGACCAATTCCCGCCAAGTTCGTAATTTTTGGCTAATTTCAGGTTAGCGACGAGCGTGTGTCCCGTCGTTCCGGCTATATATAACGCTTCAAGAGGATCTCTACCATCATTAAAAGTTTGATAATTCCGTCGCTTCCAGCGATAATCCTGAGCGCCGCCTGTCACGGTCGCGATCGCGTAGACGCCGCTCGAAAAGCGGTATTTCAGTTGTCCGCCAAACTGAAAATCGGAAAACGATAAATCTGGAGTGATGGTGATACTTTCGACTCCTTGATCTGTCGGTTTAAGAAAAACGTTCTGCCACATGTCGGATTTCGCGTAACCGATGAACAGACCTCCGTTAAGATCGGACGAGTTCGTCGTGTTGACGCCGCCCATGAACCCGATCCGTCTCGTCTCGAAATCGGAACTGCCAAGAACTTGCGGCGAAATTTCCTCGTTATGACCAGTATAGGCGTTAAAAGACGAAAAATAAGGGGTTACCCAAAAAACACGGTTCTTTTCAGGGACGGACTGCGAATAGTACGAATTCGCGAAGCCCTGTTCCGTCTGAACCGCCTGATTAATTTGGCTGGTCGCTTCACCGCCGCTCAGACTTTGTCCGCGACGCATGTACATATCGTCCGACCCCATCGACGCGCCGATGTTTCCCGAAAACATATAAGCGCCGTTTTCGGTGTTTAACGTCGACGAATTAGAAAACGTCTGAAACATCTTTTTAGCCGTTCCTTCATACTCTCCAAGGTCGTCCTGACCAAACGCCGCGTTTCCGCCGAAAAGCGACGCCGCAAGCCCCAATACAATCGGACAAATGCGTTTATCCATCAATTTTCTCATTATACGTATTCCTTCCGTTCCAACGCGTCTCCATACCAAACCCGACTTCTATGTCGCCCATGTCAACATAAGCCGAACTTTTGGGGGTTATCGGGAAGAAATAGAACGCTTTTTTAGAAAATTTAGTTAGAATGTTAGAATTCATGCAAAAAGTCGACGTCGATCGCGTTTAGACGCGCAAGATTGTTCTCGCAGATCGCGGAACTCACTCGACCGTTGGAGTTTCTAGCGTCGACAAAACAAACGTTCTTCGCAAGTTTCGGAACGTCTTCGACAGAATAACGTTCTCCTACCCGCAACGCGAAGCGCGTCGAGAAGCCTGCGGTAAAACGAAGCTACGACGCGATTGAGGAACGTCCCGCCGCGAATAACGCCGTCGGCAACCGCGCCACAAGCGCTAATCCGAGTTTATAGACGAACTGTTTAACCGCGCCCTCCGACGGCGTCGCGTCCTCGCGCGCCGCGACCGGTCAACCGGCGTTAAAGCCGCGCCGGGCAAATTTGCCGCGTATCCCGAAGGACGCTTATTCAACAAAGTCGCTCGTCGGCGCGAGCGTTCAATTCAAGCGCGCTACGATCGTCGACGAGACCAAAACGAAGAACGAACGCAATACCGTTCGTCGTCAAAACAACGCCGCTTAGTTAAACACATCAATACTGGCGGGAACTATAGGATTATCTTCAATGGTTGTTCGTGCGCCGCGCGAAGATCGACTATTAGACGCCACCGAATATCCATTCGCAACGGTGGTCTCGGCCTGTTGCGGCGTCCAACTGACGTACTTATCGGAAATCCAATTGCCGCTTTCTTCGTTATTACAAGTAACGACGTGAAAGCGATCGTTCTTCCACTTGTCGACGATAATTCTCGATCCGAGGGGATAATAAAGCAGTTCCTCTCCGCCTTTTGGATTTTTGCCCGTAAGTTTCTCTTTGACGTCGGAACTTCCGTAAGCGTAAGTCCCGGGGCCGTTTCCAAAGTCCTTTTCCTTCGTGACAAAGAGAACCATTTCAAACCCGGCCTTATTAAAATCCTCGATCGCGTCTTTGTATCGCGCTTTCGCTCGCAGGACGTAACCGCGCAGATACCGCGCCGCGGTATTATGCGGCTGCGAGTCGATCACGTACTTGAACGTTTTCTCCAGCAGCCCGTCTTCGTCGACTTTTATCGACGAAGCGTTCGCGCGCCCTTTCGCGACGTCGAGCCGGGCGCTTTGATCGGCGCGCAGAATTCTGTCGCCGCAACTCAGGGCGAGCTGATAATCATGCGCGTCTTCGTCGAATCCGACCGTCAGGGAATCGGGAACGATCGCGGGAACAACGTCTCCCGTTCCGTACCACTCGGGCGTCTGCGCGCTCTTGCCGTCTTCTTTTGAAGCGCTTCGCGCGTAATCGCCGGTTCTCGAGTAGGCGTAGTTGAACGCCTCGACGAGCGTGACGCGCCCGTCGTAGGCGCCCTGGGCGTCGGCGGCGCCTTCGAGCCCTTCGGTAAAATAATGAAAAAACGCGCTGACTCCGCGCTCGTCCATCATGCGCGAGGACTGCCCCAAAGCGCAGGCGGTAATCACCGTCACGTTTTCGTGTTTTTGAACAAGTTCCGAGATTTCCTTCAGCAAGTTCGTTCCGGAGTTTCCATAATCGCGACAGGCGTCGAGCGCGAGCGCGCACTCGGCGGGACAGGAGCCTAAACGCTCGATCAAGTCGGCGACTGGAATCAAGTTGATTCTGTTCGCGAAATCGGCGTCGCTCTCGTCTTTTTCCCTCGGCGCTTTAAAATCGCCGCAATTTTCGGGGCAAAGATAGCTTTTCTCCCCGATCGCGATACCGTGAGTCGAGGCAAAAACGTAAACGACGTCGTTTTTCGTCGCCTTGTTAACGACTTCGTCGACGGCGTTCAGAAAATTCCGTTTCGTCGGCGCCTTCGTCGAACCGGGAGCGGTCGCCGGATCGGCGTCGTAGAGGCGAATGATCGCGTCGTCGGAAAACGTCGTCTTAAACTCGAACGGCGCGATTTCAAGTCCGTCGTCGCGGCGCTCGACGGACGCGCTCTTCTCCGCCAGCTCCCGTTGGGGACGAATCCAGCGCTCTTCAAGATTGCGCATATCGTTAACGGTTCCGGCGAGGGGATTAAGAGGAACGCCGTCTTTGTCCTCCGATTTTGGAAAAGTCTCGCCGGCGAAAAGAACGACGTAATTCTTTCCCGGCTCCGCGCCAAACGCGGCGGTTCCGCAAAGCGTCCAGAGGGTCAGGGCGACAAGCGCCGCGCGCGAAAAAAACGATCCGTTCATTCTCTCTCCTTTTCGACCTTCTTTTGATCGGCGACTCGTTGAACGTCGTCCAGCCAGGACCAAATGGAACCGGAACCGGCTCCCCGCGTTATTCTGACAAATTCTCTTCCTCGGTAATCCTTGCTTTCAAAAATTTCAATTTTTTCGATCTCTTCCGAGGCGCTCAACGGAGAATAATCCGGCGACTTAAAGCCCGCGGCTTTAAAATCGTCGTCGTCCCAATGATCCAGATCCCACTCTCGTTTCCACGCCTCGCTCGCAAGCGCGGGGTCGAGCGGCGGTTCTTTTCCGCGCGGCTTTCCGAGTCGTTTTCCAAGTTCTAAAAAGAGGCGATCCGGCGCTTTTCGTCCGACGATCGGCGTCTCGCGATACAGCTCGGAAACGCCGGCGCCTTCGTAATTTGGACGCGGCGCCTCCGGACACGAGGAGCGCAGGTATTCCAGCAATTCGACGAGCGTGATCACGCCGTCGGAAATCCGGTACGGTCCGGTCGTGTCGGCGTAGCCGTCGAGCGCTTCGCGCAACAGCGCGAAATAGTCCTCGGAACTCGTCGCCTGAAACGTCGAGCCGTTGCGCGACTGAGAAAAGACGGACGTCGGCTCGGAGTCGGACGCGCCCGTTTCCTCGGCGGAGCCAAACGAGCCGGGACGAACGGCGAAGGGCGCCGCGCCTTTCGCCGTCCCTTGCGAGCGCCTGTTTTCGATCTTCAGGACGCGTTCGACTCGAGGTTGAGACTCGCCGAGGGCTCGTTCCAAATCCCGAATTCCGATTTCTCCGGTTCGACCTCCCAGAACGACGCGCGCGCCGCGAACGGCGACGTCGATAAAGAGCCGCAAATCGACCGGCGCGTTCCGCTCGACGCGCAGCGCGGGCAAGTCCAGCGCTTTCGACGGCGCGCCCGAATCGCGAATCCAATCGAGAATCGCGCGCGCGTTCTCCGGCGTCGGACGACGGTTCGGACGCGACTCGAACGGCGAAAAGACGACGACGTTCGACGCGTCGCCGGCGTCGCGCTCGCGCGCTCGAACCGTCTCGACGAACCCCTCGAAATTGGCTCGCGCGTCGGCGTCGAGGGCGGACGCGACGCCGGGATCCGGCGAGGACGAATCGTAAAAAACGATCGTCCAGCGGTTTGAGTTCGGCTCGTCCGCGGCGTCCGCGCGACCGGTCGCGAACGTTCCGAGCGCCGCCGCGAGCGCGAGCAGTCGCGCGACGAACGACGCGATTCGATTGTCAAACGATGGCATCATGAACGTCTGGTCTCCTTTAAGAGTCGTTTCAACGGTTAATCCCGCTCGTCGCCGGGGCGCGAGTTACTTCGCTTTCTCTTCAAATTCTTTCTTCGAGCAGTAATAAATCTGCAGGGTCGCCGCCAATTCGACGGGGGGCAAAGTCTTCGTCGTCACTTCCATTGTTTCTTCGCTGGGATCGGCGCCCGTGCCTACCGAACCGCCTTTGGTTTTGGACGGCTTGTTCGTCTTGCGCAGGAACTGAACGGTAATCAACCCGATATTCTTGTCGTTCTCGTCGCCCGCGATCGATTGATTCGCGGGAACGACTTTAAAGTAGCGAAGCCCCAAACTCTGGTTTCCGGCGGAAGAATCGCTCGGACGCGAATAAAATCCCAGCAGTTCAATCGGTTGTTTCGACCGCGAATCCGGAGCAACCACCCAAGGAACGACGAAGTCCTGATCCGCAATTCGGACGACGCCCTCTTCCGCGCCCTTGTCGCCTTCCCGATTCACGGTTTGCTCGTCGTTATGAGCGTCGATC
Organism: uncultured Planctomycetales bacterium; assembly: GCA_947305735.1. Lineage (GTDB taxonomy): Bacteria > Planctomycetota > Planctomycetia > Pirellulales > Thermoguttaceae > RUG369. Next base: position 37,865 of record CAMZEO010000005.1, on the reverse strand, counting down.
GCTCCGTTTTCTCGCGCGGGAGTTTGACCGCCGTCTTGACCGTCGTTTTCGCCGTTTTCTCGCTCGAAAGTTTGACCGTCGTCCTGGCGCGCGATTTTAAATTTCTCTTCTCCCGAGCCCGCCCCCTTCATCGTTCCGATCGTTTTGTTCGTCCAGTCCAGAGAGCTGACGCCGTCGACGAAAACGCGCGCGTAAAGGGTCTTGTCGGTTTTGTTCTTCAACGCGATTTTGTACTTCTCGCCGATTTCCAGCGGAAGCCAGTACTTCGCGTCCTTCAGGACCTTGCCTTGGCGGAGTTCCCGATAGTCGGACGGTTTCGGATCCTTGACGCCGGGCGGACAAACCCGGATTTCAACGTCGAATTCGCGTTCCTCGGGATCGAGGCGAAAATAATTTTCTCCCCATTCTTCCTGTTCGTCGAGCGCGGCGATCGTCTCCGCCGTCTCCAAGGTCGCGACGCCGACGGGAGTCTCGACGAGCGTTTCTCGACCGGACGGCGACGCGTTTGTTTCGGGAACGATTCCCGTTTTCCCCTTCATCGCGCGCCATTCCTCGTCCGACAAGATATACTCGTCGTTTTCGACCAACGACGGAAACGACGGCGCGTCGGGAAAACGAACCCCGTAGTGAAAGCGATCTTCGCTTGTGGATTCGGTCTCGGAAAAATAACCGTAAACGACGGCGTCCACTTTTTTGTCAAAGAGCTTCTCGACGGCGTCCCTGTCTCCCAAATCTCCGACGCGCAACCGATCGCCGTTTTCCGAACCGCCGTTTTCGGACGCGTCGACAAGTCGCCCGGTCTCGTTCTTCCCGACAATCTCGAAACTGTTTTGACACGCGCCCCTTTTGTTTCCCAACAGCTCGCGAATGACGTCGGCGATTTCCGTCTGCGCTTTTCCCCATTTCTCGACGTCAATTTTTCCGGTTCGTCTATCCGCGATCGCGGGCGTTACCAGCACGCGCAAAGGCTCCTTCCCCCGCCGTCGCTTGTCAATTTCGAGCGCCAGACGCTCGGCGCATTTGTCGCAAACCACTTTGTGAGAAAGCGCCGCGTATGGAAAGACCAATTCGGACTCGCGAGCGACGATTACCGCCGTCGGCGTCTGTTTTTTCCTATCGTTATCGCTCGTTTGTTCGACGACTTTGTCGTTCAGGTAGTCGCTCAATTCGTTCAGAGAAATCTTCTTATCTCTGTTCTTGTCGGCGTTATGCGACGAAAACGCGTCGCAGAACCAGTAAGTATAAACGGACGTCTGCATGCTCGGATAGTTCCGGCTGAGCTGATTTCCGGAAGAGCTGGCGAAAACGGAAACCGGCGCGTCTCCGCTCGCCTTGGCGCTCGTCGAAAGAAACAGCTCTTTTAATTCGTCGGACGTAATCTCCCTGTCGGCGGAACTTTTGGCGGAGACGGCCGCGCCGGCGTGACAGGCGTCGAGAACGACGATACGATTCGCGCATCCGGCTTGCTTCAACACGTCGAAGATCTTGTCGAAAGCGAGCGCGAATTGCTCGCAGCGTTTGGGATTGTCGCGATTTTTGAAATAATCGTCCGTTGGAAAATACAGCTTGCCTTTGGCGTCTTTTACGCCGTGCCCGGAAAAGTAGAAGAGCGCGACGTCGTTTTCGCGCAATTCGCCGCACCATTTCTGAATATCGTTCAACCACCGCGTTTTTTCGCTGTTTCCCTTTTGATCTTCAGGACGTTCGCGCAGCGTCACGAGCCAGTCGGCCTTCGTCAACGTTTCGCTCAAATATTTGCCGTCGTTTTGATTGAGACCGTCGTTTCCCCCTCCGCCGTAATTGGACTTGGCGATAATCAGCGCGCGTCTCTCCCCCCGCGATTCCCGACCGTCCTGAGAATGCGCCAATCCCGAGGAGGCGAGCGCGACGACCGCCGCAAGAAGGGTTAAAAACCGGTAAAAACGAGTTCCCATTTCGTCCACCATAAGCGTTGTTCAATGATAATGTTAAGCCCCCAAAACGACGACGCCCCCTTCTCTTTCGACAGGCTCCGCAAAACCGCGAACGGGAAAAGGCGCGCGCCCCTTTGACGTTATTGTAGCGTCAAACGTTGACATATCAAGTCTTTATTGCCGAAAAATGCGTTATTTTGCCGACGGGACGACGGAACGGCTCGCGCGAGCGTTACAATCGCCACTTTGCGAGAGGCGCGGAGAATTCGCGGCGAGACGTCGTCTCGTCGCGCGCGGGAAAATGAGAGCGCGGCGACCAACCGTCCGCGCGATAAAAGCGCGGCGAAAGCCGGTCGACCGTTATCGACCGGCTTCCGCCTTTTTCGGACGCCGAACCCCTTAACGTTCAAGAGTCCGGCGCGTCGTTACAATTCGGCGACGAAACGATCAATATTCGTAGGCGCCGTACTCCTGGGTTTGTTGAAGAGCGTTTCCTTCGGGCGCGGATTCGACCGTCTTGTTGTAGTAATCGTAGAGGGTCATACCGGGTTCCGCCGCCTTAACGTCGTTGAGCTTGACCGGCTGCGTCTTGAATCCGTCGTAGCTCTTGGCGACTTCGTCGGTCTTCTTTTGGAGAACCGCTTTCTTGGCGATCTTAACTTTGTCGCCGGGAACGTAGGTGATGCGCGAATTCGCTTTGATGTTTTTCACGTCGTTCATGCTGTTGATTGGTCTGCCGTCAATTTTCGTGATAACGTCGCCCGAGCGAAGACCTTTTTTGGCCAAAATCGAATTCGCCTTGACTTTGCCGTCGATCACGGCGCCCTTGGCGATCGCGGTCTGACCGCTCTTCGTTTTGACGACTTCGACGCTCGTTTCAGTCGTGGTGGTCGAAGACGAAGTGGTCGTCGAGGCGGTGGCTACGGTAGCCGTCGGCACGTCCACGGTGTACGAGACGAGGCGGAGGTTGACGTAGTACACCGGGCAGTACCAGGTGTAGTAATAGTAATACGCCGGATAATAGTAATAGCGGACGGGACGCCAGTACCAGAACCAGCAGCATTTCGATTCGGTGCCGCCGTTGAGGCTCTTGGCGATCGCGTCGTCGGACTCGACGTCGAGCGTTTCATACTGCGAGAACACTTCCGCTTCGGCGGCGGCGGCGGCTTGGGCGTCTTGTTCGCTCATGGCCTTGGGTTCCTGGGCGTTCAACGCGCCGGTCGCAAACGTCGCGGCGAGACAAACGGCGCACATCGCGAGAAACTTTTTCATCTTCTACTCCTTAAGGTAAAATAGGATTTGTTAATTTTGCAGTCTTTCGACCCGCGTTAAGTACCATGGTAAAAAAACTGCGAAACGGTAGTCGTTTGAAAAAAATTATTCAATTTTTCCCCCGATTCCGACAAGACCAAGATCGTCTTGCGGATCAACCGTCGGGGAATCGGCGTTTTCGGATTCGTCGAGCGCGGCGCTCGGATCGACGAAGCGTCCGCAAAAAACGATCTGGGAATCGGCGTCGCGGCGGACGAAATACAGGAACGGTCGATCGGCGTAAAATTTAGGGGTTTGATCCGGCGCCGACTTTAAGACGAGCGTCGCGCCCGTTCCGGCGGCGGCTTCGGTTCCGCGCTCGTCGATTTTCAGGAACGCGCCCTGAACGACGGAACCGAGCTTCAGCTCGACGTCGCCGACCATCGGCTTAAAGTTGGCGGCGTCGCCGAACGCGTCGACGATTCCCAGCTTGTTCAAGACGTTTTTCAGCTCCGTTTTCCGGTCGACGGCAAACTTCGGCAAAAGAACGCGAACTTCCGTCTCTTTCGCTTCGTTTCGCCATTTTTCAAGGTTCGCCGCGCTCAAATTCTTCTCGAATTCGGCGTACCGGCCGACGTCCGGCAACAGGACGACCATCGAGTAGCGACCGTCGCGATACGGAAGTTCGAGGTATTGGAAACCGTCGCCCGCGCGATAGGGAAACGCGCTCTTGATCCACATCGACGGAATACGAACGTCTTTGGCGTCGTCGCCGAGCCCTTTGAAGTAGCTCTTGCGGGTCTCGTTCGGATCGAACGCGCGCGCCCACTCGCCCTTAAATTGAACCGCGTCGGCCAAAAAGAGGCGCGCGTCCGGGGAAATCTCGCCGATCAGGTCGGCGACTTTTCCGTCGGTCTTCGCCTTGAACCAGTCGTTGATCGACTTGGCCGCGTCGGCGGAAAAATCGACGTTTCGCGCTTCCTGGTCGGAAAGGGCGCCAAGCTTCTCCAGATACGAGTCTTCGATTGTCAGACCGTTTTGAATCCAGAGCCCGCCCGCCAACGCGATTTCGGGATCGGCTTCCAGAGCGCGATAAAGCTCGGACGTCTTCGTCGTCCACTCTTCGTCGGATTCCGTCCGTCCCAGCGCCGCGTCGATCTGCGTTTTCGTCGTCTCGTCGGTTCCGAGCGAAAGAGCGCCGAGGATCCGATAAATCCCCAAGGGCGAAACGACGACGTTCTCGTTTTCAGAAGCCTCGTCGATCGCGTCGCGGAACGCGTCGAGCGCGAACGAAAGGCGACCGTCCGCCTCGGCGGAGTCCGCCGTCTTCGACGACGCGTCCGTTCCGGGCCCGGACGGTTCGCGACCTTGAAAAGAGCAAGCCGTTAAAAGGGTTAAACATATCGCCGTTAAAAACGTCGCCTGTTGAATTTTCATAAAAACGCCCTCCGGGGCAGAATCACATAACAAATTTTTGATAAAAAACTTGCCGTCCAAACGGAAATCTTCGCTCGGATCCGGCGCTCTTCCAACGTTCGCGTCCGGGTCGAACGACGTCGAAACGGGGCGCGAACGCGGGCAAGCTCGAACAAGCCGCGCTCGCGACGACGGCGAAACGCGAAGGAATCGCCGTCGTCGGAGTTCAGGCGTTTATTTGGAAATCGTCAGCTGCCATTGCGCGACGTAACCGGCTCCGAACATATAGTTGCAAACGTCGTCCGGGGTCTCGGAAGTTGTTTTCGTCGCTTCGACAATTTTGAATTTCGCGAGCGACGCGGCGCCGTTGACCGCTTTGCAAACGGCGGCGGCATTCTTGTCGCTCAAGCCTTTGACGAGCGATTTCGCGTCGGACGCGGAAAGATCCTTATTCGTCGCCATACGCTCGTTGACGCACTTCAACGTTCCGACGCCGGAGGTCGTCACTTGAGCCGAAACCTGCTGCGCGCCGTCGTTCGTCGCAGTGACGCTGGCGGTCGCCTGGGCGGTCAAACCGTTCTGGATCCCTTCCCAGTCGGCGCGAACGACGACCATCGAAACGATCTCGTCGCGCATATCGTCGTCCATTTCGAACAGGACGGGCAGTTTGGTTCCCTGACCGGGCTGAAGCGCTTTGAAGCTGTCCGAGTAGTTCTTGTCGGGATAAATCTGGCGAGTCGTCGGGCGGCTTTCGGGATAATTCTGGAACAGGGCGACGTAAACCGGAACGGCGGCTTCGACGTGAACGTAGAACTGTTCTTTAGCTCCCCACTTTTTCTTGCCGGGATTGACGCACGTTCCGTCGGGAAGCTCAAACCAGACCTTCACGGCGATTTGAGCGTCGTCGACGGGCGCCGTTTGCGCGGGGGTCGTCGAGGTCGTCGTCGAGGTTTGGGAACCGTTGGTCACGGTCGCGGTAGCCGTCGCGGATTGCGAATCGTTGGTCGCGGTCGCCGTCGCCGTCGCCGTCTGCGAATCGTTGGTCGCGGTCGCCGTCGCGGACTGCGAATCGGTCGAAGTCGTCGTCGAAGTCGTCGACGTCGACGTTTGCGCGCCGTTGGAAACGGTCGCGACTACGGGAATCGGAACGGAGACGATGCGGAATTTCGGACGGAGAACCCCGCCCTTGGCGGCGGCGGCTTCGGCGGCGTCGGCGAGCCCCTTCACGCTCGCGTCGGTCAATTGCTCGAAGGCTTTTTTAGCGTCCGCTCGAGAATCTTCGGAATCGTCGGCAAAAACGCAACAGCCGAGGGAAGCCGAAACGGCGATCGCTCCGGCGAGGAGAACGCTGGTAAAATTCGTTTTCATTATTGGTTGTCCTTAAAAGTTGGTATGCGATTATAGTTTCTTTTCAACATATTTTCAACGTTCGCCGACGCTCGAAGCCTCTTGGAAGCGCGGCGACGGCGGCGCGACGACGCGAACGGTTTATTTTTGCCGAACGGGCTTGTTCAGGTAGACTTCGACCGTGTCCGTTCTTCCGGTTCGCGCTTTGCGAATCTGAAGGATCGCCCTCATATCGGATTTGTCGACGGCGTCGTTAAAATCTTTCGACGTCCTGATCGGCGCGTTGTTGAACTTCAGGATCGAGTCGCCGCGTTCGAGCCCCGCGTCCGCGGCGGGAGAATTGTCGACGACTCTGGAAACGACGTTTCCGTCGCGAACGCCGGCGCCGAACGCGGGCGGATTCGCTTTGCCGGCGTCCAGAAACGGAACGCTGGTCGAGAGCTTTTGACCGTCGCGCAGATAATCCATCGAAACGTTCTGCGCGTCCGGACCGATCGCGTCGATCGCGTCCGAGTAGTCCGATTCGTCGTTGATCGTCTTGCCGGCGATGGAGACGATGACGTCGCCTTTCCTGAACCCCGCCATTTCGCCCGGATAATCGGGAAGAACGCCGGTGATTCTGACGCCGCCTTCCTGCAACGATTTCGCGTAGACGCCGAAACGCGGCGCGGCGGGCCATTGATAAACGTGCGGTTTTTGCGTCTTTTGCTCGACGTCCTGCGGCTTGATTACCTGAAACGCGTCGTCCGAAAGCTTAGTCGCGCGAACGACGACGTCTTTCCAGGTGACGACGGTTTCCTTCTCCTGCGCCAAATCGTTGAGAGCGGTCAGCAGCGCGTAGGTTCCCAGCGAGTTGTTTCCGTTTTTGCCGGTGAAAGAGTATTGTCCGAACGTCGACGTCGTGTAGTCAAGAATCCCTTGCGGAACGTAGAAAAGCTGATGGAACAGCGCGCCGTCCTCGCTCCCCTTGGGGCTGTCGACGTAAATGCCGTCGAGCGACATAACGGGGTTGCAGCAGTCCGTAATCAGGACGATAAGGCGCGCGCCTTTCGCTTGAAGCAGATCGCGAACTTCAGATCGGAAAATATAGGCCGATTTTCCGTTCTCGTCGCTTAACTGGAGATATTGCCCCTCGCGCTCGGGGTCGTTGGCGCCATGCCCCGAATAATAGAACACGATCGTGTCGTCTTTGCCGGCGCTGATTTCGCTTATCTTCGAGCGAATCGCGTTCGGCGTGGCCATGTCGCCGTCGACTTCGTAGCACGCGAATTCAAAGCCGCCTTCCGGCGCGGTTCTTTCAAAGTAATCCCGGATCGCTTTCACGTCTTTGCCGATCGTGGTTCGCCAGCTTGACGAATCGTTTCCGCGAAGATCCCCGACGGTGATCAGACGCAGAGTCTGGGCGCTCGCAGCGCCGAACGACGTCGCGAGGCAACAGACCGCGCACCCCGCGATAAAGAGACGCCGTAATTGAGAGAAAGATCTCATGGTATGCCCTTTTCAATGATTTCAAAAACTTGACGTCAATTCCAATCCGACGGCGATCACTTAGAAATCGTCAGCTGCCACTGCGCGACGTTTCCGGCTCCAAACATGTAGAAGCAGACGTCGTTGGCTTGCGTCGAGGACGCTTCGCTCGAGCCGACGATTCGGAATTTCGCGTTCGGAGCGGCTTCGTTGACCGTCTTGCACAGGGCTTCCGCCTTTTCGTCGTCGACGTCGACCGACAACAATTTCACGTCGTCTTTCAGAATGTCCTTTTTCGTCGTCATACGCTCGTTGACGCACTTCATGGCGCCGACGCCCTTCTCGGTAACCTGGGCGGTCACTTGCGCCGAACCGTTGCTCGTCGTGACGCTGGCGGTCGCCTGGGCGGTCAAGCCGCTCTGGATCCCTTCCCAGTCGGCGCGAACGACCACCATCGAAACGATCTCGTCGCGCGTGTCGTCGTCCATTTCAAACAAGACGGGCAATTTGGTCTCCTGACCGGCCTGAAGCGCTTTGAAGCTGTCCGGAAAACCTTTGTCGGGATAGACCTGGCGGGTCGTCGGGCGACTTTCGGGATAATTCTGGAAGAGCGCGACGTAGACCGGAACGGCGGACTGAACGTGAATGTAGAATCGTTCTTTCGGGCTCCACTTCCGCTTGGTCGGGTTCACCAGCGTTCCGTCGCTGAGTTCGAACCAGACTTTGACGCCGAGCTTCCCTTCGACGGTATCGTTCGTCGTTTGGGTGGTCGTCGTCGTTTGACCTTCGGCGTTCGTCGTGGTCGTGGTGGTGGTCGTTTGCGAAGGAACTTGAACGCTCGCGATATTAAATTTAGGTTCGATCGCGCTCTTGGTCGCTTCGTCTTTCGATTTGTCCAAAATTTCCTTCAAACCGTCGATGCTGGCGCTCGTGAGTTGACCGAACGCTTTTTCGGCGTCGGAACGAATCGTCGAATTGTCGGCGCCGCGAGCGGCTCCCAGGGACGTCGCCATAGCGAGCAGGACGACGGATAAAAATCGAAGGCGTAAATTAACTCTCATTGTAAGACCTCGTGTTAAACTTGAAATGACGCTTTCGCGCCGTTGGTTGTCAATCCACTATCCGATCGTCGACGTTCGTCCAAACGCGACCGACCGCGACGCGACGCTCGTCGGCGCGGTCGAATCGGAATCAATGTCAAAAAGGTTGAAATATCGTCGGAGCGGCGGTTTGCCGCCCGAAAACGTCGCGACGGCGAAGGGAGAAAGGAACTCTCCCTTCGTCGCGGCTACCGCCGTTTCACGTCCATATTCGTAAGCTCCGTACTCGACTTCGGGGGCTCTGGGAGCGACCGCGCCCGCCGGGTTCGTCCCGCTCTTGACCTTCACGACGACGAGCTTGGACTGAGCGGTAATATCGTCGAGTTGCTTCGGATCGACGAGCTTTTTGCCGTCGATATGGGTGATCACGTCGCCCTTGGCGATTCCTAGCATAGCGAGCGGGGTTCCCTTTTGGGGATTCTCGCTAATCATCGCGCCGAGGTCGTTCGTCGCCGATTTTACGTCCGCGCTCTTGTAGAACCGGACGAACGCGTACCGGTAGCTGTGCCGATAGCTGTAAGTATACCTGTAAAACGGGACGTAAACTCTGTAGTAAAAATACGTCGGTCTGTAGTAATAACAGCTATACCACCGCCAACCCCAGAAGCATTTTACCTGGGCGTCGGATTCGTCCTGCGCGTCGGCGACGGGAGCGGCGGCAACGGGTTGCGAGGCGCCGTTTCCGGCGTAATCAAAAGCTCCGTATTCCTGGGCGAACAACGAGCCGCCGACGGAAACGAGGACGGCGGTCGCGGCGGAAATCAACGTTTTTTTCATCTTATCTTCTCCATTCGTATTTGTCGCGCGTCGTCAAGACGCTTTGTCTACTGCCAACAATACGCAAATGGTAAAAACTCCGCCAAACGGAAGTCGTCGGTCAAAAAAACAAAAATTTTTTAGCGAAGGCTTCCCGCCGCCGATTCGTCGGCGCGATTTTCAGTTTTGTCGGACGCTCCTTTCTCTCTCAATCGTTCGAACAGCCGCTCCGCGTCGGCGCGGCTCATTTCCGTAAATTCGTCGACCTCCGACGCCGCGCCGTCGCTTTGCGCGGACTCGGCGTTCGTCGGCGTTTCGTCGTCGAAAAAGATCTTGATTTCTCCTCCGATCTCGGAATCGTCCAGCCAGACTTCGACGAGTTCGTCCCAGTTTTTCGCGTCCTCGTCGTCGAAGCGTCGCAAAACCCTCTTGATAAAATCGCGGATTTTTTCCAGATCTTTGCGGTCGCTCGGCGACATTTTAAGACGGACGATTTCGTCTTTTTCGTTCCTCAACGCCGCCTCGACGTTCTCGGCGCAATCAAGCCAGCGTCCGCGCTCGGTCGCGCAACGCCCTTCTTTGATCAACGCTAAAAACGGCGCTTTGATCTTCGCGTAAATCGCGGTCAAATTAGCGTCGCGAGAATTCTCGCTCGTCTCGCGGCTCAGCTCGTCGCAAGCGGCGTCAAACGCGTCGCGCTCGTCGGCGAGAAAATAACAAAACGCTCTTTTGAAAAGGGTGGAAACGCGCGCTTGCGGCTCTTTTTCGCGCGGCGCGACGAATCCGAAGTCTTCGGCGGCGGTCAAGGCGACGCTTCGCGTCGACTCGAACTTCGCGGATTTGTTGGCGCGCGCGAACAATATGTTGGCGCGATCTCGGCGCGCTTCGTCAAATTCGGGATTTTGCCGAATCGCGTCGTTCAATTCCGCCAGCGCGAGGTCGTCGCGGTTTTTCCAGTGGTAGGCGCGCGCGCGCCAGTAACAGGCCTCCGCGCCGCCGCCCGCGTCGTCGAGAACGTCGAGCGCCTCGGCGCAACGCGCGTTTTCGGCGTTCGATCCCGTAAGTTCCGGAGCCAGACTCAAAACGGAGATTTCTCCGTCAAGGAGCCTCGTTTCGACGTTTTCAGGCTCGACCTTTACGGCGCGAATCGCGAACGACTTGGCGTCGTCAAAATCTCCGAGCGCCGCCGCGCAACGCGCCGCGCCCGACAACGCCGCGACGTCGTCCGACGCGAACGCCAAAACCTGTTGAAAATCGTTCGACGCGTTCCGATAGGCTTCTTCGTCGCCCGTTTGGCGCGCCTGTTCGAGCAGGGCGTCGCCGCGAAGCGCGAAAAACGCGCGCTTGTTCTCGCCGGATAATTTGTCGACTTTAGTCAGGCTCAACGTCCGCAACGCGTCGTCGCAACGCCGATTTTGCAACGCGGTTTCCGCTTCGCGCAATCGTCCGACGGCGGCGGCGCGCTCTTGAAATTCCCGCCCGAGAACGGCGAGCGCGGCGACGAGCGCCGTCGCGAGAAGAACCGCGATTCGTCGAACGCGTTTCTTTTTTTGTTCCGGCGAATATTTTTGGAGAAGCTCCCTCAAATCGCGAACGACGTCGGACGCGGTTTGATAACGCCGATCGACGTCCGGCTCGAGCAAGCGCGTCAAAATCGTCAGGACGTCGGAACAAACGGCGATCTTTTCGCGACGGAGGTAGTCGGCGAGCGAAATTTCGGTCTTTTCCGCCGCCGGATTGCGCCAAACGATAGGAGGTCGGCCGGTCAGCATGTAAAAAAACGTTCCGCCAAGACAGTACAAATCGCAACGCGCGTCGACCGATTCGGGCGTTCGGTAACTTTCGGGCGCCATATAGGCGAGCGTTCCGACGATCCTGACCGACCGCCTCGCGCCGTCGTTTTCCGAACGTTCGTCCGCGACCGTTTCGCGTCGGAACGCGCCGAGCCCCAAATCGAGAATGCGAACGCGCCCTTCCTTGTCCAGCATGACGTTTTCCGGCTTCACGTCGCGGTGGACGATTCCGAGACGGTGAATCGTCTCCAATCCTTCGGCGATTTTAAGAACGTAGGTCGCCGCCTCGCGCCAATCGACTTCGCCGTTTTTCAAACGCTTCTTTCGCGCGTCCTTAAAACGCTTCGCAAGATCGACTCCGTCGACGTATTCCATGACGAAGTAGTCGAACGAACCGTCTCGCGCGTAATTGTACGCCTGGGCGAACGGCGAATCGGGCGGAATTTGCCCCATAATCTCCATTTCGCGCCGGAAAAGATCGACGCACTCCTCGCGACCCGTCTGGCTGGGAAGCAGATACTTTATCGCGACCGTTCGATTAAAAGGCTGGTCGAACGCCTTGTAAACGACGCCCATTCCGCCCTTGCCGACAACCTGCTCGATCCGGTAATTGCCAATGTTCCTCCCGACGCGCATTTTATTGACGATTCCGCTTTGTCGCGTCAGGCGGTCGTAAACGGCGTCGATCGATTTCGTCCACTCGGGAAAGCGTTTTTTGTACTCGTCCTGAGAAACGGCGGCGTCATGCTCGATTCCAAGGGAAACGTCGACTTCCAAAAGACGCTCGAACAGTTCAAGGCGGACGTCTTCCTCGACGAGCGAAAGACAATCCTCGATCGACAAGACGCGATTCTTCTCCCAGACTCTTTCAAAGTATAAACTTATTTCGGAAATCTGAGAGTAGACCGAAAGGGGCGTCGTCGCGCGGAGACGAAGAAAATTCTCCCGCGATTCGGCGGACGCGACGCGCGTCTCGTTTTGAGATTCGTTGGTCATGGTCGACGTCTTCTTCTAAATCGGTTATTTCAACGCGCGACGAAGCTCCGTCTTCCAGTCGCCGCGCAAGCGCGCCTTCCAAAGGTCGCAAGTTCTTCCCAACGTCTCCTCGAAACGTTCGAACGCCTCGCCGCCGACCGCGCGGCGCTCCGCGTATTGTTCCGACTCGAACAATTTCAACCGTAAAAGCTCGGCTCCGGTCGCGTCGCGCGATTCCGCGCGCCAAAGGTCGAGAGCGCGCTCGAAAAACGACCGAATTTTTTCGGAAGGAAGTCCGACCGATTCCGCAAGTTCGTCGACGCCTATTCCGTCGAAGGCGTTTTCAATAAGATATTCGCCGTTCTTCAAAAACGTCCATGTCTCCTGAATGTTGGACAGATGGTAAACGACGGTGCGTTCGACGAGCCCGGTTTCCGCCGCGATTTCCTTCGTGGAAAACCCGCGCAACTTCAGCTCGACGATTCGGCGCTGCTCGGGTCGGTCGTCGAAAAGCGCGAGAAGCGAGTCCGCCAATTCCGCCAACTCAAGCGCCAATTCGGGCGACGGTTCGCGACCGGCGACTTGCTGAAAAAAATCGGTTTCTTCGTCGTCGGCGCCTTCCGTCGGTCGAAACTGAGCGTTTTTACCGCGTTTGGCGGCGTAGGCGCGACGACGCTCGGCGCACGCTTTCCGCGTCGTGATGATAAAAAGGCGCGCCCACAAATCGTCCTCCGATTCGAAAACCCAGCGTTTGTCCTTCAAACCGGCGCAGAAACTTTTGACGGCGCTGACCGCGACGTCTTCGCTGGAACGCGGCGCTTGATTCAAACCGACCATTTTTCTGGCGGCTAAACGAATCAGACGATCGAAATACTTCGCAAACATCGTTTCGATCGCTCGCTCGTCGCCGTCGGCGAGCCGGACGACCCAGTTGGTTGCCGATAACTGATAATTCATTGCCTTTGATTCGTTTTGGGGAAAGTTGAAAACCTACCTCGAAATGACCGCGCCGTTTTGCGCGGGTTTGCCCCGCGTAACCTTGATCGGTTTGTATTCTTCAATCGGTAAGAAATTAATCAGCGCCCTCCTGGCGATCTTTTCGGCGGGCGAGTTTTCCGCGCAGTAGAGCGTCGCGCGGGCGCTGCCGAGAAACGCGTCGTATGAAACCGAATCGACTCCTTCGGGAATGACGGCGATTTGAAGCGAGGAACAAGAGACAAACGCGTCGCGCCCGACGCTTTTAACTCCTTCGGGCAATTTGATCTCAATCAAAGAAGAACAACGTTCAAACGCTCTTTCGCATATTTCTTCAACGCCCTCCGGAACGTCGTAAGAAACGTTCGTCTTACCGATCGGATATTTGACGAACGTCTTGCCGTCCTTGCTCAAAAGAACGCCGTCGACCGAAGCGTAGTTCCGGTTTTCAGGCGCGACGTAGATTAAAGCCAGCCGGTCGCAGCGCGCGAACGCAAGGCGCTCGATTGTCTCGACGCTTTTGGGAATGACAATCGACGCAAACGGACAGCCCGCGAAAGCGTTCTCTCCGATCGTCTTGACGCTTTCCGGAATGACGACCGCCGCGAGCAAACGAGAGGCGACGAAAGAAAATTTTCCAATATGCTCGACGTCGCTTGGAATTTCGAACGTTTGCAAATTCAAACCGGGCGGAACCAGACATAGCGTCTTTCCGTCCTTTGAATAAAGAACGCCGTCGCGAACCTGATACGAAGGATTGCCTTTGTCGACGTTAATCGTCGTAATCGACGAGTTCCACAAAAACGCGGATTCGTCGATTTTTTTGACGCTCGCGGGTATGTTGACCGTCCTTAGCGCGTCGCAGCGCGCGAACGCTTCGTAACCAATCTCTTCAACGCCGTCCGGAACGTCGAACGTCCCGTCGGTTCCCTCGTACCGAAGAAGGATCTTTCGGCTGAAATCAAAGACGCAATCGCAATCTTTGTCGAAATTCGACAAGGACGCGACCCTCAGCCTTGTCTCGCTCCGTCCGTCGGAGGATTTAATAGTCTCCGGCACAAGGGCGACCTTCTCAAACCCGATGTAATTCGTCTTCGCGCACCGTTCGGCCGCGGAATTTTCCGGAGCTCTAATCGTCAAAAGCGGGCAGGTTCGAAACGCGTCGTCGTCAATCCTTTCCACGCCGGCCGGAATAGTGATCGTTTCCAGGTTGCGGCAATTCCAAAAAGCGTCGAACTCAATGAACTTAACGGAGTCGGGCACGTCGACTTCCCGCAGCATATTGCAGGATCCAAACGATTCCTGCGCGATTTTTTCAACGGTCGACGGAACGGCGTACCGCGTCGTCGGCTTTGCCTGCGGGTAACGGATCAACGTTTTGCCGCCGTCCGCCAAAAGCGCGCCGTCGTCAGAGACGTAATTGGAGGAACCTTCCTCAACGGTAATCGAACTCAACAAATCGCAACCTGCAAAAGCGATTCCTCCTATCGTCTCGACGCTCTTCGGTATGGATATGGTCGTCAGGGATCGGCAATAAAGAAAAGCGCCTTGACCTATCGTCTTAAGCCCGTCGGACAGAACGATCGATTTGAGGGAGAAACATTCAAAGAACGCTATGTCGTCGATCGTTTCGACGCCTTTTGGAACCTCGTATTTCACCAGATTCTTGCGCGGGGGAACCTGACAGAGCGTCTTTCCGTCTTTTGAGAACAAAACGCCGTCAACCGACGCGTAATAAGGATTCTTTTCATCGACTTCAAATCGCGACAATCGGCAACGGATAAAAGCTTTCGAGTCGACTTTTTTGACGCTGGCAGGCAACTTGATCGTCGACAACGCAAGGCAGTTGTCAAACGCGTGGTAGGCGATCTCCTCGATCCCCTCCGGAACTTCAAAAGTATCGCCGTTTCCAAAATACCGCAAGAGCGTCTTTCCGTCGGAACTAATACGGGAGGAAGCCGACGCGAACGTTTTCTCCGCGACCTCGAACGCCTCTATCCGAAACTTCGTCTGCTCCTCGCCTTGCGTCGCGGCTTCTTGTTCCGCGACGGAGCGATTCGCAAAACAAAAAACGGAAACAACGCAAATTCCCGCCGCGCCCAAGCCGATAGCGATCTTGAGGAAAAACAACCCGGATTTTCTTTTCATACTTCGATTCCTCGCGACCGTCGATCGCCCGACGTCTGAAAAAGCCGAACGCGACGCGTTAGAACGTCGCGGATTCTCTATGCCGGTTTTCAACGTCGCGCCGCAAGTCGCGTTCCTAAAACAAAACGCCCAAAAGCATATTATTGGGGAAGTTCCAACTTAAAACACCCGAGCCGCCATTCTATAAGTTTTTTCACTTGTTTCAACAGGATTTGTCCCTTTTCGAACAAAAAACGTCGAAAAAACCAATTTTTGTCCAAAAAGAACGATCGACCGACCGCGTTAACCGACGTCGACATGAGCGTTTTTGACTCTTTCTTTCTAATCGCCCAATACGGGCTTTCACTCGCCGACGACGAAGAAACCGCGCGGCGACGTCTTCGACGTCGTTTCCAAAAACGCCCGCGGAATCGTCGATTGTTTCGTTCGTCTCGTTCAGCCGACAATTCGCGCCCCGAAAGATTCTTACGCCGAACGATCGATTCGTCATGGCGACGCCCCGCCGACCTTTTCTATCTTCGTTAAAGCTCGAACGGTTAGTTGACGTCAATTTACCGTTTGAGTAAAATAGTGGTCGTCGTCGGTAGTCCTCTTTACGGCAAAAAAAGAATCAAGAGCGGGAAAAACGGGAACGAGCAAACGTCGCGTCGCGCTCGGAGAACAGGCGAAGAGATTTGCCAAAACACAGTTCAAAGCGACTTTTAACAATCAAAAGGAGTTTGTTATGAAAGGATCATTGGCAGAAATTGCGGGAATCGCTATTTTATCGTTGATCAGTTGCGACGCGCCGCTCGCGTCGGACGCGGGCGTCTCCGTCGACGTCGTTTCCTACGCGCGCCTGGCCGACGCCGACGAATTGGTTCCGGAAATAAGCGTCGACCAAATCGAAGGCGCGAGCGTCGTCAATAAAACCGAATTTACGCCCGGTACTGTGACAAGACTTCGCGTCGAAAACGGGGAACAATTTGACCCGCGCGCCTATCTTCTTCAACGGGAAAACAATTGCGGAGTCGAACCCGGAACCGACGCAGAAATTGAAACGGCGAAGTTTTGCGAAGAAGTCGTTCGCAATAAATCGGATCTCTTGCGCGAAAACGGCATGACGAATTTTGCGCACAACGTTCCCAACGGAATCTTTGTCGCCAGAAAGTTCAAAAGTTCCGCCAATACGGAATTTTATTTCGTCAACAAAAAGATCAGGTTTGTCGCGGTCTTTGACCTCGGGTTCGGCGAACGCGGCTTTTACGAACTGGAACAGACCGTCGACCTTGACGACTATTCCCCGAAGAACATGGCGACGGCGCTCGACTTGGCGTTCGATCGACTTCTTTGCGTCGTCGACGCGGACAAAGAAGAGGTCGCGAAAAAGAACAATAAGACGGCGAACGGTTTTTCCGCTTTCGAAATCCCGGCGGCGTCCGGCTACGAAACGCCGAACGACCCGAAATATCAGGACGTCGGCGTGACAAAACTCAACGTCGGGGAGTTCGTCTCGTGGAACGTCGACGATTCCGGGTATACGATAGAAAAAATCATGAAACTGGTCGACCCGTCCGACTTGCTCCATGCGCGGATCGGTTGGGGGCCTGAGCCGAAATCTGACGCCGCCGCAGAAACGACGGCGGCGTGCTACGAGGTCATGGACGAAAGACGAGGCGCGTTGCGGGAACTCGGCTGGGGCAATTTTTCTCACAACGTTCCCAACGCGCTCGACGACGCCGAGATTCGACTTATCGAATGTTTTGACGGAGTCGGCGTTTACGACGTTCAGATAACCGACGTCGCCGACCTCTCCCCGAAACAAATCGCGGAAAAAGTCGGAATCGCCCTCGATTGGCTTATTGAAATTGTCAAAGAGGAATCTGAAAAGACGAAAAACGTCGACGAAGAACTGGCGGCGCGTTAGGCCGTCTCTTCGCCGTCAAGCGTCGACGTTGAAAAACTTTAGCTTATTCAACCCCGACGCGCTCCGAACAAACCGTTAAAAGAGAAACCGAAGAACGGCAGTCTTTATTATTTCTCGAACCGCCGGGGCGACCAGCCAGGCTTTAACGTCCGGTTAAACCAAAGCGTTGGAGCGGCGCGACGCGTCCTCCGTCAACAGACGGCGGCTCGCGCCTGCGGCGGAACGATTTGTCTGTTATTTCAACAACTGACGCAAAACGGTCTGCAAGACGCCGCCGTTGTTGTAGTATTCCAATTCGACTTTGGCGTCGATTCGAACGCGGACGCTGAACTTCGTCACTTTGCCGATCGTCTCGGGGTCGGTGGAGACGGCGGTTACTTCAATCGTCGAACGCGGAACGAAATCGTCGCCAAGGGACGGAATCGTAAACTGTTCGGTTCCCGTCAGGCCGAGCGACTTCCAGCTCTGCCCGTCGACGAATTCCAGAGGCAGCACGCCCATGCCGACGAGATTGCCGCGGTGGATGCGCTCGAAACTCGACGCGAGGACGGCGCGAACGCCAAGCAACGTCGTTCCTTTGGCGGCCCAGTCGCGACTCGAACCCGTCCCGTATTCCGCGCCCGCCAAAACGACGAGCGGAACGTTTTCTTCGCGATATTTCATCGCCGCGTCGTAGACGCTCGTCACCGGTCCGTCGTTGGAAGTCTTGCCCAAATATCTGGTTACTCCCCCTTCGGTTCCCGGCGCGAGGAGATTGCGAATGCGAATGTTCGCGAAAGCGCCGCGCGTCATGACGCGGTCGTTGCCGCGCCGCGACCCGTAACTGTTGAAATCGCGGAACTCAACACCGGAATCAAGCAGGAACTTGCCGGCGGGGGAGTCTTTCTTAATCGCGCCCGCGGGCGAGATATGGTCGGTTGTCACCGAATCGCCCAGGCACAACAGCGCGCGAGCGTTTTCGATCGCCGTTTGCGGTTGAACTTCTTTTGTCATTTCCGCAAGGAACGGCGGCTCCTGAATATACGTGCTCTTGACGTCCCAGTCGTACAGCTCGCTCGCTTCGGTCGGAACGGCGTTCCAGAGCGGATTTGAATCGAAGACGCCGCGGTAGTTGGCGGCGTAAACTTCGGCGTCGAGCGCGTCTTTGGCAATCGCGTCGATCTCTTCGTTCGTCGGAAAGATTTCCGACAGCATGACGGGCTGACCGTCTTTGTCCGTTCCGATCGGCTCGGAAGTTACGTCGATATTCGTCGTTCCGGCAAGCGCGAACGCGACGACCAGCGGCGGGCTGGCCAGGTAGTTCGCCTTGACGAGCGGGTTGACGCGCCCTTCGAAGTTGCGATTGCCGCTTAAGACGGCGGAAACGACCAGATCGGCCTCTGTCACCGCCTTGGCGACCGGTTCCGGGAGCGGTCCGCTATTGCCGATACAAGTCAGGCACCCGTAGCCGACGACGTTGAACCCCAAGTCTTCAAGCGGTTTAAGCAAGTCCGCTTTTTGCAAGTAATCGACGACGACGCGCGAGCCGGGACCGAAACTCGTCTTGACGTAAGGCTTCGGCGCAAGTCCGCGCTCAACCGCCTTTTTCGCGAGCAGTCCGGCGGCGATCATAAGTCTTGGCGCGCTCGTGTTCGTGCAACTGGTGATCGACGCGATGACGACGGCGCCCTGCCCGATTTGATCTTGTCCGGCTTTTGGCAGACGCGGCGATTCCGGACAGTCGGTTCCGTCCCAAACGACGGTCGCCGTTTTGTTCGCCTCTTCTTCCGACAGCGCGAAACCGCGTTCGGCGATCGGGGCGCGCAACGACTTTTGAAACGCCGATTTCATTTCGAGCAGCGGAACGCGGTCTTGCGGACGTTTCGGACCCGCGAGGCTCGGCTCGACCGTCGACAGATCGAGCGTCAACACTTTTGAGTACGCGGGCGTCGGCGCGGAATGCGTTCTGAACAGCCCCTGGGCCTTCGCGTACGCTTCGACAAGCGCGACTTTCTCGGCGTCGCGTCCAGTGTCGCGCAGAAAATGGATCGTCTTGTCGTCGATTGGGAAGAACCCGGTCGTGGCGCCGTATTCGGGTCCCATGTTCGCCAGCACGGCGCGGTCGGCGACGTCAAGACGGGCGGCGCCGTCTCCAAAGTATTCGACGAACTTGCCGACGACGCCTTCCTTGCGCAAAATCTGAACGATAGTCAGCGCCAAATCGGTTCCGGAAACGCCGCCCGGCAATTTCCCTTTGAGTTCGAACCCGACGACTTGCGGCGCGAGCATATAGTACGGCTGCCCCAGCATGACCGCTTCGGCCTCAATGCCGCCGACGCCCCAGCCAAGAACGCCCAGTCCGTTGATCATCACGGTGTGGCTGTCGGTTCCGACGACGCTGTCCGGATAGACGATTCCGTCGAGCCCGCGCTCTTTGCAGGCGTCGCCGGTCGATTCGCAGACGACGCGACCCAGATATTCGAGATTGACTTGATGAATAATCCCGACCGCCGGGGGAACGACGCGGAAATTGTCGATCGAGCGTTGCGCCCAGCGAAGAAGCGAGTAGCGTTCGGCGTTGCGCTCGAACTCGCGCTCGACGTTCTTTTGAAGCGCGTCGGCGGAGCCGAAATAGTCGGTTTGAATCGAGTGGTCGACGACCGCGTCGACGGGAATGAGCGGGTTGATTTTGTTCGGATCGCCCCCGAGCCGCTTCATCGCGGAACGCATGGCGGCAAGGTCGACGACCGCGGGCACGCCGGTGAAGTCCTGCAAGATGACGCGCGCGGGCTTGAACGGAATTTCAACGGACTTTTCCAGCTCGGGCGACCATGCGGCGAGCGCTTTGACGTCGTCTTCGGAAACGGCGAAATTATCGCAGTTTCGGAGCGTCGCTTCCAGGAGAACGCGAATCGCGTAAGGAAGCGTCGCGAGTTTGGTCAGCCCGCGTTCTTCCAGAGCGCCAAGTTTATAATAGCCGTATTTTTTACCGTTCGCGGTCAAAACGTCGAACGAATTGAAGTAATCGCGAGCCGAAATAGCGTCGGTCATTGCGCGTCTCCTAAAGTTAAAGTTCCCGTTTAAAGCGCCGACGCTCTTTGCGCGACGCAAGTCGAGGTTATTCTACACGATTTTCGACGTCGCGCAACCGAGAAAGAAGGCCGGCGCGGCGGAGAGAACGAGCAAGAAACGAAAAAAGCCGCTTTCTTACGAAAACGGCTTTTAAGTGGCGGGGGCAGGACTTGAACCTACGACCTCAAGGTTATGAGCCTCGCGAGCTACCAACTGCTCCACCCCGCGATCCTAAACGTTGAAAAGCGCGAACGCCCTCAACGCCTGTTATTCTATCAGGGGTTCGCGCTTTGTCGAGAGGCTTTTTTCTTTTTTCTTGAGTTTTTGTAAATTGCCCAAAACTTGCGGCGAAGCGTCGCGTGGGTTAGGGAATTTTGCGTTTTGGCGGCATATTGTATTACCCGCCGCCGGACTCCGGGGCACAAGGCTTTTTGGAACCGCCGCTCGTTGGCGGCTCCGCGTCCTTTAGAAGGCGGCTTGCGAACTTGAGGCGAAGCGTCGCATGGAGTTGCCGGCGGCATACGCGCGACAAAGCGCGCTTCTGCCTGCGGCTTTCATTCTGTATTTTGGCGTCGCGTTGGTTGGGGAAGTCGGCGTCGGACCGCCCTACTTTTCCAAAACGAACAATTTGCCGTGGCCGGGGATGATCCAGAAGCCGTCTTTGACGGCGTCTTCGGGAACGACCGATTCGGAACCGTCGATCGGGGAGACGATTTTAAGCGTCTTATACCCTTCGGGCAAATCGAACGTAACTTTAACGCTCGCGCCGCGATCCAAATTGACGGCGAGCGCCGCGACGGCGTCGCCGTCCTTCTGCGCGAATTCGCCGATCATTAATTTCGGCTCGGCTTCGTAATTGTCCGTGTTCTTCGAAAACGCGAGATTGACGTTCTTCAAGACGTTTTGCGGAAGTTCGGGCGTCTGCGGCAGTTCCGGCCGTTCCTCTTTCGTATAGAAGGGCGTCAGGCCGCATTCGGTCGACCGATAGCTCTGCAAATACGTTCCGAGCGATTTCATCTGCTCGTTGACGTCGCGCAAGTAGGTCCACGAAAGGGTTTTGTTCCCGTTTTCGTCGATCGGCGCGTCTTGCCAGGCGTGCGGATAGCGCGGGTAGTAGAGGAACCACGTGAGTCCTTCGGCGCCCGCGGCGAGCGCGGTGTACATCTGATACGCGTAGCGCTCGGCGGTCGGCGGACTCGACGGTTCGCGGAGGCATAAACACGTTCCGATGAACCAGAACGGCAAATTGTACTTCTGAGCGACGGCGCGAACTTCAAATAGGTCCGTGAAGTGGACGATTCCGCGCCCCATCGTCCGCATGTCCTCGGAATACTGGATCATGTAGTTGTCGTAGCTCAGGAACTGCGGCTTGACTTCCTGAACGTACCGTTCCAGATATTCGCGATAGGAAAACGTGCCAAGTTGCGAATCGACGTCCGCGCCGATGGTCGACGCGTAGCCGGGATACAGGTTGATATACGCAAGTTTGCCCGGCGCGTATTTCTTAACCGCTTCGACAGCCGCGGCTAAGGAACGATTGCAGTACGCGCCCGGTTCGTCGATAATGTAATAGCCGACGACGGTCGGATCGTCTTTGGTCGACTCGACGTTCTCTTTGACTGTCGCGTCGATCTCGGCGCATTTTTTCTGAATTTCTTCTTCCGACAATTCGCGTTGATCAAACGACTTAAAAGGGAGTCGACATATGCACTTCAGGCCGTTTTCTTTGGCGATCTTCACGCCGCGTTCGTCCCCGACAAACGCCGACATGGTGAACTCGCATTCGGCCATCGACTTAATTCCCTCTTCCATCGGATGATATTGGTCGCCCCAGACGTCGAGGAAATCCCACGGAAAGAGCGGAAAGAACCCGTCCGACGCGACGTACGGCTCAAGTCCGAGCGACTCCGCCGTCGCGTCGGGGTCGTAGGTCGTCGGCCGATCGGCGTCTTGCGCCAAAACGGCGGTTGAAACGCACAAAAGCGTCAATAGGAGCAAAAGTTTTTTCATAGCGATATTTGTGATTAAGCGTTGTGTTTTCTAGAGATATTGCGTTTTCGCATCGCGTTGGTTGGGGAAATCGTTAAATCAACGCGCCGCGCGGGATTGCCGGCGGCATACGCGCGACAAAGTAATTGTGTGTTGACGCGGCGCATTGTATTACCCGCCGCCGGACTCCGGGGCACAAGGCCCCTGCGTCCTTTAGAAGGCGGCTCGCGAACTTGAGGCGAAGCGTCGCGTGGTTGAGGAAGCGTTAAATCAACGCGTCGCGCTACCGCTTGCTATTTTTCGAAGACGAACAACTTGCCGTGGCCGGGAATGATCCAGAAACCGTCTTTCATCGCCTTTTCGGGGGCGACCGTTTCGGAACCGTCGATCGGCGAGACGACTTTGACCGTCTTGTAACCTTCGGGCAAATCGAACGTTACTTTAACGGAGGCGGTCGTGTTCAAATTGACGGCGAGCGCCGCGACGGCGTCGCCGTCCTTCTGCGCGAATTCGCCGATCATCAATTTAGGCTCGGTTCCGTAATTGCTTGCGAACCCGGAGAACGCGAGTTTCACGTTCTTTAAGACGTTTTGCGGAAGCGCGGGCAATTCCGGCAAATTCTCTCCGTCAAAGGGCGTGAGACCGCATTCGGTGGAACGATAGCCCTGCAAATAAGTTCCGAGCGCTTTCATCTGCTCGTTAATATCGCGCATATACTGCCACGAAATCGTTTTCTTGCCGTTTTCGTCGATCGGACTTTCTTTCCAGCCAAGCGGATAATAGAGGAACCACGTGAGTCCTTCGGCGCCGGCGGCGAGCGCGGTGTACATCTGATACGCGTAGCGTTCGGCGGTCGGAGGCGTCGACTGTTCCTGAATGCACAAACTGCTTCCGATGTACCAGAACGGCAGGTTGTATTTCAACGCGACGTCGCGAACTTCAAACAGGTCCTCGAAATGGCTGATTCCGCGTTCGATATTGCGCAGGTCCTCGGAATATTCGACCATATAGTTGTCGTAACTCAGGAATTGCGGCTTGACTTCCTGAACGAAGCGTTCGAGATATTCGCGGAACGAATACGTTCCCAGCTGCGAATCGACGTCCGCGCCGATGGTCGACGCGTAACCGGGATACAAGTTGATATACGCGAGTTTGCCCGGCGCGTATTTCTTAACCGCTTCGACGGCGGCGGCTAAGGAACGATTGCAAAACGCGCCCGGCTCGTCGCGAAGGAAATACCCGACGCAATCGGCGTCGTCTTTGGTCGACTGGACCTTTTCTTTAATCATGGCGTCGATCGCGTCGCATTTCGTCTGAATCTCTTCTTCGGACAATTCGCGCTGATCAAACGTCTCGAGCGGCAACTTGTAGATATACTTTAGGCCGTTTTCTTCGGCGATCTTCACGCCGCGCTCGTCCCCGACAAACGCCGACATGGTGAACTCGCATTCGGCCATCGACCTAATTCCCTCCTCCATCGGCTGGTACTTGTCGCCCCAGCTGTCGAGATGATCCCACGGAAAGAGCGGAAAGAAACCGTCGGGAACGACAAACGGCTCAAGACCGAGCGATTCGGCCGTCGCGTTGGGATCGTAGGTCGTCGGTTGATCGGCGTCTTGCGCCGGAACGGCGGTCGAAACGCATAAGAACGATAAGAGCAACAATACTTTTTTCATGGGATCGGGTCTCGCTTTCTAATAACTGCCGACAAAAATCTGTGTTCCGCTCGACCGTGAAATCGCCTTAACGGTAAAGAGCGTCCAAACGTCATGCGCGCAAATCGACAGGTCGCGCGCCGACGGCGACGGCTCATTATACCGCTCCAAAAACCGACTCGCAACGTCGCGAAGAAAAATCGTTTTACCTTTTGATTGGCAAGCGTCTCGCCGCGCCGCGCAAGCAAGCCGTTATAATCATTACAACCGCTACGTTTTTATTAAAGTCCCAGCCAAGTCCCCCCAGATTACCTTGACAAAACGTAAATTCCATGTATGCTAAAAAGCGATAAACTTTTATCGATAAAGTGGAAAATAACGACCGCTTTAAAGCAATGGAGTTATCGAAAACGAGCGACGCTTGGTATTCGGATAACGTTGGAGGGCAAAGTCGCGCTTTCGTCGCGCTTTTGTCGTCAGTCACTGGACGCAAGGCGAGGCGTTCGCAATCCGACGCGATTAAACGCCTGGCCGCAGAGTTTTACAATACGAGATCATGATAAACTTTCTTTGTTCGTCGATCGGTAAGAAGCTGATAATGAGCCTCAGCGGCTTGTTTCTGCTGATTTTTCTGGCCCTGCACCTGGCGCTGAACCTTGCGGCGCTCGTTTCCCCCGAACTCTACGAAAGCGTTTGCAAATTTATGGAGGTAAACACGTTCGTTCGGATTATGGTTCCCGTTTTGCCGGCCGGCTTCATCGTTCATATTCTGTTCTCGCTGTTCATCGAGTTCAACAATTGGACGGCGCGTCCGCGCGAGATCGCTTACCGTGTTCCGAACAGGTCGAAAGCGACGTCGTGGGCCTCAAAAAATATGTTCGTTCTTGGAATCATCGTGCTCTGCTTCCTCTTTTTCCACCTCTGTCATTTCTGGGCGCATATGCAACTCCAGCAATTCATCGGCGGCGAAATCGAAGACGGGTACAAGCTTGTCGTCGATCTCTTCCGCTCGTCGCCGTTCAGCCTCTTCAACTGCGCTCTGTATATCGTCTGGTTCTGCGCGATCTATTACCACGTTTCCCATGGGTTCTGGAGCGCGTTTCAAACAATCGGTATGAACAACTCCGTTTGGCTTCCGCGTCTGCAATGCCTGGCGAAACTTTACGCCGCCGTTATTTTCCTCGGCAATTCCCTCATTCCGATTTGCATCCATTGCGGTTGTTGCGGTTAGAACGCAAATCCGTCGGTTTTCATTTGAATTCAAGAGCGACCGCGGCGCTTCGACGCTCCGCTCGCGTAATAAGATAGTAAAAAGCATAAAGCCATGTCTGAAATAAAGTTGCAATCAAATATTCCGGAAGGGCCGCTGGCCGAAAAATGGACGCGTTACAAGTCGAACGTCAAGGTCGTGAGTCCCGCCAATAAACGCAAATTGGAAATCATCGTCGTCGGAACCGGTCTTGGAGGCGCGTCAGCCGCCGCCACGCTCGGCGAACTCGGATACAACGTCAAGGTCTTCTGCATCTCCGACAGCCCGCGCCGCGCGCACTCGATCGCCGCGCAGGGCGGCATCAACGCCGCGAAGAACTACCGCAACGACAACGACTCCGTCTACCGCCTCTTCTACGACACGATCAAAGGCGGCGACTTCCGCGCAAGAGAAGCCAACGTCTACCGTCTCGCGGAAGTCAGCAATATGATCATCGACAAATGCGTCGCGCAGGGCGTGCCTTTCGCGCGCGACTACGCGGGCTTGCTCGCGAACCGCTCGTTCGGCGGCGCGCAAGTTTCCCGCACGTTCTACGCTCGCGGTCAGACCGGGCAACAGCTCCTGCTTGGCGCTTACGCGTCGCTCAACGCGCAAATCGCCGCAGGGACCGTCAAATCGTACAACCGTCGCGAAATGCTCGATCTGGTCGTCATCGACGGCAAAGCCAAGGGGATTATCGTCCGCAACCTGGAGACGGGCGAAATCGAGCGTTACGGCGCGCACGCGGTCGTTCTCGCGACCGGCGGCTACGGCAACGCGTATTTCCTCTCGACCAACGCGATGAACAGCAACTCGTCCGCCGCGATTCAATGCTATCGCAAAGGCGCGTGCTTCGCGAATCCGTGCTACGTCCAAATTCACCCGACGTGCATTCCGGTTCACGGCGAACAGCAGTCAAAGTTGACGCTGATGTCCGAATCGCTGCGCAACGACGGTCGCATCTGGGTTCCGAAGAAGCTCGAAGACGTCGAAAAGCTCCGCAAAAAACAAATTAAAGCGTCGCAAATTCCGGAAGCGGACCGCGACTACTACCTCGAACGCCGCTATCCCGCCTTCGGCAACCTGGTTCCGCGCGACGTCGCGTCTCGCGCCGCTAAAGAGCGTTGCGACGCGGGTTTTGGCGTCAACGAGACCGGACTGGCCGTCTTCCTGGACTTCTCCGACGCGATCAAGCGTCTGGGAATCGACGTCATTCGCGAACGTTACGGCAACCTGTTCCAGATGTACGAAAAGATCACCGACGTCGATCCTTATAAAGAACCGATGATGATCTTCCCCGCCATCCACTACACGATGGGCGGAATCTGGGTCGACTACGAACTCCAGACGACGATCCCCGGTCTGTACGCGATCGGCGAAGCGAACTTCAGCGACCACGGCGGCAACCGCCTCGGCGCCTCGGCGCTCATGCAAGGGCTTGCGGACGGCTATTTCGTCCTCCCGTATACGATTGGCGCGTACCTATCGCATGAAATTCAAACGCCGAAAACCGACACGAACCATCCGGCGTTTAAAGAGGCGGAAAACGCCGTCAAAGCGCGCATTAAGAAAATTCTCGCCGTCAAGGGCAAACAGCCGGTCGACGAACTTCATAAAAAGCTCTATCACATCCTGTGGGAATACGTCGGCATGGCGCGCAACGAAGCGGGGCTTAAAAAAGCGCTCGGCATGATCGAAGCGCTCAAAAAAGAGTTCTGGAAAGACGTGCTCGTCCCCGGAACCGACAAAGAATTCAATCAGGAGCTTGAAAAGGCCAATCGATTCGTCGACTTCCTTGAAACCGCCAAACTCATCACGCTCGACGCGCTCAATCGTAAAGAGTCGTGCGGCGGACACTTCCGCGAAGAGAGTCAGACGCCCGAGGGCGAAACGCTCCGCGACGACGTCAATTATATGTACGTCTCCGCGTGGGAATACAAGGGCGAAGACAAAGATCCCGAACTCCACAAAGAACCGTTGGTTTACGAAGAAGTCAAACTTGCGACGCGCAACTACAAAGACTGATTTCAGTCGGCGCGTCGTTTCGTGAACTTGTCAAATTACCGATCATTACTCGATACAGATATTGAAGAACAATGAAATTCACCGTTAAAGTTTGGCGTCAGAAAAACGCAAAAGCGAAAGGTCGATTCGAGACCTATCATATCGACGGTATCTCCCCGGACACGTCGTTCCTCGAAATGCTCGACATCCTGAACAATAAGCTCATTCGCGAAGGAAAGGAGCCGTTCGCGTTCGATCACGACTGTCGCGAAGGCATCTGCGGCATGTGCTCGCTGTATATCAACGGGCGCCCCCACGGTCCGGACGACGAAATCACCACGTGTCAGCTCCATTGTCGCAAATTCAAGGACGGCGACACGATTACCGTCGAACCGTGGCGCTCCGCCGCGTTCCCGGTCGTTAAAGACCTCGTCGTCGACCGCAACGCGTTCGACAAAATCCTCCAGGCGGGCGGGTTTATCTCGACCACCGGCATAGCGCCCGACGCCAACCTGATTCAAATCAGCAAGAAAGACGCCGACGAAGCGATGGACGCGTCCGCGTGCATCGGTTGCGGCGCCTGCGTCGCGACGTGCAAAAACGGTTCCGCCATGCTGTTCGTCGCCGCGCGCGTCTCCGCGCTCGCGAAGCTGCCGCAAGGTCGTCCGGAAGCCGCGCGACGCGCCAAGGCGATGGTCGCCAAGATGGACGAACTCGGATTCGGCGCATGCTCGAACACCGGCGCGTGCGAAGCCGAATGCCCCAAAGGCGTTTCGATCGCTCATATCGCTCGTCTCAATCGCGAGTTCCTTCTCGCGAAACTTCAGGATTAACGCGAGCCGTTTCGCGTTCGCGTAAGAACAGGCGCGCGGTTCTGAAATTCGACGTTCGTCGACGGAACTTCGCGCCTTTTATATCGCAAACCTTTATTCCCACGATGGCAATAAAAAACTTCTGACGCTTAACCATATGTCAGAACAAGTGTTACAAAACATATAATATACAATTGGAGACGCTCCCTTGTTATCTAAAATTGGATTTGGATCGTTGAAGACCGCCGCCGCGATACTTTTGGCGGCGTTGTGCGTTTGCGCGTTGCAACCCGCGCTCGCCGCTTTACAACCCCCCGCGGACCAACCGACCGCCGAAAGCGCCGCCGTCGACGTCGCGCGGGAAACAGTAGCCGAAGCCGCGCCGGAACAGACCCCCGCCGCCGAAAGCGCCCCTCAACCCGCCGAGAGTCCGAAAGAAAAAAAGGCGGAAAAAGGCTATCTCGCCAAAGTTTTTATGACCCCGTTCGCCAATATCCTGTTCCTCGTTTTCCTGATTACGGTCGTCGGGTATCTGCTCGGCAAAATCGAAATTAAAGGCGTCGGGCTCGGCACCGCCGGCGTGTTCCTTATCGCGCTTGTCTTCGGTCATTTCGGCTGCGCCAACGATTCGCTCCTGCACCAAATTGGGCTCGTCACCGTCGACGAAGCGAAGATGAAGACGTCGATGAAGCTCGTAAGCGACCTGGGCTTGTTGTGCTTCGTCACAAGCGTCGGGTTCATCGCTGGCCCGAAATTCTTCAAGAATCTCAAGCAAAACTACAAATCGTACGCGCTTCTCGGTCTGGTTATCATTGGAACCGCCGCGCTCACGTGCGCCGCGCTTATCAAGATCACCGACGTCGACGCCGCGATGCTCGTCGGGATTCTTTCCGGTTCGCTAACCACCACGCCCGGCTTCGCCGCCGCGAACGAAGTTCTGCAAAACGCCAGTCCGACGTTGTGCGACGCGTACGTGAACGCGGGCGTCTTCGACACGTACATGCTGGAACACCCCGAGTTGTCGTCGCTGTCGGTTGAAGAGATTCAGAACCTGCTCGTCGACCGCTGCACCGTCGGCCACGCGATCGGGTATCCGTTTGGAGTCGTCGGGGTCGTCCTGTTCGTCCAACTCGTTCCGAAGCTTCTCCGCGCCGACATTACCGAAGAGCAAAAGAAGATGCAGGCGGCGGGCGAAATTGTCGTTGATCGCAGACTTCCCGAAAATCTTTTGAAACTCGACCCGATCGGGCTTGGACCGTTCGCGCTCGCGATTATTCTCGGCGTCCTGCTCGGCAAAGTCTACGTTCCGCTTCCCGGCTGCGCGAACTTCTCGCTCGGCAACACGGGCGGCGCGCTGATCATGGGCTTGATTCTCGGACATTTTGGACGTCTCGGTCCGATCAGCATGAAGATTTCGACCGACTTCTTAAAATCGTTCCGTGAATTCGGTCTGGTTTTCTTCCTCATCGGAGCCGGCGTTCCCGGCGGCGCCGGGTTCGTTCACGACGTTAAAGAATACGGATTCATTCTGTTCGTCTACGGCGCGATTATGGAACTCGTCCCGATGCTCCTGGGCTACTTTGTCGCGAGCAAAATCGTCAAGTTGTGCATGCTCAACAATCTCGGCTCCATCACCGGCGGCATGACCTCCACCCCGGCGCTCGGCGCGCTCATCAACACCGCGAAAACCGACGACGTCGCCGCCGCTTACGCGGCGACCTACCCCGTCGCGCTCGTGCTCGTCGTGCTAGCCTCGCAGTTCCTGGCGATGATGTGACGCGTCGCGTAATCGCTTCGCCTTAACGCAAAAAGGGTTGCGGACCGTTGTTCGTTCGCGACCCTTTTCTTTTGCGCGACGACACGCCAAAACGCCGCGCTTTTTAAATCTGGCGCGAGTCTGATTCCGTCGCGATCGCGCGACGGCTATCCGCGCCGCGCGGGACGCTTCTTGAAAAATCGACCCGAAATCTTTTTGTTTTTCGAAGCTCTTGACGTCGATTCGTTTCTCATACTATAATGCAACGCGAGGGGAGAATACGAGGCCGGAATCATGCCAGAAGAAACTACCAAACGAAATTCTAAAGACAGCGTGTTCGTCGATTTGTTCAGCGACGAATCGTATGTCTTTCGTCTTTACAAGGATCTTCATCCGGAAGACAAAGACGCGAAAATCGAAGACGTCGAGATAAGAACGCTCGAATCCGCTTTTGTCAACACGCTTTGCAACGATCTTGGCTTTACGGTCGGAAACAAGCTGATTATGCTCGTCGAGGCGCAAAGCGACTGGTGCGAAAACATACCGTTGCGTATGTTTTTTACGTCTCCGCGACTTGCCGTCGCTACATCGATGACTTAGGACTAGACGAACACGACTCCGCCGCTTTGAAATTGCCTCCGGTAGAGTGTTACGTCGTTTACAGCGGATCCAATGACGTTCCGAAAAAGCTCTCTTTAAGGGAAAAGTGTTTCGGAGGACTCGGTTCGCTCGACCTGGAAGTAACGGTTCTCAGTACGATCGACGGCACGATTTACGGGGAATATATCGGGTTTTGTAAAGTATTTAACGAACAACGACCAATATACGGGAGAAGCGTCCGCTGCATTCAGGAAACGATCAGAATCTGTATTGAAAAAGGCTATCTTGCGGAATATTTTCAGAAGCATAAAAACGAGGTGATTACTATGGTGCAAAGACTATTTGACGAAGAAGTACAACGAGAGAGATACAATAAGTCGGTAGAGAAGAAGTATGAGAAGAAATATTTGGCGCAAGGAATCGAAATAGGGCGTCTGGAAACGTTGAAGGAAAACGCCTCAAATATGCGCGCCGAAGGATTGGACGACGAAATGATTGCGAGAATCTTACGCGTCGACGTCGCCGACGTCAAAATCTGGCTTGATTCAGACGAAAACTAAACTTCGAAGACGTCAATCCATTTCGCCGCTAAAACGCGAGGTTCCCAAATAACGCGACGCCTAAGCTCCAGTTCGCAAGACGCCTTCTAAAAGACGAAGGGGCTTTTAGAACCGCCTCCCGTTGGTCGGCTCTGCCTCGGAGCTCCGGCCGCATAGATCGACGAGCACCCGTCAACACAGTTTCTCTTGAACAACGCGGCGCCAAAACGAGTCGATTTCTCAAATCAGCGCAAAACCAAAACGCCTGTCTATCCGGAGATTGGCGTCTCCGGCTTGCGAATCCGCCAAAACGCAGTGTTTTTGGATCGGGCTTGCGCCTGATTCCGTCGCGATCGCGACGGTTATCCGCGCCGCGCGGAGCGAGTCTCGAAAAATCAACAGTTCTTTCTTACGTCCGACGTCGCGTTCTTTAAACGCGGTAACTGCGAAACGCGCTAAAAAATCGCAAATCTTTAAAAAACGCTATATTTCGTCAAACAAAATGGTATAATCGCCGACGACCCGTTCTTCAATTCACCCTCTAACCGAAGTAAAGAACGTCCATGACTAAAATCCGTCGACTATTCCTCGCGCTCTTTGCGTTAGCGCTTATGTGTCCCGCGTCGTTTGCAATCGACGACGAGCCCAACGAACTCAATTGGACGACGCTCGGCAGCGCGCTTTCGTCGTTTAAACATTTCTACTATTACGCGAAAGAACACGAAGACTTCCGCGCAAAACTCCTCGCGCGCAAGCCAAACAACGAGCTCGGCCGATCCTCCGCCGTCCCGAAAAATATCGCGACCGTCTGGATTAACGGCGCCGATTTCCCCGCGACAAACGGCTGGGGAGTCGAAACGGTCGCCGATCGCGCGGTCGCGTCCTATCCAAGCGGGCACGGAGGCGGCGCGACGCGCGCCGTCGTTACGATCCCAAAGTCGGGCTACTATCGACTCTGGACCGAATACTACCACGACCAGGGCTCGACCGCGTCCTTTATCGTTCGCGTCGAAGACTCCAAGGTCGCCGAACTTACGGGCTCGAATCAGGCGGTCGTTCAAGACGTTTTCTCGTGGAAATTCGACTTTGCGGAGATGGGACGCGTCAACGATCCGCTGCCGAACCGTCGCGACGAACCGACCGGGTTCCTCTGGGAATCGACGCCGATGATCTGGCTTGAAAAGGGCGCGCGAACAATTACCGTCGCGGGCATGATCCACGACGGGCCCTTCGCGCCGCGCCGAATCGCGTCGGTCGTCTTGACCGAAGAGCCGATCGCCGTTCCGACCCCGTCGACAAAAACGCTCCAAAGTCCTTCGAAACAGGCGCGCTCGCTCGCCAAACTCTGGGAACTGCGACCAGTCGTCGGGGAGACGGACCCCGAGCTTCTCGCGTTGTGGAAAGAATGGCGCGACGCCCTTTTCGCCGACCTTGCCGACTACAAACTCGAAGGCGTCGAAGGAAGAAGGATGGCGTCGCTGACGGCGTTCGACCCGGATTCCAACCTGATCGGAACCCCGCGCCAAATTCGGGACGAAAAGATCAGATTCCAGGAATTCCTCGATTCGTTCCCTAAAGACGCGTTTATTAAGAAGATCGAGGGCGAAGACTTCAACGTCGTCGACGGCTGGTGGAAGGAAGGAAACGCCGACGCGTCCGGCGGCCGGGTCCTCGTCGCCAGTTACGGAGACGGGCTCGTCAAAGCGGAATACTCGCTCGACGTTCCGAAGCCGGGCGTTTACTCGTTCTGGTCGCGCGTTTTGGATTTGCCCGGCTATCTTGCCGAATACCGCTTGACGATCGAAGGCGCGGACGGTCGGAAGACGGAAGCAACGTTCTGCGCCGACGAAGAAGAAAATAAGAAATCGCCCGGCTTAAAATGGGTCGAAACAAAAGCGGAACTCCCTGCGGGCGAAGTCAAGTTGACGCTTTGGAAAGAATACGGACCCGGCTTGACGTATCGTCGCTACGACTGTCTGATCGTAACGAACGCGACAAACTTCGCGCCGGAAGGACAAGGCGAAATCGTTCCGACAAGCGAAAGTAAAGGACTGATGTTCTGGACGTCGGATCCCTGGGCGGGGTTCGCGCGCCTGTCGACGCCCAAGTCGGGCGAAACGATCGACAAGCCGATCGACGTCGAACTTCCCTACGGCGCTCAAAAATCCTATTCGCTTTTAATTCGCAACGAAGGCGACGAACCGCGAACGATCAAACCGGAAATCGTCGACGACGCCGCGAAGCTCCTCTCATGCCGACTACAGGCGTTCACGCTTTCCCCGCAATTCGGCTGGGCGCCGCATCCGCTTCTGGAACGCAAGTCGATTTCGATTCCGCCTCAACAGACGGTCGGACTATGGCTTACGTTCAACGGCGATCTCGACTCGAACGACGAAAAGATCGCGTTGAAACTCGGCGAAAAGACCGTTCAATTCAACGTAACGCGCAAGGGCGACTTGCGAACCGCGCCCGTACCGTACGTCGGCGGATGGAGTTCGCCTTACGAACAGGTTTCCTGCTGGGAGACGTTCAAACGGCTCGGGCTGAACGTGATCAACGACCTGATCGTTCCGTCTGAAGACGCGAAGAAGTACGGTATAAAACTCTTCGTCCGGCTCAACGACGGCGACGTTTCCCCGGAACACGTCGCTCAAGTGGAAAAGAGCTTCAAGGACTACGGTTATTCGCATGACGACTGGGCGTGGAGTTTTATGGACGAGCCGGGCGCGAGCATGTCGGACGCCTGGGTCGAATTGGCGAAGAAGTTCAAAGAAGCGGCGCCCGGCGTTCGCGTCTGGTGCAATCCCGGCGAACTCTGGGGCGCCCCCGCCGACAGCGACTTAAAAATGTTGCCGTACGTCGACTGCTACTGCCCGTACGCCGACCATTTCTGGCAAAACGGGGGCGGAAACGAGGCGTATCAAAAAAAACTTCGCGGCGAAGGAAGACGGTACGCGATTCGTCTGACGTACACCACGCCGTGCTTTGGCGAAAAGGCGCTCGGCGCCCCGAACGACATGTTCGGCCCGATGCAGACGTCCGTTCAAAACAATCTTGACGGATGGATGTTCTACGCGCTGCTCGGTCGATACGAATATTGCAATTCGCCGTGGGACGAAATGAACGCCTACGTCGGCGACCAGTCGGTCTATCTGTATCAGGGCGCGGAATTTAAAACGATCTCCACAAGAACCGGCGAAGCGATTCGCGAAGCCGTCGACACATGGCGCGCCGAACGGACAAAGGAAAAGAACGATTCTAAATGATTATTCAAGAAAGGGAACCTATGTTTTATAAAACGCGCGTTTTAACCGCGTCGGCGATTTGTTGGCTTGTCGGCGCGTTCGGCGCGTTGGCGCAAGACGTTCCGCAAGAGGATCCCCCGCTCGACGTCATTCCCTCAAAACTCGTCGACCTGCAAGTCGTCGCCGCTCTTGATTATCCCAAAATTTCCGAAGGGTGGACGCCGGGACCGAGCGTGGAGCTTTCGCAAACCGACTCCTCCCTTGTCGTTACGTCGTCCGGTTCCGATCCGTATTTCTTTAGCCCTCCTCTCGAATCGCTGGGAATCGTCGGCGACTTTTTCGTCAAGCTGCGGGCTCGGCGCACGACGACGGGATTCGCTCAAATCTTCTCGTCCGAGCAAGACGAGCCCGACTACGACGAGACGCGCTCGACGCGATTCGCCATGGACGAGTTCGGACGGTGGAACGAATATTACGTCAAAATGCATACTTCCAGCGTTTTGAAGCAGTTGCGTTTTGATTTTGGTCTGGACGCGGGAATTAACGAAATCGGCGAATTCGCGATCGCTCGGGTATTCTACAACCCCGTCAAATTCGGCGTTTTTTCCATCGACGACGGAGAACTTCGCCTTAATGCGGCGCGCTCCAACCGCGGCGACGATCGACTAACAATCCAATGCGGCGACGAAACTATTGTCGAACAACTCGACGCGGACGTCGCGCAAGTCGAGGAGACGCTTTATTTTCCAAAAGAACGACCGTTTGAATCGCTCGACGTCGAAGCGACGCTGGAAAAGTCGGGCGCGTCGACGAAACATACGTTTTACGCGTTCCATGAAGACATTCTTGATCGGACCGATCGCGACGACTGGCCGACGCTAAGTTCCGACGCGCTGATCGTCAGGTTTGCGCCGGACGCAAGCGGCGCGGAAATCGTTCGTAAAGACGACGGAACGCGTTTGGCCGTCCTCGCGCCCCTGGCGCGCGATTATTCTGAGAAAATCGATTCGATCGAGCTTCGACAAAACGGCGACTCCGTTCGTTGCGATTTCATCTTAAAATCTCAACGGGGAGCGTTGACCTTTCGCCTTGACGGCGAAGAACTTAACTTTGAACTTGACTCGCCGCTGAAGATTGAGACGCCGATTGTCCGCGTTCTTGGCGACATGGTTCAGGCGGTTTTGCCGGGCGCGGAATATCTCGAGCGGGGCGAACGAAGTTCGTCGACTAACGACGTTAATCCCAACGAACGAGCGCGTTACTCGCCCAAGTCGACGCAAGTTACCGCGCCCTACGCCGCTATCGCGACCGAACGCTGTTCGGCGGCGATTATCTGGAACCCCGCCGAGACGAACGTTGAATTCGCAGTTCCCGACTTTCTCGACGGGGACAAGACTTCGTCGCGCTTTAATTTGTTCGGCGGACAAGTATCCGGAAAACTACTTTTTAGCGCGCCCGCGCCAATAGAGGAGACGATACTCCGAGCGACGCGAGAAATCGGACTCCCCGACGTTCCTCCGAGACCGCGAACGCAAGCGGAAGAAGACGCGCTTCATCTCGCCGCGTTTGAAGGATCCGCGCTAAAACT
This sequence comes from uncultured Planctomycetales bacterium, assembly GCA_947305735.1. GTDB lineage: Bacteria > Planctomycetota > Planctomycetia > Pirellulales > Thermoguttaceae > RUG369. Next base: position 2,330 of record CAMZEO010000005.1, on the reverse strand, counting down.
GGAAAACGGCTGGGGGTCGGCGGTCGGGTCGGGTCTTGATCCGGACTACGTTAGTTACGGAAGCGATTTTCTCTCGACGATCTGGGAGCTGTCCGGAAAGATTCCGGAGACGCCGCGCGTTCAAATAGCGGGGGCGCATTTGCGCAACTACGCGTCGCTGCTGGTCTTGAATCGCGGCGATATGCTTGCCGCATGGATTAACGGCGAAGCGGAAAGAATACGCAAACGCCAGCAAGAAGACGGTTCGTTTCGCTATTCGGGCAAGTACCTGCGCGGCAGTTCGGTCGACTACGCCTCGGGCGACTGCGGACAATACGTCTATCGACTCCTGGATCATTGGCGACTGACCGGAAACAAAGACTCGCTCAAAGCGGGGCTCAAAGGGCTCGAGTTTATCAACGCGCTCAAGACCCCGCGCGGCGCGCAAACGTGGGAAATATCGCTGCATACGCCCGATATCGTCGCCGCCGGACATTGTTCGTTCGCCAATACGCTCGCTTACGAAGCGACGGGCGACGCGCGTTATCTCGAACAGGCGCGCCGCTGGGCGATCTCGGGACTGCCGTTCGTCTATTTATGGCGTTTGGAGGAATTTACCAACGAAGACGTTATGCTCTACGCGACGATCCCCGTCTTCGGCACGACGAATTGGATCGCGCCGTGCTGGATCGGGACCCCGGTGCAATGGTGCGGACTTAACTACGCCGAAGCGCTCCTTCGTCTGGCTCAATACGACGACGCGCTCGACTGGCGCAAAATCGCCGACGGAATCGTAACGAGCGCCGAATGGCAGGAGTATCCGACCGGAAAATTCGCGGGGCTCCTTCCAGACTCTTACAATATCGAAGCGAAACAACGCAACCCTCTCAATATCAATCCCTGCGCGTTGCACAAAGTCCGCTGGGAACTGGACGGACGTTTCGTCGACGTCGACGTAAAAGACGTCGACGGCAAGAGAATCGTCGCGCCCTATCCGATTCGCGTCGACGAAAACGGAAAGCCGTATTTCGAATCGCAAAACTCTGATTTCGAGATACTTGTCGACGGGGTTCCTTTTCCGTCTAGCGCGGGCGGTCCGCCGCCGCAGGCGCCGAAACCGTAGAAGGAGAGGCGTGTTCGTCCCTATGGCGCGAACGTTTTTCATCGCGCGGCTTTAAAGGGGGCGGCGTTCGTTAATTCCGTTCGTTTTCTCGCGGTTTGAGTTCGAGCGCTCGGTTATTGAAGCCGCTCTTCCATCGTTCTTCTCAATCGTTCGCGAAACCGCCGCGTCTTTTCAACCGTTTCGGCGTCGGGCTCCCAACGCCTCGCTCTTTCCAGTCGTTCTTGCGTTCCTCTCGGCCATTCGGCGACGAACGCGTCGTCGTTTTTCGGCGCTCCGGACGGTCGCGCCGAGTCCGGCGCTCCGGAAAATTCAAGATCGGGAGTCGAACCGCCGGTAAAAAGATCGCCGGGCGCGAAGTCGGGCGACGCGTCCGAACCGTCGGAATCCGACGCGCGGTCTTGAGGAGAAGCGTCGGAAAACGTTCCGCTCGCGGGGGCGGATCCGGTCGCGTCGCTCGTCTCCGACGTTCCGTCTCCGTCAGATTCTCTCGCTTGTTCCGATTCGGAGCCGCGCGGTCCCGTCGACTCGTCCGTCGACGCTCGATCCGGCGCCGCGAAAGTCTCGCGCGCGCCTTGTCGACCCGCTCCAAAGACGAGAAACGCCGCGAGCGCCTCGGACGGTTCGACGTTCAAACCGTCCGCGAGAACGCCGCGATCCAATCCCGCCGCTTCGAGCGCGCGCGCGGCGAGCCCCCACCGTTCGCAACTCGCGTTCGCGGAGGCTCCGTCGAGCGTCGCGCGAAGCACCTCGAGCGTCTTCGTCGCCGCTTCGACGTCGGTCGATCGGAAAAACAGGTCGTAAGCGTCCAAATCCGTCGACTTTTTTCTCGCGAATTCAATGAAATCCGCGTTCTCTTCCCGCGCGAGAAGAGCGGCGTAATCGCGAGCGAGGGCGTCGATTTCGTCCAACTTTCCGCGCAAAACGTCAAGCCGTTCGACAAAAGCGGCGCGCGCGCGAGGATCCGCTTCGTCGTCAAACGCGGAGACGCCGGGACGCGCCGCCAGATTCTCGACCGCGACGTCAAAAAGTTTTCGGCGCGATTCGTCGTAGGCGTCGAGTTTCGCGCCGACGCTCCAACTTTCGACAAGAATCGACAAAACGCGCCGCTCCGTCCGAACGCGTTCGACAAGCGCGTCGAGGATCCGCGCGCGTTCCCTCCGCGCGGAGCGACGGTTCTCTTCGTCGTTCGAGCGCAATTGCGCCCCGATCTTTTCAAACGCCTCCGTTT